>NZ_VFUR01000015.1:0-149694 GCF_006441095.1 Mesorhizobium sp. B2-5-4 | reverse complement strand
TCCGCTTCACCGCCATCGCAAATCCCTCCGAGCAATAATCGAAGTGAATCACAATGCCAGAATTGCGCAACAGGCCCGCAAGGGGAGAAGGACAGGTGCGCCATGCTACGCCAAGTCCTCCGAATGCCCGATCTCGACACCATACTCGGCACCCGAGTCCAGCATAGTATGCCACAAGCTCTCGGCGAACGTCGCGAACACCAGGACGTTGAACACCGCCTGTCCGTCCCGCGCATCATTGCCGCGCCACAGCGCGACGCTGGTGTGGTCCATCGAGGTGGCTGCCGCGGTTCCGACCGGGAACGCCGCTGGATATAGATCGATCGACGACAGTTTGGCGAGCAGGGCGCGCGCCTTGTCGCCGGAAATGCGGATCAACACCCGCGCATGCGACTGGTCCGACAGCGAAGCCGAGGCCGCGAAACCTGGAGCCAGCGACCCCACCTGATGTCTGCCGCCTTTCGACAGCACGAAGAACTGATCCGGTCCCGACCAGATGAGCGTGGCTTCGGCTGCTCCAGCCGTCTTCGGTGTTTCCGGAACCGCTACGCCGAAATGCGCGTTAGCGGCGCTCGCCATCTCGGCCGCCTTGCCGCGTCGCGCCATCACCTGGACCAGATCGAAATTGCGAATTTCGGTCAGGGTGACGCCGGCCTCGCCATGCGCGCCATACGGTCCCGAAACCAGCGCGCAATCGAGCGGGCTGCGGGTTTCCCAGGAAAACTCAGCCACGCTGGCGCCCTCCATCCGGATCGTAGAACACGGGGTTGCAAATCTCGACGTCATAGTTTTCGCCGCGCAGCGGATCGTGCGCATGCACGATCTCGCCGATGCGCTCGCGACCGCGTTCGACAAGCCCAAGCCCGATCCATTGGTCTGATATCGGCGAGAAGCAGACCGAGGTGACGTAGCCCTGGTCGTTATCAGGCCCGGCTGTCTGCCCCTTCGGAATGATGTGCGCGCCGGAGCGTAGCCGTCGCGTTTTGTCGGTCGGCTTGATGCCGACGACGACCTGCCGATCCGCAGCAACCAACGCCTCGCGGCCGGCCATCACGCGGCCGATGAAATCTTTCTTGGTCGACATCATCTTGCCGAGGCCGAGATCGGCCGCGGTGGTCGTGCCGCTGAGTTCCGGTCCCGCGACATGGCCTTTTTCGATGCGCATGACGCCGAGCGCCTCGGTGCCGTAAGGCGTCACGCCGAACGGCTGGCCCGCGATCATCAGATTGCGGGCCATCGCCTCGCCGTAGCGCGCCGGCACCGAAATCTCGAACGCCATTTCGCCGGAGAAGGAGATGCGGAACAGCCGCGCCTTGACGCCGCCGCGCAACGCGACTTCGCGTACGCCCATGAAGGGGAAGCCTTCGTTGGAAAGGTCTTCCGAAGAATCGACGATCTCTTTCAACAGGTCGCGGGTTTTGGGTCCGGCGATCGAAAATTGCGCCCACTGGTCGGAGACCGAAGTCAGCTGGACATCGAGTTCAGGGAACAGCACCTGCCGGCAGAATTCGAGATGCTGCATCACCAGTCCGGCCTTGGCCGTGGTGGTGGTCAGGAAATAGTGGTCCTCGGCCAGACGCGACGTGGTGCCGTCATCGTAGACGATGCCGTCCTCGCGCAGCATCAGTCCGTAGCGCGCTTTTCCCACCGCAAGATTGGAGAAGGTATTGATGTAGACGCGGTCGAGGAAGGCGCCGGCGTCGGCGCCATGCACGTCGATCTTGCCAAGCGTCGAGACATCGCAGAAGCCGACGCCGGAGCGCACTGCCTTGACCTCGCGGGTCACCGATTCCAGCCAGTCCTTCTCGCCGGCGCGCGGATACCATTGCGCGCGCTTCCACAGACCGGTGTCGACGAAGATCGCGCCCTGTTCGGCGGCCCAGTGATGCGACGGCGTCAGCCGCGTCGCGTGAAAAGTCTCGTCGCGATGATGGCCGGCGAAGGCGCCTATGGCGACCGGCACATAGGGCGGCCGGTAGATTGTCGTGCCGGTCTCGGGAATGGATTTGCCTGTGATCGCCGCCATGATGGCGAGGCCGGCGACGTTCGAGGTCTTGCCCTGGTCGGTTGCCATGCCAAGCGTGGTGTAGCGCTTCAGGTGCTCGACCGATTCAAAACCTTCGCGCTGCGCCAGCTCGATATCCGATGCGGTGACATCATGCTGCTGGTCGACAAAGGCTTTGCCCTTGCCCGCGACATGCCACAGCGGCGTGAGCGAAAAAGCTTGGTCGTCGGCCACCGGCGTGGAGCCTGTACCATTGCCGTGTCCGGCATCACGTGCCGCCGCCGCGCCCGCCGCAAATCCTTCGCGCAGGCAGGCGCCAAGTCCGAAGGCGCCGTTGGCGGCACCCGCGGCAACCATGCCGGGCGGCGCGCCGTCGGGCACGAAGGCGGCGATGTCGTCGCGCCATTTCGGTCGCCCGCGATGATAGGAGGTGAGCCCGACCGCCGGGTTCCAGCCGCCGGAAACGGCAAGCCCATCGGCTTCTACTTCGGCACGCGCGCCGCCGGTGAGTGCGACGGAAATCTTGCGCACGCCATTCTTGCCGCCGTCGATGCCGCTGACGGTGCCATGCAGGACGGGAAAGCCGCTCTTGCTGGCAAGCGAGCGCTGCTCGGGCGCGATTTCCGCGCGCGCGTCGATCACGGCAGCGACCTGCAGCCCGGCGCCGAGTGCCGTCTCGACCGTGCGCCAGCCATCCTCATTGTTGGTGAACAGGGCGATGCGCTTGGCCGGCGCCGCGGCGTAACGTGCGATATAGCTGCGCATGGCGGACGCCATCATCACGCCCGGCGTGTCGTTGCCGGCAAAGACGATTGGCCGTTCGAGCGCGCCCGCCGCGACGACGCAGCGCTTGGCCACGATCCGCCATAGCCGCTGGCGCACCTGGTGCTCCGGCGGCGAGGGCAGGTGGTCGTTGACGCGCTCGATCGCGCCGTAGGTGCCGCCATCATAGACGCCGAACAGCGTCGTGCGCGTCATGATGCGGACATCGGGCATGGCGGCAAGCTCACTGAGCGTGCGCGCAATCCATTCGGCGGCAGGCAATCCGTCGATCATGCCGCCATCGGCAAGCAGCCGGCCGCCGAGGACAAAATCCTCTTCGCACAGGATGACGCGGGCGCCGCTGCGGCCTGCTGCGAGGGCGGCCGCGAGGCCAGTCGGGCCAGAGCCGGCGATCAGCACGTCGCAATGCGCCCAGGCCTTGTCGTAATGGTCTGGATCGGCGATGCCCGCGGCGCGGCCAAGACCGGCGGCACGGCGGATCGCCGGCTCATAGATCGCTTCCCAGAACTTCGCCGGCCACATGAAGGTCTTGTAGTAAAAACCGGCGACGAAGATAGGCGCGAACAGCTGGTTGACCGACATCACGTCGAAGTCGAGCGACGGCCAGCGGTTCTGGCTGGCGGCGTCGAGCCCTTCATAGAGCTCCGCCGTCGTCGCCTTGGTGTTCGGCTCGCGCCGTGCACCGCCGCGCAATTCGACCAGCGCGTTGGGCTCTTCCGAGCCAGCGGTCAGAATGCCGCGCGGGCGGTGATACTTGAACGAGCGGCCAACCAGCTTGACGCCGTTGGCAACCAATGCCGAGGCAAGCGTGTCGCCTTTGAAACCGGAGAAGCTCTTGCCGTCGAAACCGAAGTTGAGCGGCGCCGAGCGGTCGACAAGACCGCCGTCGGCGAGGCGATTGGGTTGAAAGGAAGTCACGATGCACGCCTCACAATCGGAAGGTCGGCGCCGCCTCTCATCGCCCTGTCGGGCACTTCGCCCCGTATAGTGACGGGGAGAAGGCGGCTGGCCGCGATGCTGGCTCTCTTCCTGCAACGCTGGCGATTGGCGAAACCGGCGATGGGAGCGCCCCTCTCCCCGTCCCTATACGGGGAGAGGATGCCGGCAGGCAGGTGAGGGGCAGCGCCGAGTTCGATAGGAAATCTCATTTCGCGACCTGCCTAGCGCCGGCACCTGCCGCTGGTTCGACCGCCGAAATCTCGTGCGTCAGCGTGTTGCGAGTGACTTTCAGCCAAGCCCGGCAACCGCCGCCGTGATACCAGTTCTCGTCCATCACGCCGGCGATGTTGTCGCGCAGATAGACGTAATCGTAGACCTCATCTTCCGATGCTCCAGGTGCCGGCCGCACCGGCTTGGCGTCGCCGAGATAGGTGAATTCGCCGAGTTCGCGTTCGCCGCAGAAGGGACAGGTGATGCGCATGGTTCCAGCCGCCTTCAGTGCAGGTTCGGTTGGGCGCCCTGGCCCTTTTCGTCGATGACAGCACCGGACCGGAACCGGTCGAGACGGAAGCGGGCGGCCTCCTCATGCGATTCATCGCGGGCAAGCAGATGGGCGAAGACAAAGCCTGAGCCAGGTGTCGCCTTGAAGCCGCCATAGCACCAGCCGGCGTTGAGGTAGAGCCCGTCGACCGGTGTCTTGTCGATGATCGGCGAACCATCCATCGACATGTCCATGATGCCGCCCCATTGGCGCAGCAGGCGCACGCGGCCGATCATCGGCATCAGCGCCATGCCGCCCTCGCAGACATCTTCCATGACAGGCATGTTGCCGCGCTGGGCGTAGGAATTGTAGCCGTCGATGTCGCCGCCGAAGACCAGCCCGCCCTTGTCGGACTGGCTGACATAGAAGTGGCCGGCGCCGAAGGTCATGACACCGGGAATGAGAGGCTTGATCGCCTCCGAGACGAAGGCCTGCAGCACATGGCTTTCGATCGGCAGCCGCAGGCCGGCCATTGCCGCGACGCGAGACGAAGAGCCGGCTACTGCCATGCCGACCTTGCCGGCGCCGATCCTGCCGCGCGACGTCTCGACGCCGGTCACCTTGCCGTTGGCGTCCCTAACAAAGCCGGTGACTTCGCAGTTCTGGATGATGTCGACGCCGAGTTCGCTGGCAGCGTGGGCGTAGCCCCAGGCCACGGCGTCGTGCCGCGCCGTGCCGCCGCGCCGTTGCAGCAGCCCGCCCTGCACGGGAAAGCGCGCATTGTCGAAATTCAGGAACGGGATCATCTTCCTGACCGCCGCCAGGTCGAGCAGTTCGGCGTCGATACCGTTGATGCGCATGGTGTTGCCGCGCCGCGCATAGGCGTCGCGCTGCGCGTCGGAATGGTAGAGGTTGATGACGCCGCGCTGGCTGACCATCGCGTTGTAGTTGAGGTCCTGCTCCATCCGCTCCCACAGCTTCATCGACAATTCGTAGAAGCCGGTATTGCCGGGCAGGCCGTAATTGGAGCGAATGATGGTGGTGTTGCGGCCGGCATTGCCGGAGCCGATCCAGCCCTTTTCCAGCACCGCGACATTTTTGATGCCGAACTCGCTGGCCAGGAACCAGGCGGTGGCCAGCCCATGGCCGCCACCGCCGATGATCACGACGTCATAGCGATCCTTCGGCGCGGCGTCGCGCCAGGTGCGTTGCCAGTTCTTGTGGCCGGAAAGAGCGGCGCGGGCGAGCGAGAAGATCGAGTATTTCATAAAATCATTCCAAGGCCGCTCGCCCTACGCGTTGGAGCTTAGATATCCAGCGTGTGGTCGCGCTCCCACTGCGTGAAGTGCGAAGCATAGGAATTCCATTCCTGGTGCTTCAGCTTTAGGTATGCCGACGAAAATTCCTCACCCAGCGCCGCCTTGAGCGATTTGTCGTGGTCGAACTCGCGCAGCGCGTCGAGCAGGTTGAGCGGCAGTTTCGGCGCATCCGTGACGGTATGGCCGAGCTGGTACATGTCGATGTCGTAGCGCTTGCCGGGGTCGGCCTTGGAGCGGATGCCGTCGAGGCCGGCGGCGATGATGACGGCCTGCAGCAAATACGGGTTGGCCGCGCCGTCGGGCAGGCGCAGCTCGAAGCGGCCCGGCCCCGGCACGCGCACCATGTGGGTGCGGTTGTTGCCGGTCCAGGTCACCGTGTTCGGCGCCCAGGTCGCGCCCGAAATGGTGCGCGGCGCGTTGATGCGCTTGTAAGAATTCACCGTCGGATTGGTGATCGCGGCAAGCGCCGAAGCGTGCTTCATGATGCCGCCGAGGAAATTCTTGCCCTTGGCCGAGAGGCCGAGTTCCATCGACTTGTCGGCAAACACATTGGTCTTGCCGGTCTCGTCCCACACCGAGATATGGGCATGGCAGCCATTGCCGGTCAGGCCCTGGAAGGGTTTGGGCATGAAAGTCGCGCGCAGCCCATGCTTTTCAGCGATCGACTTGACCATGAACTTGAAGAAGGAGTGCTTGTCGGCGGTCGGCAACGCATCGTCGAAGGCCCAGTTCATCTCGAACTGGCCGTTGGCGTCCTCGTGATCGTTCTGGTAGGCGCCCCAGCCGAGCGCCAGCATGTGGTCGCAGATCTCGGCGATGACATCGTAACGGCGCATCACCGCCTGCTGGTCGTAGCAAGGCTTCGAAGCCGTGTCGTATTCGTCGGAGATCGCCTTGCCGTCCGGCGAGATCAGGAAGAACTCGGCCTCGACGCCGGTCTTGACATGCATGCCGTCGGCGGCTGCCTCGGCGATCAGCCGCTTCAGCGTGTTGCGTGGCGCCTGGCCGACCTCCTTGTCGTCCATGATGCAGTTGGCGGCGACCCAGGCGACTTCCGGTTTCCATGGCAGCTGGATGACCGAGTCCGGATCCGGCACCGCCAGCATGTCGGGATGCGCCGGCGTCAGATCAAGCCAGGTGGCGAACCCGGCGAAGCCCGCACCGTCCTTCTGCATGTCGGCGATCGCCTGCGCCGGCACCAGCTTGGCGCGCTGGCCACTGAACAGGTCAGTGTAGGAAATCATGAAATATTTGACGCCGTTCTCTTTGGCGAATGCGGCGAGATCGTTCCCCATTATAGTTCCTCGCTTATGTCTTTGGATGTGTTCTAGAAGCCGTTCTTTCCCGGTATCCAGTTGGTGCCGGCCAGCGGCACGCCGGCCATGGCGGCGGCCTCGATCGTCAATGCGACGAGGTCCTCGGGTTCGAGATTGTGCAGGCTGTTCTTGCCGCAGGCGCGGGCGATGGTCTGCGCCTCCAGCGTCATCACCTTCAAATAGTTCGCCAGCCGGCGCCCGGCGGCCACGGGGTCGACCCGCTTCATCAGTTCCGGATCCTGCGTGGTGATGCCGGCAGGGTCTTTGCCCTCATGCCAGTCGTCATAGGCGCCTGAGGTGGTGCCGAGTTCGTTGTACTCCGCCTCCCAGCGGGGATCATTGTCGCCGAGCGCCACGAGTGCCGCCGTGCCGATCGACACCGCGTCGACGCCGAGCGCCAGCGCCTTGGCGACATCGGCGCCGTTGCGGATGCCGCCGGAGACGATCAGCTGCACCTTGCGGTGCATGCCGAGATCCTGCAGCGCCTGCACGGCTGGCCTGATACAGGCGAGCGTCGGCTGGCCGACATTTTCGATGAACACTTCCTGCGTCGCCGCCGTGCCGCCCTGCATGCCGTCGACCACCACGACATCGGCGCCGGCCTTCACCGCGAGTGCCGTATCATAGTAGGGGCGGGCGCCACCGACCTTGATGTAGATCGGCTTTTCCCAGTCGGTGATTTCACGCAATTCGAGGATCTTGATCTCAAGGTCGTCCGGGCCGGTCCAGTCGGGGTGGCGCGAGGCCGAGCGCTGGTCGATGCCTTTCGGCAGCGTCCGCATCTCGGCGACGCGATCGGAAATTTTCTGGCCAAGCAGCATGCCGCCGCCGCCGGGCTTGGCGCCCTGGCCGACGACGACTTCGATGGCATCGGCGCGGCGCAGGTCGCGCAGGTTCATGCCATAGCGCGACGGCAGGTACTGATAGACCAGTTGCTTGGAATGACCGCGTTCTTCCTCGGTCATGCCGCCATCGCCGGTCGTAGTCGATGTGCCCGACAGCGTCGCGCCGCGCCCGAGCGCTTCCTTGGCCGGGCCGGATAGCGAGCCGAAGCTCATGCCGGCGATGGTGATCGGGATCTTTAGTTCGATCGGCTTCTTCGCATGCCGCGACCCCAGCACCACTGACGTGTCGCAGCGCTCGCGGTAGCCTTCCAGCGGATAGCGCGAAATCGAGGCGCCGAGAAACAGAAGATCATCGAAATGCGGCAGCTTGCGTTTGGCGCCGGCACCTCTGATATCGTAGATGCCGGTCGCCGCGGCGCGGCGGATTTCGGAAAGCGTGTAGTCGTCGAAGGTCGCGGATTTGCGCGGCGTCGTCGGCGGGTTGCGATAGGTCATGCTGCCTCAATACGCGTCGGCGTTGTCGATATTGAAATTGTAGAGCGTGCGCGCCGAGCCGTAGCGCTTGAACTCCGACGGCTTGACGCCGGTCACGCCGGCGCGATCCAGCAGACCCTGCAGCAACTCCAGATGCTCGGGCCGCAACTCCTTGGCAATGCAGTCGGCGCCCAGGCTGTCGACCTTGCCGCGTACGAAGAGCCGCGCCTCGTAGATGGAATCGCCCAGCGCGTCGCCGGCATCGCCCAGCACCACGAGATTGCCGGACTGCGCCATGAAGGCCGACATGTGGCCGATATTGCCGTGCACGACGATGTCGATGCCCTTCATTGAGATGCCGCAGCGCGACGACGCATTGCCTTCGATGACCAGCAGCCCACCCTTGCCGGTGGCGCCGGCATACTGGCTGGCGTCGCCCTTGATGACGATGGAACCCGACATCATGTTCTCGCCGACGCCCGGGCCGGCCGAACCATGCACGGTGATCGCGCTGCCCGAATTCATGCCGCCGCAGTAATAGCCGACGCTGCCGCGCACATCGATGCTGACGGGCTGGTCGACGCCGACGGCGACCGAATGGCTGCCTTTCGGGTTGAGCACTTCCCACGCCGTCTCGTTCGAGCCGGGAGCCAGATTGTGCAGCGCCTGGTTGAGTTCGCGCAGCGACAGGACGTCGAGGTCGAAGACGCGCGCATGGCTGTCGCGCATTGCCTTGGAGGTTGCCGGCATGAACTCAATGCTCCCAGAAATAGACGGTTGCGGGCTCCGGTTCCCAGACCCTCGCATTGTCTATGCCGGGCAGTTTGGTCAGCGCGCGATATTCCGAGCCGAAGGCGACATACTGGTCGGTCTCGGCCATCACGGCGGGCTTGCAGGCGATCGGATCGCGCACCACGCCAAAACCGTTCTTGGTGCCGACGACGAAGGTGAAGAAGCCGTCGAGGTCGGAGAGCGTGCCTTCCAGTGCCTCGCCGAGGTTCTTGCCATGGGCCATCTGCGAGGAAAGGTAGGCGGCCGCCACCTCGGTATCGTTCTCGGTCTCGAATTTCATGCCTTCGCGCACCAGCTCGCGGCGGACATTGTTGTGGTTGGACAACGAACCATTGTGCACCAGGCACTGGTCGGCACCCGTCGAGAATGGATGCGCGCCCATCGTCGTCACCGCCGATTCCGTCGCCATGCGGGTGTGGCCGATGCCATGCGTGCCGGTCATCTTGCGGACATCGAAGCGATCGACGACAGCTTCGGGCAGGCCGACTTCCTTGTAGATCTCCACCGCTTCGCCGGCGCCCATGATGCGGATGTCGGGCCTGAGCGACTGAAGGGCTTCACGCGCCGCGTCGACCTTGTCGGGCGTGGTCCTGACCACCGCGTGTGTCGATTTGACCGCAATGCTCACCGGCGCTCCGAGAGCCTTGGCGAGTTCGGCGTCCAGGCCGCGGAAATCGCGTTCCGGCTTCGGCGACTGGATGGTGATCTTGGCCTCGTTGCCTGATGTCGCGCCATAGATGGCGATGCCGGCGCTGTCAGGGCCGCGATCGCTGAGCGATACCAGCATCTCCGACAGCATCGCGCCGAGCTTCGGCTCCAGCGCCTTGTCCTTCAGGAAAAGTCCAACGATTCCGCACATGTCAGCCTCCCGACGTTTGTGACTAGAGATGATGTACCGAATGAAATCCTGGAATTCAATGGGATGAAAAAAATTTTCCTCTGATTACGTATGCGGCTCAATGCCACTCTGCGTATTATCGCTCTGCGGTCGGGCATTATGAGCCCATTTGGCGGTACGGATGCGGGCGATCTTGTAGGCGTCGAGGATCGACAGCGCATAGAGCAGAAAGCCGCCCGCATGACGGCCGACGAAGCTCGCATCCGGCGGCGAAATCTTGGCGGTCACCCAGGCCAGGATGACCATGAAGAAAAGGAACTGCAGTCCGCGCACGGGTACGCCAAGAATGACATGACCGCTTGCCGGCAGCACGATTGCGGCGCCCATCACGAGATAAGGGCTCACGGGTGCCGGCGATGTGTTTGAAGTGCTCATGCCACCTGCCGTTCGCCTTGGTTGATGGCGTCCCGCAGCTTCGAGAGAGAGACGAGCAGCCGCTCGATCAGCGTCGCATCGATCCGCGTGTCACCGAACGCTGCTTGCCGGAAGACGCCGTAGCGTGCCCGCTCTGCCTCGGCCAGCAGCCACACGATGCGCACTCCGTTTGGCGTGATCAGCAGCTCCTTGGCGCGGCCATCCGCAAAGGTTTCAAGATGACCGGCGATGATGCCTTGCGGGAAACGCGTGCCTCTGCGATCCGTCCGCAGCACCGCTTCGGCTGGAAATCCCGGAGCTTTCGGCAGCGTATGGTCCAGATGATCGAAATTGGAGAAGGTCGTCGGTGAGCCCGGCCGCATCATCATATCGAAAATGGCGGGTACCGCGACCTTCTCGGTGATCGAAACACTAAGCCAGCGCGCCGGCAGTTTCCGCGTCGCCAGCGTGTCGACGATGGTGCGCAACTGGACGCGTTGGCCGTTCCACGAACCTTCCCAGGTGATGACGCCGGCGGTGCCGTCCGAGACATTGGCCGCGTCCGCGACGACGGTGCGAATGCTGGCATCGTCGTCGGCGAGCGCTGCCGAGGTCCTGTCGCGGCTGCGGCGTGCCAGCCACGCAAAATGAAGGACGAGAGCCAGGACAATTGCCCCGGCAAGCAGTGCTGATGTCACTTCGGACATTTTTCGTGCAAGGCCCGTCCAGATCCTGGGCGGGCCTACTCCCATCAATAGCCCTGCGGCTTCGGCCACGGCATGGTGAACTGGTCGCCCCGCCGCACGAATTTGTAGCGGTAGAAATGGAACCACAGCGAGATCAGGAAATAAAAGGCGACCATGGCGATCAACTGCGAGCCGAAGCCGAGGAAGATGGCGAAGAAGGTCACCACGCACAGGCAGAACAGGACGATTGCCGGCAACGGATGGAAGGGGTGCGTGTAGCCGCGGCGGATCGAGCCCAGCGGCCACTTCTTCCTGAACATCATGATGTTGATGCTCATGAAAGTGTATTGCAGCACGCCCGACAGGATCGAGAAGGTGATCGCCTGGTTGAGATCGGCGATGAAGGCGAAGGCCAGTGCGATTGGCAGCAGGAACAGGATCGACCGGTAGGGCGTGCGGTATTTCGGATGGACCGCCGAAAACCAGCTCGGCAGATAGCGGTCGCGGCCAAGCGAGAACCAGGCGCGCGCCGCGTCGTTGATGCAGCCATTGGCGGAGGCAAGCGCGGCGAGCAGCGTCGCTATGAACAGAAGGTTCTCCAGCAGCGGGCTGCCGGTCAGCTTGCCGGCGTCCCACAGCGGATAATAGGTGATGCCGAGATATTCCCAAGGCATCAGCGAGGCGCAGACATACCAGGTCATGGCGGCGGCGATCAGAAGCGTGATCATGCCGGCCATGGTGCCGTAGGGCAGGGAACGTGCGGGCGAGCGCACTTCCTCGGCCGCCTGCGTGGTGCCTTCGATGCCGAGATAATACCAGATGCCGAACTGGAAGGCGGCGATGACGCCGATCCAGCCATAGGGCAGCGCGTTGCCTGGAGTGACCAGTTCGTTGAGCTTCAGCACCGCGCCTTGCGTCCACGGGCTGACCGAGAAGAACAGGACGACGATCGAGACATAGGCGATGGCCGTTATGACGAAGTTGACGTTGAGCGTCATCAGCACGCCGCGATAGTTGAGCCAGGCCAGAACCACGATGGTGGCGGCGATGAAGGAATTGTGGGTTAGCCCTTCTACACCCGCCTTGGCGACGATGGTGTCGCCGAGCAGGATGGCATCGGACACTTCCAGCATCGTGTAGGCAAAAACCAGGAAGAGCGCGACGTTGAACGCCATCAGCGGGCCAACGATGTGCTTGGCCTGCGCATATTGGCCGCCGGCGGCGGCCACCGTCGACGTCACCTCGGAATCGATCATGGCCACCGAGGTGTAGAGCAGCCCGACGACCCAGCACACGATCAGGGCCGCCAGCGCGCCGCCCTTGTCGGCCGAGAAATTCCAGCCGGTGAACTCGCCGACCAGAACGATGCCGACACCGAGCGCCCAGACATGGGCCGGGCCAAGCACCCGAAGCAGCGATACCCGATCGCCGTGAATTGTGGTGGTGGTTTCAAGCGCGACCGTCATCGATCAATCCCCACTCAGATCCGGTGTTTTTCGGAAACGGCTTCAAGCTCGCCTTCGCGCGACGAGGTCAGAACGTCCTCGGAGTAGTTCGTATCGACCTTGAACCAGTCGTAGAGCATCCAAAGCGCGAGCACGATCGAGATGCCCCAGCATGCGTAAGAGAGTGCCACCCACATGATCGTGTCCCCAAATTCTTCGTCGTCAAACTCTATTTGTCGTCGAACTTTTCGTTGATGACATCGCGATATTCGCGGTCGGATGCCCGGAACAGGAACACGAAATAACCGATCAGCACGGCCGCCATGATGATCAGCGTCGGCCAGTCGATGATGTAGTGGAACCGGTTCTGGATGACGTCGTGCGCGGTCTCCGGCGTATAGCCGAGCTTTTCCCAGATCGACGCCATGGTCGGATTCTGCCCGAGCGCTTCCCAGGTCTTGGCATCGAGCGCATCGATGGATTTCGCGGCACCGGCAAGACCAAGCTTCAGCGGCAGCCACAGCGCCACGAAGATGGCGACCACGACAATGGCGATATCGAAGACTTGCCCGGCCTTGCTCTGCTCCGGCGGCGTATAGCGGGACATTGTTTCTCCCCTCAGGACTTGCGGTTGCGGGACGCGTCGGCGTTCTTGATGTCGAGCCCGTAGATGAACTCCTTGTCTTCCTTGTAGTGTTTGACCATCGCCAGGATGGCTGCTGTGTTGAAGATGAGCACCGCGGCTGCGGCCAGAGCAACGACGGCCTTGATGCCGCCCTGCGGAATGTATGGCCATGTCATGAAGAGGACGAAGAGGATCGTCGCCCACAGGCAGACGATCAGGAGCGCGGATCCGCGCAAGTCGGAGCGGTACAGCGCCTCGATGCGCTGCTGCAGGTCTGACATCGGTTTTCCCCTTCTTTGCCGACGTCCGGTTCCGAATCCACCGCCCGCCGCTCTCTTTCAAGAGAGTGAAATTTTTTTCATAAGTTCCGCCCGAATCTCGGACTTGTCAAGACCAATTTACGTGGCGTTAACCGCTCGTTTCGAGTGAACAATTTTGCCTGACAATGAAATTATTTGCTTCAAGGGGATTGCAGGCTTCCCGCGTTTGCGGTCAATATTCCGTCCAAAGCTCCGGCCTCAGGCAAAGGAGCAGGGAACAGCAGGATTTTCGAACGGAGGACGAGCGGATGACGGCATCCTGGAGATTTTCAACCCTGGCGGATCGCCATCGCGCTCTGGGGTCGAAACTCGAAGACTGGAGCGGTATGGGCACCGCCTGGACCTACGACAAGGATGCCGATGAGGAATATATCGCCATCCGCACCAAGGCCGGGCTCATGGATGTTTCCGGCCTGAAGAAGGTGCACATCACAGGGCCGCACGCCTCGCATCTCATCGACCTCGCCACAACGCGCGACGCCGAAAAAATCTATCCCGGCAAGTCGGCCTATGCCTGCATGCTGAACGAAGCGGGAAAGTTCACCGACGACTGCATCCTCTACCGCACGGGACCGAATTCCTGGATGGTGGTGCACGGCTCGGGCACCGGCCACGAGGAACTGCAGCGGGCGGCGATGGGCCGCGACGTGTCGCTGCGCTTCGACGACAATCTGCACGATTTGTCGCTGCAGGGGCCGGCGGCGGTCGACTATCTGGCCAAGCACGTGTCCGGCATCCGCGACCTCAACTATTTCCATCACATGCAGACGCAGCTGTTCGGCTTCCCCGTCATGATCTCGCGCACCGGCTATACCGGCGAGCGCGGATACGAGATCTTCTGCCGTGGCCAGGACGCCGGCACGATCTGGGACAGGATCCTCGACGAGGGCAAGGGCGCCGGCATCATACCGTGCCGCTTCACCACCCTCGATATGCTGCGCGTCGAGAGCTACCTCTTGTTCTACCCCTATGACAATTCGCAGAAATACCCGTTCGAGAACGAAGGCCCCGGCGACACGCTTTGGGAACTCGGGCTCGACTTCACCGTCAGCCCCGGCAAGACCGGGTTCCGCGGCGCCGAAGAGCACTATCGCCTGAAAGGCAAGGAGCGCTTCAAGATCTACGGCGTCCTGCTCGACGGCAAGGAACCGGCCGATGAAGGCGCTCCGATCTATCGCGACGGCAAAAAGGTCGGCGTGGTCACCTGCGCCATGTATTCGCCGCTGGTCGAGAAATCGATGGGCATCGCCCGGCTCGACGTCGACTGCGCTGTCAAGGACACCAAGCTCGAAATCCGCAACAAGAGCGGTCCCATCAAGGCGACGGCGCAGCCCTTGCCGTTCGACGATCCCAAGAAGACCAAGCGCACGGCGAAAGGCTGAGGCATAATCGACGAGGGGTTTCGAGGCACAAAGACAGAATGGCAGCCAAGACCATCATCAGCCGGCCGATTTACGGGACCTTGTCTCCGCAGCCCGGCACGCATCATCTTTTCCTAGCGGATGCGGAAGGCGCGCTCGCGATAACGGACATGGCCGCCAGGGCTCCGGGCGGGTTCTTCGACGGGGCCGAAATCGTCTTCATTCCCGGTCCTGACGGCCAATACGTTGCCGCTCTCGAAGCGTTGAAGCCGGCGCAACTGCACATCGCGCCGTCCTTCGCCAGTCTGCTGCCACGTCTGAGGCAGACGCTGACCAACGCGCATATGGGTCTGCGCCTCTATCTCGCCGGCACCGAAGGGCTGATCGGCCAGGCCATGCAGGTGGCGCTCGAAGCCGGCATCGATCACACCTCCATGCAGACCGAGCATCGCGGCTCGCTGGCAAGGCGCATGCAGTGCGTGCACTGCAAGGGCATCACCGAGAATGTCACGACGCAGCCGGCGACCTGTTCGCATTGTGGCCTGCTTCTGTTGGTACGCGATCACTATTCAAGGCGCCTCGCCGCGTTCCAGGGCGTCTGCATCAATGCCGAAGATCGCAGTGAAATTCCTCCCATGGAGGAGATCTTTCGATGAGCACCGGAACCACCAAGCTCGACGTCGTCGTCGGCGATGTCGTCCCGGTCAACGACTTGGTCACCCGTTTCCATTTTCGCCGGCGTGATGGTGAGCTGTTGCCGACCTTTTCCGGCGGCGCCCATGTCGTGGTCGAGATGCGCGATGGCGAGCGCACAAGGCTCAATCCCTATTCGCTGATGGGCTCGCCGCTCGACACGCGCGAATACACCATCTCGGTGCGCCGCGACGATGTCGGTCGTGGCGGCTCGCTGTTCATGCACAGGTCGGTCAAGCCGGGCCTGGAGATGGTGATCAGCTATCCCGTCAATCTGTTCTCACTCGATCTCAGGGCCAAAAAGCACCTGATGCTGGCCGGCGGCATCGGCATCACGCCGTTCATGGCCCAGACCGCGCAACTGGCGGGCGAAGGCGGCAATTTCGAACTGCACTACACCTGCCGCACCGCCTCGCTCGGCACCTATGCCGACGTGCTGCGGGAGCGCTACGGCCGTCGAGTCAGGCTCTATCACGATGACCGCGAGGAGCGCATAGAGCTCGACCGGATGCTGTCCTCGCAGCCGCTCGGCACGCATCTCTATGTCTGCGGCCCCGCCGGCATGATTAACTGGGTGCGCGAGCGGGCTGCCGTGCTCGGCTGGCCGCCGGAGACAGTGCACTACGAGCATTTCGCGGCGCCGCAGCCCGGCCTGCCGTTCGACGTGACGCTTGCCGTCAGCGGCAAGACCATCCGCGTCGGCGAGCAGCAGAGTCTGCTCGAAGCCATCGAAGCCGCCGGCGTCGATCCGCCCTATCTCTGCCGTGGCGGCGTCTGCGGCCAATGCGAGACCAACGTCATCTCTTGTGACGGCAAGTTCATCCACAACGACCATTGGCTGAGTGAGGAAGACCACCGTTCGGGCAGGAAGATCATGCCGTGCGTGTCGCGCTTCGAAGGCCGGTCGCTGGTGCTGGAGCGATAGAGCATTTTGCAGCCAAGTTAGTACGCTTGGCGTCGCAGAAATGCGGCTAAAACAAAGAGATAGAGCGGGCATCCCCTCTAGGAGGAAATCATGGGCATCACCTTTCGCAAGGAAACGTTCCGCGACGACTTCACCTTCAGGAACAGCCCTGAGCACATCAGGCGGTTTCCGTTCCCGTTCCACGAAGACAGCTACATGTACGCGGTCAACATCGAGCCGCATGTCGTCGGCCCGAAAGGCTCGGTGCTGGAGAACCTGATCGACGTCGACGAGCACTATGTCGCCGAGATGCAGGACCGCGCACTGGTGCTGGCCGAGGATCCGCTGCGCTGCCAGTCGCTGCCGCACATGACGCTCGCCGGCTGGGACCTGCTGGAACTTTTGATGGAGCAGCAGGCGCTGGGCTATCCCGAGCATTTCACGCTGACGCGCGATGGCGACCGCTGGCGCTGGATCAACCGGCCGCTCGGCATCGACGACACCTTCACCTTCGGCGACACCTCGACCTTGCCTTACGGGCCGATGGAATACATCACCCGCCAGAGCCAGGGCGATTTCTGCATACTCGACCAGCGCGACGGCAATCTGTGGATGGATGCCGGCATGGTCACCACCCAGGCCGACTGGTCGCTCGATTTCGACATCGGCATGAATTTCTTCGAGTGGCACGCCCCGGTGCCGCTGGCGCATGAGAAGGGAATTTTCGTCAGGGCGCTAAAATTCCTCACCAACATCCAGCAGGGCAAACCGGCCAGGCGCCTGAACTGGACGATGACCATCAATCCGCGCCTCGATACCAGCCCCGAAAATTATCACAAATGGGGACCGGACCGCACGACCGTGACGCCCGAGAATGTCGGCGACAAGGTGCATCTGCGGGTCGAACTGCAAAGCTTCTGGCGCCTGCCGCGCTCCAACGGCATCGTCTTCCCGATCCGCTGCTACCTGATCAAGATGGACGAGTTGGTGACGCAGCCGAAATGGGCACGGCGCCTGCACCGCGTGATCCGCGATCTGCCCGAGGAACTGGCCAATTACAAAGGCCTGACCCGGTATCGGTCGACGCTTGTCGAGTGGCTGTCGAAGCTGGATGATGGGAGTGCGACGAGCCCGGGGTTTGGGCCGGAATGAATTGCTGGTATTGGCGCTGCTCTCCACGTAACCAATCTCCCCCACGAGGGGGGAGATCGGCCACTTACCCCGCACTATTCTGCGGATAGCAAATAATCGACAAATAGCGCATCGGCAGCTTCGTCAGTTGTTCGGGCCCGTGCGGTGCGTCGGCGTCGAAGAACAGGCTGTCGCCAGGTTTCATCGGATAGAGGTTGCTGCCGTGCCGGTAAACGACCTCGCCCTCGAGCATGTAGAGGAACTCCATGCCCTCATGCTGGAAGGTCGGGAACACGTCGGAATCCTCGGTCAGCGTGATCAGATAGGGCTCGACGACGACGCCGCTGGTGTTCGAGCCGATATGGCCGAGCAGATTGTATTGGTGGCCGGCGCGCGTGCCGCGGCGTTCGACATCGAGGCCTTGGCCGGCCTTGACGAAGACAGCACTTCGCTCCTCCTCGAAGCGGCGGAAGAAGGCGGTGACGGGAACGCCGAGCGCCCGCGACAGCGCCTGCAAGGTGGTGAGCGACGGCGAGGTGATGCCATTCTCGATCTTCGACAGCATGCCCAGCGAAATGTCGGTGGCAACCGCGAGATCCGCGACGGTGATGCCGAGCTTCTTGCGGAAGGCCCGCACCTCGCGGCCGATCGCGACCTCCAGCACTTTTTCGCGGGTGTCGCGAATGGCGTGCGGGTTTTGTGTCAGTGGCGCGCGGATGGTCCTGCCGTCCGCCGACACTTTCGGTGACGGTTTTGCCTTTGCGCTCGCGGGAGCCTTGGTATCCGAAATTGCCTTTGCCATGTGCCCCCCGATCGTCAGGATTTATTTCACTCAAGGTGAACATGTCAGGTGCCGGTACAGAGCGCAACCGCAACGGCAAGTCATCTTATGTCGCACACGGCAGTGCAGCCATCGCGGCTGCCGCAGGTTTTTCGCCAGGAATCCGCTGTGCGCAAATGCCGTTCCCGCAGATGTCTGTTGACAGCACCAAGCGGCCAATTACTGTCACTGCCAGTGAAATTTGTTTCGCTGGGGAAATCAAAAAGAGGAGGCCCGGAATGAACACTCGCGTTGCCGTTATCGGAGCCGGACCGTCCGGTCTGGCCCAGCTCAGGGCCTTCAAGTCGGCCGCCGACAAGGGCGCCGACATTCCCGAGATCGTCTGCTTTGAAAAGCAGTCCGACTGGGGCGGCCTGTGGAACTACACCTGGCGCACCGGCCTCGACGAACATGGCGACCCCGTCCACGGCTCGATGTACCGCTACCTCTGGTCGAACGGTCCGAAGGAATGCCTGGAATTCGCCGACTACACGTTCGAGGAGCATTTCGGCCGGCCGATCGGCTCCTATCCGCCGCGCGCCGTGCTGTGGGATTACATCAAGGGCCGCGTCGAGAAGTCGGGCCTGCGCAAATGGGTGCGCTTCAACAGCCCGGTGCGCATGGTCACCTTCTCCGACGAGACGAAGAAATTCACGGTTACCGCGCATGACCGCACCAATGACGTGACTTACTCCGAGGAGTTCGACAATGTCGTCGTCGCTTCGGGGCATTTCTCCGTGCCCAACGTGCCCTATTTCGAAGGCTTCTCGACCTTCAACGGCCGCATCCTGCACAGCCACGATTTCCGCGACGCCATGGAGTTCAAGGGCAAGGACATCCTGATCATCGGCCGTTCCTATTCGGCCGAGGACATCGGCTCGCAATGCTACAAATACGGCGCGAAATCGATCACCTCCAGCTACCGCTCGAAGCCGATGGGCTTCAAATGGCCCGAGAATTGGAAAGAGGTGCCGCTGTTGCAGAAGGTCGTCGGCAAGACAGCGCATTTCAAGGACGGCACGACCAAGGATGTCGACGCCATCATCCTGTGCACCGGCTACCTCCATTCCTTCCCCTTCCTCACCGACGATCTCAAGCTCAAGACCGCCAACCGCATGTGGCCGCTGGACCTCTATGAGGGCGTCGTCTGGGAGAAGAACCCGAAGCTTTCGTACATCGGCATGCAGGACCAGTTCTACACCTTCAACATGTTCGACGCGCAGGCCTGGTTCGCGCGCGACGTCATCATGGGCCGCATCAAGTTGCCCTCGGCGGAGGCGATGGCGGCGCATGGCGCGAAATGGCGCGCCCGCGAGGAAACGCTCGAGGACGCCGAGCAGATGATCTGGTTCCAGGGCGACTACACCAAGGAGTTGATGGACCAGACCGACTATCCCGGCTTCGACGTCGAGGCGGTCAACCAGACCTTCATGGAATGGGAACACCACAAGGCGGAAGACATTATGAGCTTCCGCGACCACGCCTACCGCTCGCTGATGACCGGCACCATGGCGCCGCTGCACCACACGCCCTGGCTGCAGGCGCTGGACGATTCCATGGAGAGTTACCTTGAGGTGAAGGGCGTCGCGGCGGAGTAGCCGCGGCGCATCTTCCTGACTATCCGAGCCTTGCCCGCGCCTTCGCCGTCCAGGCATTGAACAGCCGGTCGGCGACGATGCCGATGAAGGCGATGGCCAGGCCCGCGACGATGCCGCGGCCGGAATCGGCCTTCGACAATGCGATGAACACTTCCTGGCCGAGGTCACGCGTGCCGACCATGGCGCAGATGATGATCATCGCCAGCGCCATCAGGATGGTCTGGTTGACGCCGAGCATGATCTCCGGCAGCGCCAGCGGCAGTTGCACCCGAAAGAAGGTCTGGCGCGGCGTGCAGCCCGAAACCTTCGCGGCCTCGATCAGCGCCGGCGGCACCTGCCTGATGCCGTGGTTGGTGTAGCGGATTGCCGGCACCACAGCGAAGGCAACCGTGGCGATCATCGCGGTGACGTCGCCGACACGGAACAGCATCACCACCGGAATGATGAAGCAGAAGGACGGCAGCACCTGCAGCGTGTCGATGACGGGCGTGACGATCTTTTCCAAGCGGTCGCTGCGCGCCTGCGCAAGCCCGATTGGAATGCCGATCAGGCAGGCGATGAAGGCCGATATGCCGCAGAGATAGACCGTCGCCATGGTCTTTTCCCAAAGGCCTGTGATGGCGCAGAAGGCGGTGAGTGCCGCGACAAGCGCGGCCAGCCGCAAACCTGAGAGCTGGTAGCCGGCAAGGCCGAGCAGGAACACCGCGCCCAGCCACGGAAATCCCTCGCAGAAGGCGCGCACTGGATTGAGCACATTGAGGATCAGCGCCACCCGAAACGCTTCGATGATGTCGAAGAAGTTGATCGTCACCCAGTTCACAGCCGCTTTCCACAGTGGCGCGGTGGTGAAGGTGATCGCCTTCGGCACGGCCGCGAAGGCCGGCACGAACAGGCCGAGCAGCGTCGTGACGACAAGAATGGCGATGGCCAGCGTCAGATTGGGGTAGCGCCGCCAGAAACGCGGGCTCGCGGACGACCGGTGGATATTGCCTGTTGCCTGCTTGTGGGCGATGGCCTGGCTCAGCCGGTCGAGCGCGATGGCGAGCGCGACGATTGCGAGTCCGGCTTCCATCGCTTCGCCGACCTTGAGCGCGCGCAGGGCGAGCAACACGTCGTAGCCAAGCCCGCCGGCGCCGATCATCGAGGCGATGATCACCATGTTGAGCGCCAGCATGATCACCTGGTTGACGCCCACCATCAGCGTCGGCCGCGCCGACGGCAACAGCACGCGCCACAATTTCTGTCGCGCCGTGCAGCCGGCCATTTCGCTGAAATCGTCGATCTCGGACGGCACCCGCGATAGGCCCAGCATCGTTGCCCGCACCATCGGCGGCGTGGCGAAGATGGCGGTGGCGATCATCGCCGAGACCGGGCTGTTGCCGAACAGCAGCAGCATCGGGATGAGATAGGCGAAGGTCGGGATGGTTTGCATCAGGTCGAGGGCAGGGGAGACGACGAACCGCTCCGCCCACGGCTTGCGCCACGCCCAGATGCCGGCGAATAGCCCGGTGACGATGCAGAACGGCACGGCGATCGAGATCAGCGCCAGGGTCAGCATGGCGCTGGTCCACTGGCCGAACAGCGCGATGTAGAGGAAACAGCCGCCAACCAGCAGGCCGAGTTTTCTGCCGCCGGCCGCATAGCCGGCAAGGAACGCCGCCGCGCAGACGCCAACCCAGGACAAACGCGGCAACGCGAAAGCGTCGGCGCCATGGCCGAACTTGAAATTCTTGGCCAAGAGATTGAGCGCGAAGTCGAGCGGCACGCCGAGCATCGCGGTGACCGAGCGGGTCAGCCAGGACAGGTTCGACTTGATCCAGCCCATCAGCGCGCTGACCCACTCGGCGACGGGGACGACCGCCTCTAGCGGATAGTTGACGGCCCATGGCAGTTTGTCCTGAAGCAGGAACACCACCAGCACGGCGGCAAGCGCGAGCACCCAGATCACCATCCACCGCTGAATTGGTGGCCTTGTCTGGCTGGCGCTTGCCGTCACCGTCATGCGCCGGCTCGCTCGATGCCGGCCAGCAGATCGATCACCGCTTGCGGCGTCACTTCGCCGATCGGCGTGCCGGTGCCGTTGATCACCGCGAACGGTTTGCCGACGGCAACTATGCTGGCGGAAAAACTCGCTATCTTGGCCCCCGGCGCCACGGTGCCGCCATGCTCGGCGCCGTCGCAAGCGCGCATCAGGCTACGCGCCGAGATCACCTTGGCGCGGTCGACGTCGCGGGTGAACTCGGCGACATAGTCGGTCGCCGGATTGACCACCAGTTCTTCCGGCGTGCCGATCTGGATCACCTCGCCGTCTTTCATGATGGCGATGCGGTCGGCGAGACTGATCGCCTCGTCGAAATCATGGGTGATGAACACAATGGTCTTGTGCAGCATGGTCTGCAGCCGCATCAACTCATCCTGCATTTCGCGGCGGATGAGCGGATCCAATGCAGAGAACGGCTCGTCGAGAAACCATATCTCGGGCTTGGTTGCGAGGCTGCGGGCGATGCCGACGCGCTGCTGCTGGCCGCCCGACAATTCGCGCGGGTAGAAATGTTCGCGCCCGCGCAGGCCGACGAGTTCGATGACCTCGCGGGCGCGCGCCTCGCGTGTCGAACGATCCTGCCCCTGGATGCTGAGCGGGAAGGCGATGTTGTCGAGCACGTTGAGATGCGGCAGCAGGGCGAAGTTCTGGAACACCATGCCCATGCGGTGGCGCCTGAGTTCGATCAGTGCGGCATCGGAAATCTTGAGCAGGTCCTTGCCTTCGAATTCGACCTTGCCATGTGTCGGCTCGACCAGCCGCGACATGCAGCGCACCAGCGTCGATTTGCCGGAGCCCGAAAGCCCCATGATGATGAAGATCTCGCCCTGCCGGATTTCGAGATCGACGGCGCGAACCGCACCCACCAGCCCGGCCGCCGAGACGTCAGCCATGCTGGCCTTGCCGTCGCGCTCGCGGATAAAATCGGCGGCGTTCGAGCCGAACAGTTTCCAGACATTACGGCAGGCAAGTTTTATCGGGCGGGGATTCTTTCCCGCGTTCGATGCCTGTTCACTCGCTTCCGTCATTCAGTCGTCCTTCTGGAGCATCGGGAATTGAGACCCGGCCGATATCAGCCGGGTCTCCCTTTTCCAGTCGGAGCGATCACTGCGCCCAGGCTTTCCAGTCTGCCTCGTGGGCGGCGATCCAGGCGGCGGCAACGTCTTCCGGTGTCTTGCCGTCGAGGTCGATCTCGCCGCTCATCTTGTTCAACTCGTCGGTATCGACCGTGTAGGCCTTGGCCACCTTGTAAGCGACCGGCCATTTGTCCTTCATGCCGTTCCAGGAGTATTTCCAGATCTCGCCATGCGGCTTGCCGCAGTCATATTTGGCGTCCGGGTTCACGCCCCATTTCGGGTCGTTGTAGCATTCGGGCGTGTATTCCGGAAATTGTACCCATTCGCCCTTGTATTTTGCGGGCGCCCAATGCGGCGAATAAATCCACAGCATGATCGGCGCCTTGCGCTGATAGGCGGAATCGAGTTCGGCGAACATCGCCGCATCGGTGCCGGCATGGATGACGGTGAAGGGCAGTTTCAGTGCCGCGACGCGTTCGTCGTCAAAACCTTCCCAGGTCACCGGGCCGCCGAGGTAGCGCCCCTTCGGCGCCGTTTCGGCGGTCGCGAACGATGCCGCGCAGGTGGCGTCGAGCAGCGCGTGCCAATCCGGCAAGGTCGGGCACTTTTCCTTCATGTATTCGGGAAACCACCACTCTTCCTTGGCCTTGGGCCCGAGCTTGCCCAGCCTTTCGGTCTGCCCCGTGGCGTCGGAAGCCTTCATGGCTTCGCCGGCGGTGGTGTCCCAGAACTCCAGGCCGACATCGATATCGCCATTGGTGAGGCCGGTTGTCAGGCTGGAGAGATAGTCGGCGGTCGGGTATTCGACGGTATAGCCGAGCTTTTCCAGGATGCCGCCGAGGATCTTGGCGTTGAGGTTGACGCTGGTCCAGTCGAACAAGGCAATCTTGATCGGGTCGTTGGATTCCGGTGCCGCTGCCTGCGCTGTTGGCGTCAGCACACTTGCCGCGGCAAGTGCAAAAGCTCCCATTGAGAATTTCGAAATCACACTGCGAATTGGCATTGCTTGGTTCTCCTTCAAGCTGTGACGATTGTTGGTGGTTCCCTTTTTGCGTCTTTTCTTGATTGTGTTGGAAAGGCCGGCTGTTGCGCAAGGCCGTTATCGCCGGCGCAGGCGCGGCGATGCTCGATTTCGGTGATGACGGACGCTGCCGAGGCGGGCAGTCTCATGGCCGATCGATCGCCGCGACGGCGATCCGCGGATCAATTGCCAGTCCTGCGGCGCCCTGCAAGGTGCGAGCCATCAAGGTCCCATGATCCCGAGCATTTCCGGCGGAATTGCTCTCGACTATAGCCCTGGCAAGCCCTGTCTCGCCAGCGCTGTTTCATAGGATGAAATTATATATACCAACGTTGATGCCGCGCAACGACTAACGCCACGCTCGCGCCGGAATCTCAGACCGCAGGCGAAGCCGGCGGGACATGGCTCGCATGTCCCGTTACCAGCAGACGTAGCCGCCATCGACGATCAGGTCGAGGCCGGTGACGAAGCTCGACGCCCGGCTGGCCAGGAACACCGTCGGCCCGACCATTTCCTCCGGCGCCGCCATGCGTCCCATCGGCGTGTCGCGTTTGAAGATCTTCACCTGTTCGGCCACCTCCGGCCGTTTGTTCATCGGCGTCAGCGTGTAGCCCGGGCTGACGACATTGACGCGCAGCCCACGATCGGCCCATTCCATGGCGAGGCTCTTCGACAGATGAATGACGGCGGCCTTCGAGGAATTGTAATGCACCTGCGTCAGCCCGCGATTGACGATGGTGCCCGACATCGAGGCGATGTTGATGATCGAGCCCTTGCCCCGCGCCAGCATCTTGCGCGCTTCGGCCTGGCAGGACAGGAACACACCGGCGACATTGACCTCGTGCACTTTCCGCCACTTTTCCAGCGGCAGTGTCTCCGCTGGTTCCGAGCCGGCAATGCCGGCATTGTTGACGGCGACGGTCAACGCACCGAGTTCGGCTTCGATGCGATCAATGGCCGCCGCGAGATCGCTGTCCGAGGTCACGGTGCCGGTCAGCACCAGCGCCCGGCGGCCGAGCGCGGTGATCCGGTGAGCGGTTTCGTCCAGCCCGCCGTTCGACGTATGGCCGAAACAGGCGACATCGGCGCCTGCCTCGGCCAGCCCGATCGCGATTGCCTGGCCAATGCCGCTGCCGGCACCGGTGACCAGCGCGACATCGCCCTCCAGTTTGAAAAGATCCATTGCCTTGCCTCCCTTATCAAGGGAGGTTATGCGCATTGCCGTCCTTTGATCAATCTCATCAGAAATCGCAAGCCTTTGGGCGCCGGTCACTGGACCAGGCCCTGAGCGGCACGGGCTTGAACTTGCCCTTGATCGGCTTGCCGTCTTCAAGGTCCTTGGAGACGATGCCTACGCCTGTGAGATAGTTGATGTCGCAGCCGCCGAGCGTCGTCTTGACGCCATCCGACGTCTGCTGGTTCCAGTCCCAACTGCGGCTGTAGCCACCGACCAGGAATTGGCCCCGGCGATAGACGATCGTCATGGTTTCTTCTGTCGACTTGCTGGCGCCGCATCCGAAGCAGGACGTTATCGCCAGCGATCCCTTGCCCTTGGTTTCAAGGTCGAGCACCCGATCTTCCGTCAGTCCTTTCCTGACGAAATCGGGGCGACGCGAGGAATCGAGCTTCTCCTCGCCGGTTGCTGCCAGGTAAATATAGAGATCGGCCGGCGCACCAAGCTCCTGCACCACCCTCGCCCGATCCATCTTGCCGTCCTGGTCGATATCGAGCTTGAGCTCGAACGCTGGCGGACTTTCGGCAAATGCCACTGCGGGCAGCGCGACGCCGTTGGGAGAGCACATCATTGATGATGACGGCCGCCGCCGGCGTCGGCGGCGTGGCCTTGATGCTGCAGGTATTCACCGGCCGACCTCGAAAAACGGCTTGCCGAGCAGGTCGGGAACGACGTCGATGCCAAGGCCTGGCCCGGCGGGAATGCCCATGCGGCTGCCGGTGACCGGCGGCGCGTTCGACGCGGTGCGCACCGTCACCCATTCATGAAAGGCAATCGCGTGCAGCCGGCGCTCCTCCGGCGTCGACAGCGACAGATGCGCCATGGCGGATGTATCGATCTCGGCGCCGCCGGTATCCTCGACCGTGATCATGAAGCCGAGGTCGACGGCGACGTCCCGGATCAGGCGGGTCTTGGTGACGCCGCCGAGCCGCGAGATCTTCAGCGTCAGTCCGTCGGCCGCGCCGAGGCGATGGATTTCTAGCATCGCCTCGAGCGAAGTGACGGATTCGTCGAGCACCATCGGTTTGTCGAGCATGCGGCGCACCGACATGTTCTCGTCGATGGTCGTGCAGGGCTGCTCGAACGTATAGTCGATCGCCCGCGTCGCATCGGCGAACTGCCGCGCCTGGTAAGGTGTCCAACCGGCATTGGCGTCGCAGAAAATGACAGTGCCTTTCGGCACCGAGGCGGCGACCGCGGTGACGCGTTCGATGTCGTCATGGACATTGCCGCCGACCTTGACCTGCAGCCGGCTGAAACCGTCCTCGACGATACGCCCGGCAAGTGCGGCCATTTGATTGACCGTGCCATGGGTAACGACCTTGTAGAGTTCCGCCGTGTCGCTTTCCTTGCCGCCAAGCAGCGTCACCAGCGGCACGCCGGCGGCGCGCGCCGCCAGATCCCAGCAGGCCATGTCGAGCGCTGATTTGATGTAGGGATGGCCCTTGAACACGGTGTCCATCAGCCGGCCGATGCTGGCCAGCCCGCACGGGTCCTGGCCGACAAGATGTGGTGCGATCTCCGGCACGCCGGCCCTTGTGCCGGCGGGGAAGGCGGCCGAGTAGAAATTGCCGAGCGGCGCCATCTCACCCCATCCGGTGATGCCGCTGTCGGAGGTGATGGAGACGATCACGGCGTCGAAGCAGTCGGCCACGCGTCCCTTGGACATGCGATAGGGGCCGTCCACGAAGGGCTGCACGACATGAAAGGCTTTGATGGTTTCGATCTGCACGTGGGGTATCCATTATCCGCGATGAGGGAAGGGGTCAGGCGCCTTTCGACGGACGCCTTTCGAGGCCGCGCGCATAGGCAAGAAGCTCTTCGAAATCGAGGTCGATATGCTCGCGGGCATGGCGCTGGGCGGCACGCATGTCGTCGCCCTTGAGCTGCGCCACATAGGTTTCATGGATATCTTCGGCCGGCACGGGTTCCTTTCGCGCCTGTAGGTGCAGGGCGAAGTACATCTGCAAACGGCTGGTCAGCCTTTGCCAGGTTTCCAGGAGCACCGAATTGTCGGCCCATTCATGGATCAGACCATGCAGTTGCAGCGCGGTTTCGATCTGCCTTGTGGTGTCGCGGTCGCGGGTCGCCTGTTTCACCGCCTCATGCCGCCGGTCAAGCTCTTCGAAGAAACGCTGGTCGCGCTGCTTCCACGTCCGTTCGATGGCGAACTCGTCCAGCACCTTGTTGAGCGAATAGGCGTCGTCGATGTCCTTGGCGGTGACATTGATGACGAAGGTGCCGGCATAGGGGATGCTGGTCAGGATGCCTTCCTGCACCAGCTCGCGCATCGCCTCGCGCAGCGGCGCACGGCTGACCCGCATCTGTTCGGAAATCCTGAGTTCGTTGAGCTTCTGGCCGGGCTCGAGCTGACCAGTCAGGATCGCGCGCCGCAGTAGTGCCACGATTCCGGCGCGGCGCGTCGTGTCGGCAATCGGGCTGAACTCCGTCTTCACCGTCCGGTCCACTCCAGCGAGAACAGAAGGCAAGACAATCAGATTGTCGACAATCTGACAAGAGCTCGTGGTCTATTTTTCGGTTTACGGCGTCGCCGACGTGGCGGCTTTGGTCGGCCTGCTCGTGAAAACGGCGCCCGCGACCCTGGGAAAAGGTCGAGGGCGCCGCGGAAACCGGGCCTGCGGGGGAGTCAGGTAGCCGGTTTCTGTGGGAGGGGCGAAATCGGCATTCCGGGGCCGATCTTCTGCAGGTTGCCTGTGATCACCTGGTCGCCTTCGGCGACGCCGCTGAGGATGGCGACCATATCGCCGCTGGTCGGCCCGAGCGAAACCAGCCGCTGGTCGACCGTATTGCCCTTGCCAACGACGTAGAGATATTTGCCGAGCTGGCTTGATCCCAGCGCGACCTGCGGCACCAGCAGCGCATCGGGCTGTTGTTTGACGTGCAGCCGCACGCGAACATACTGGCCAGGCAAGAGCGTGAACTTGGCGTTGCCGATGGTGGCGCGTGCGGTGATCGTGCCGGTCGAGTGATCGATCGTGTTGTCGATAAAGGTGAGCTCGCCCTTCTGGTGGGCTTCGGTCTCGCCCGGCAGCAGGACCTCGACCTCGATCGGGCCGGCAGCACGCGCTTCCTCGATTTGCGCCAGATCCGTCTCGCTCGGATTGAAGGTGACGTAGATTGGATCGAGCTGCACCAGCGTGTTGAGCACGGTGCCGGCAACGCTGACCAGCGTTCCCACGGAAGCCTGGTTGCGGCCCAGGCGTCCGGGGAACGGCGCGTGGATTTCAGCATAGCTCAGATTGAGCTCGGCCGTGCGCACGGCAGCCTGGTTGAGCGCCAGCGACGCCTGCGCCCCGCGCAAGGTGCTGGTGCGCTGGTCGAAGCTGTCCTTGTCCAGGTAACCGCTCTTGGCGAGCTCGGTACCGCGGCCGAGATTGGAACGCGCATAATCGAGCGTCGCCGTATCGCGCTGCACCTGTGCCTTCGCCTGGTCGAGCGCGGCCTGGAAATCGTCAGGCGAGATCTTGTAGAGCAGGTCGCCCTGCCGCACGTCGGCGCCGTCTTGCGCCGTCTGTTCCTGCAGGTAGCCGGGGACGCGCGCCTGCAGCGTGATGCTGCGGATCGGCTCGGTCCGCGCGGCATAGTCGAGATAGATCGGGATCGTCTTCTTGACCACGTTCGCCACCGGCACCGGCATGACGAACGCTGCTGGGGCCGGTGCCGCCCCGGCCGTGCCGGCATTCAGGCTGATATTGCCCATGTCCAGCAGGTGGACGCTGGCAACCGAGATCGCACCCAGCGCGACAGCCGTTCCCAACGCGATTTTCCATTTACGCATGATCATTCTCCAATCTTATTCGGCCGCTTCCGCCAGGGGAGGGAAGGCGGGTTTGGCCGTTGGTTCAGTGTGTTGAGAGGCGGGCTGGTCGCCGCCGCGCCGTTCGCGCAGCTGTTCGATGACCGCGTAGAAGACCGGCACGAACACCAGCGACAGGATGGTCGCCGCGACCATGCCGCCGAACACGGTGGTGCCGATCGACTGACGGCTGGCGGCACCCGCGCCGGTGGCGATCATCAGCGGCACCACGCCGAGAATGAAGGCAAACGCGGTCATCAGGATCGGCCGCAATCTCAGCCGAGCGGCCTCCATCGATGCCTCGACGATGCTGAGGCCTTCCTCGCGCCGCCGTCTTGCGAACTCGACGATCAGGATCGCGTTCTTGGCCGCCAAGCCGATCAGCATGACGAAGCCGATCTGCGAATAGACGTCGATCTGCATGCCGCGCACCCAAAGTGCGGCGAACGCGCCGAACAGGGCGAGCGGCACCGCCAGCAGCACCATGAACGGCATCGCCCAGCTCTCGTACTGCGCCGCCAGGATCAGGAAAACGAAGACGATGGCGAGGGCAAACACAACCGACGCGATCGATCCCGCCTTGAGCTCCTGGAAGGTGATGCCGGTCCATTCGAAACCGAAATCCCTGGGCAGCGCGGTGGCCGCGGCCCGCTCCATGGCGGCGACCGCCTGGCCCGACGAATAGCCGGGCGCGGCGCCGCCGTTGATGGTGGCCGAGGCGTTGTTGTTGTAGTGCGGCACGGTTTCCGGGCCGACGAACGGCACCAGCTTGCCCAGCGTGCTGAGCGGCACCATGCCGCCGGAAGCATTGCGTACATAGAGCCGCGAAATATCTGCGGCACCCGCACGTGAATCCTTGTCGGCCTGGATCGTCACCCGGAAAGTGCGGCCAAACAGGTTGAAGTCGTTCACGTAGAGCGAGCCGAGATAGATCTGCAGCGTGTTGAAGACGTCCGGCAGGTTGAGGCCGAGCAGCTTCGCCTTGGCGCGGTCGAGGTCGTAGTTGAACTGCGGCGTCGAGGTCGAGAACGGCGAGAACAGCTGCTGCGGATTGATTTCCGGCTGCTTGCGCGCCTCGGCGATCACCGCTTGCGTGGCGTCGTTGAGGGCCGTGCTGCCGCGGCCGGTGAGGTCCTCGACGACGAATTCGAAGCCGCCCGTGGTGCCGATGCCGGGGATGGAGGGCGGATCGAAGGAGAGCGCGAAAGCCTCCGGGATCTGCATCAGCTTGCCGCGCACGTCGGCGACGAGCTTGGAGGCGCTCTGGTCGGGGCCACGCTCTTCCCATGGCTTGAGGATGGCGAACTCGACCGCCGAGTTCGACTGCGCCGCGCTGGTCAGGAAGTTCAGGCCGCTGATCGAGCCGACGATGTCGACGCCGGGTGTCGCCTGCAGGATGTCGCGCGCCTTTTGTGCCACCGCATCGGTGCGCTCCAGCGAAGCCCCGTCGGGCAGTTGGATGACGACGAAGAAATAGCCCTGGTCCTCGACCGGAAGGAAGGTCGATGGCAGCTTCTGCCAGACGAAATAGGTGGCGACCAGACCGGCCGCGAACAGGCCGAGCATGATCCAGCGGAGGCGGATCAGGAAGCGCACGCCATGGGCGTAGGCATGCGACAGTTTGTCGAAACCCGTATTGAACCAGCGGAACAGAACAAACTGCGTCTCGCCGCGATGCCGTAGGAAGGCAGCGCTGAGCGCGGGACTGAGCGTCAGCGAGTTGAAGGCGGAGATGCCGACGGAGATCGCCACCGTCAGCGCGAACTGGTTGTAGAGCTTTCCGGAGACGCCGGGAATGAAGGCAACCGGCACGAACACGGCCATCAGCACGGCGGTTGTCGCGATGATCGGACCCGTGACCTCAGCCATGGCGGCTTTTGTCGCCGCCAGCGGTTTCAGTCCGGCCTCGAGCTGTCGCTCGACATTCTCGACCACGACGATGGCGTCGTCGACGACGAGGCCGATCGCCAGCACCATGCCGAGCAGCGAGAGCATGTTGAGCGAGAAACCCATCATCTCCATGATGACGAGTGTCGCCACCAGCGACACCGGAATGGCGATGGTCGGAATGATCGTCGTGCGCCAGCTCTGCAGGAAGATGAACACCACCGCCACGACGAGCACCAGGGCTTCGCCAAGCGTGATCAGCACGTCATGCATCGAGGCCGAGACGAAGCGCGTCGTATCGTAGTGCATCGCATAGTCGACGCCCTTGGGGAAACGGGCCGACAGTTCCTGCATCTTGTCCTTGACGCGCTGCTGTAGATCGAGCGCATTGGAGCCGGGCATCTGATAGACGGCGAGCACCACGGTCGGGTCCTTGCCGAAGAAGGCCGAGGACGAATATTGCAGGGCGCCAAGCTCGATACGGGCGACGTCGCGCAGCCGCACCAGCGAACCCGTATCCGTGTTGGCACGCACGACGATGTCGCCGAATTCCTTGGGGTCGCTCAACCGGCCGACGGCGTTGACCTGCATCTCGAAGGCGGTGCCGGCGGGCGCCGGCGACTGGCCGATCTTGCCGGCCGCCACCTGGACGTTTTGTTCGGCGATGGCGTTCTGGACGTCGACGGCGGTGATGCCGAGATTGGCGAGCTTGTCCGGGTCGAGCCAGACGCGCATCGAATAGCGCCGTTCGCCGAAGATCTGCACGTCGCCGACACCCGGCAGCCGCTTCAGCGGATCCACCACCTGCAGATAGGCAAGGTTGGAGAGCGCCACCGGGTCCACGGAATGGTCGGGCGAGGTCAGGTTGACGATCAGGACGAAGTTCGGGTTCTGCTTCTTGATCGTCACGCCGCCCTGGTTGACGATCGCCGGCAGCGACGAGGCCGCCTGAGAGACGCGGTTCTGCACGTCGACGGCTGCAGTGCTTAGGGAATAGCCGACATCGAAGGTGACGGTGATGGTCGACGAGCCGTCATTGGAGCTCGTCGACGACATGTAGGTCATGCCTTGCACGCCGTTGATCTGCTGCTCCAGCGGCGTCGTCACCGTGTCTGCCACCACTTGCGCGCTGGCGCCCGGATAGTGGGCGCTGACCACGACCTGAGGCGGTGTGATGTCGGGAAACTGCGAAACGGGCAGCAGGAAATAACAAATCGTCCCGGCGAGCACCATGATGATGGCGATGGCCGAGGCGAAGATCGGACGATGGATGAAGAAGTTTACCACGACACACACGCCTCTCCGGCCGCTCTTGCCCGCCCGAAGGCGCTGGCGACCCTGGACAAGTGGCCGTGCCCGTTGCGGGACCCTTCCCGTGAACGCAGCAACGGTACCTCGCGACGCTGCCCATCGGCGAGCGAGCGCAACATGTTCTCGAAGGCGCGGGGGTCGACCCCATCTGCTTTCATCACCAGCCGGATCATCGGATCCCGGACGGCTTCATCTATGGTAAGATCGCGGCGCTGTGGCATTGGCCGGCTCCTTGTCTGTCGATTCGCAGCCTATGCTCGCGAACCGTTTTTCATCTCTTCACCGGCCGAAGCCGCATGATTGGCAGTTTTTTTGTCCATCTCGATCTGGTAGGACCAGTTCACGACCTTGTTATTGACGACGGACATTATAGGTGTTACCAGTAAGTAACATTCTGGAAGTTACAGACCGGTAACACCCTAGTCAAGAGGTGGCCGAGGATTTTTTGGAAACGAAAAGGAGATCATGATGACAGACGGCGTCGTGGAGCGCTCTCGTCCCCGGGATCGGATCCTGGAGACGGCGCGTGACATGTTCCATAAGCACGGCATCAAGGGCGTCGGCGTCGACGCCATCACCGAGGCTGCCGGCACGAACAAGATGACGCTCTATCGTCACTTTGAGTCCAAGGACGAACTGATCGTCGAATGCCTGCGCGCCAATGCGTTGAAAGCCGGCGCGATGTGGGAAACGTTCGAGGCCGAGCATCCGGGCGACAAACTCGCCCAGCTTCATGCCTGGGTTCGCAAGGCCGCTGCTATGCTCAACACCGACGGCCGCGGCTGCGATATGGCCAACGCCGCCGCCGAACTGACCGAGCCCGATCACCCGGCAAGGCGCGTGATCAAGGAACTCAAGGAAGCCCAGCGCGAACGCCTGGTCAGGCTCTGCCGGGATGCCGGCATCGGTCAGGCCGAACTTCTCGCTGATACGCTGTCGCTGCTGTTTGAAGGCGCGCGCGTCAGCGTGCAGACCGTCGGTGCCGAGGGCCCGAGCACGCAGTTCGTGCGTATGGCCGAAGGGTTGATCGTTTCCTTCAGGGGCACTGCGGCAGGCTGACGTCTGCCGGACTGCCAACGATCTGTGCGATTCCGTGACCGGACGGACCGGACCGCACGCTTTTGGCGCGGCGGCGTCGTAATTGCTGCGGATCAGAACGAAAAAAGCCCGCTGCCGGGAGGAGGTGGCAGCGGGCTCGATTTCGAATGTGGTGCGGGAGGAGGTGCACCGCATTCAGCGTCGGCATCGCATCTGGGAGGAGTAGATGGCCGACAACCAGAAACTACGAGTTGCCCAATGATTCGGCAACAATGAATTGTGCATAGCTGCTGTGCAGATTCGCCGTGGCGCCGCGTGAATTCGAGAAATGCGACCTCACTGCACCGGCACGTTTTCCCTGAAGATCAGTCGCGGCTCGATGAATTTGCGCGTGAGATAGGGCGCCGACGATGCGATCGAGCCGAGCAGCTGGATCACCGACTGCTCCGCGATCAGCCTGGCGTTCTGGTCGATGACGACGTCGGCGAGGTCGTCGACGAGATAGCCGCGTGTCTCCCTTGTCAGGTCGTGGCAGATGAACACCGGCTTGCGGTTGGGCCTGGCCTCGCGGATCGCCTTGGCAATGCCGGAGCGCCCGGCGCCGACGCAATAGATGCCGAGCAGTTCCGGCTCGTTGCGCAACGCCTTCATGGTTTCCGCATAGCTGGCATCGGGCTCGTCGTTGATCTCGACGGCGCTGCTGACGGTGAGATTGGGAAACTCCTCGCCAAGCACGGAGCGGAAGCCCATCTCGCGCTCTTCATGGCCGCGATAGGAGCGCGAGCCGACGACCATCGCCAGCTGCCCCTCGCGGCCGCCCAGCAAGCGTCCCATCAAAAGTGCTGCCGTTCGTCCCGCCACGCGGTTGTCGATCCCGACATAGGCCGAGCGGGGTGCGGCCGGAATATCGGACACCAGCGTCACCAGGCGGATGCCGGCCTCGACCATGTCGCGCAGGATGTTGCGTGTCCTGGGGTGATCGACCGCGATGACACCGACGCCGTTGGCGCGCAGCGACAGCTTTTCGACCGCTGCCTGCAGGGCATTGGGCGAGATGCCGGCAAGATTGTGGATCCGGCAGGACGCCACAAGCGGCAGGCGCGATGCGTAGTCCTCGATATGCTTTGCCAGGTCCTGCATGAAGGCATTGCTGCCGATCGGCAGGAAGAATTCGAGGTTTGCGGGTTTCGAGGGAAGCGTCACCTGGCCGGCGGCCGGCAAATAGCCGAGCTGCTTGGCGGCCTCCATGACGCGTTGCCGGTTGGCGGCACTCGCTCCGGGCCGATTGTTGAGCACCCTGTCGACCGTTGCGGTCGACAGCCCGCAGTTCCTGGCGATGTCGGAGACGGTGGCCTTCATGCCGCGACCCTGTGCGTCGATGCCCCCTCAGTGCCCCGGCTTGCCGTCGGCGAGGGCGTCGCGGATGTCTTTGTCCGACATGCCGGTGATGATGCGCTCGACCTCCGTCACGGTTGTCGTCTTCGGATCGATGTCGTTGGCGACCACCTTGCCCCTGCGCATGACGACGATGCGGTCGACCACCTGGAAGACATGGTGGATGTTGTGCGCGATGAAGATGCAGGAGTGGCCGGAATCGCGCGCGTTGCGCACGAAGCTCAGCACGCCTTGCGTCTCGGCGACGCCGAGATTGTTGGTCGGCTCGTCGAGGATGATGAGGTCGCTGTCGAAATGCATGGCGCGCGCGATCGCGACCGCCTGGCGCTCGCCGCCGGAGAGCGAGCCGATCGGCGTCGTCGGCGGGATGTTCTTGGAGATGCCGACCTGTTTGAGCAGGTCGCGGGCGACCGTGTTCATGGCGTCCTGGTCCATGCGGTTGAGGAAGCGCGGCGGCTTGATCGGTTCACGACCGAGGAACAGGTTGCGCGCGATCGACAATTGCGTGACCAGGGCGGAGTCCTGGTAGATGGTCTCGATGCCCTGGGCGATGGCGTCGCTGGTGCTGCGCAAGGTGACCTTCTTGCCGCGGATGAAGATGTCGCCGCTGGTCAGCGGCACCGCGCCGGAGAGAACCTTGATCAGCGTCGATTTGCCGGCGCCATTGTCGCCCAGCAGGCCGACGATCTCACGCTCGTTGACATGGAAATTGGCGTCCACCAGCGCTTGCACGCGGCCATAGGACTTGCGGATGTTCTGCATGCGGATCAGTGGCTCGGCCATGGTTCAAGTCCCCGCCTGGTGCCGGCGTTCCAGCCATGAATGCAACGCCATCATGCCAAGGATGATCGCGCCGATGAAGATGTTGTAGGCAAGGCCGGGCACGCCGATCAGCACGATGCCGTTGCGCATCACGCGCAGGATCAGGATGCCGAGCACGGTGCCGATGATGGTGCCGCGCCCACCGGTCAGCGCCGTGCCGCCGATCACCACCATGGCGATCACCTCGAGCTCATAGCCGGTGCCGCTGTTGGGGTTGGCGGCGGATGTGCGCAGCGAGGAGATGACGCCGGCAAGGGACGCCATGAGCGACGACAGGACGAACAGACCGACCTTGACGCCATTGACATTGACGCCGCGTGCGCGCGCCGCGTTGGGATTGCCGCCCGCCGCCTGGATCCAGTTGCCGGTCCGGCTTTGCGTCAAGACATAGCCGAGCGCGATCGCCGCGGCGATGAACCAGAACAGCGACATGTAGATGCGGAACGGCCCGATGAAGAAGTCGCCGACCAGCGCCTCCGCCAGCCAGCTGCCCTCGGCGCTCCAGGTGCGCTGCGGAAACCCGTCGGTGATGAAAAGCGCGCTGCCGCGCACCACCAGGAGCATGCCGAGCGTCACCAGGAAGGACGGGATCTTGAGCTGCGTGACGAACCAGCCATTGACCAGGCCGATCAAGGCGGCAACCACCAGCGCCACGATGAAGCCCATTTCCAGCGACGTGACGCCGGCATTGAACAGCGTCCACATCAGCACCGGCGAGAAGCCGAACAGCGACCCGACGGAAAGGTCGAATTCGCCCGACGTCATCAGCAGCGTCATCGCCAGCGCGATCAGGCCGAGTTCGACGGTGAAGGCCAGCGTGTTGGAGATGTTCTGCGGTGACAGGAAGTCGTGGTTGAAACCCCAGAAAACGGCGATCTCGACGATGAGCAGAACGAAGGGGCCGAATTCCGGCCGCGCGATCAGGCGTTGAGGGAGCGAATGATTTTCCACTGGGAACCCGCGACATGGTTGGAACGGGCCGCGACCACCACCGCATCGGTTGGACATGCCGCGGCCATGAAGGTATCTGGCGCCGCACGAGATGCGCGGCGCCAGCGATCGCGGATTATTTGCCGGACAGGATCTTGTCGTAGACCGCCGCGGTGTCCTTCTCGTAGAGCGCGCCGGTGATGACGTTGAAGCCCGGAGGAATGCCGCTGGCCGCCATGTTGGCGAGCGACAGCGCCACATAGCTGGTCGCCTGCGGATCCTGCCACTGGCCGGCATTGACATAGCCGTTCAGCACTTCCTGGGTGGTGTCGAGCGAGTTGCCCCAGCCGACGACCGGGATTTCGCCCGGCTTGACGCCGACCTGATCGAACACGCGCTTGATTGAACCGGTGACGAGGTCGCCCAGGCCGATGATGGCTTTGACCTTGCCCTTATGGGCGGTGAGATAGTCGACCATGCGGTTGATCACCTCGGCCTGGTCGAGCGTCGCTTCGGTCACTTCATAGGTAATGCCGAGCGGTCCGAAGACGCTCTTGATGCCTTCCTCTTCCTGCACGCCGTAGGTGGCGCCGGGGATCTCGACCGGCATCCAGACGAAGTCGCCCTTCTTCACCAGGCCCTTGTCGACCAGGTACTGCGCCCAATGCTTGCCGAAGGTGACGTTGTCGCCGCCGACATAGGCGTTGAAATTGGCCTTGGGATCGGGCGTGTTGAAGTTGATGATCGGGACGTTGGCCGCGCGCGCTTCCTTGACGATCTCGACAAGGCTGCCCGGGTCGGGGCTGGTGGTGACGATGCCGTCGGCCTTGGCCGAGAGGGCGGCTCGCACCGCTTCCTGCTGCGAGGCGACGTCTCCATTGTGGAACGAGGTGTTGACGGTGTTGCCGGTGTCCTTGGCCCATTGCTTGGCGCCGGCGAGGAAGTAGGTCCAGACCGGGTCGGCCGGTCCGCCATGTGAAATCCAGTAGAACGTCTTGGCCTGCGCGGCTGCCGGAATGACCGTCAGCGCGATCAGCAGGCCGTAGAGCACAAGTCTTAATCTCGTCAGCATTTGATTTCCTCCCGGTTGAAGATGATCCGTCCCTTGTTCCGGTTTCAGCCGGATTGCGTCTTTTGCCAGCGCCGCTCGGATGCCTAAGAGCATTCCCTTTTTCGACGGATGGCAAGCCTCCATCTGCAGATGTAGTCGGCGCCTGACGGGGCGCCATCAACGACCCCATCAGATCGCATCAGTTGGGATGATTTTTTCCAGGCAGCCGAATGATTGTCGCCGAGGCTCAGCCTGACGGATTGTCCTGGCCAGTTCGGGCGGTCACCTGGGGCGAAAGCCCCCGAAGAGCCGGTTAGAGCAGGCGGGCCTTGGCGAGATCGCGCATCAAATGGCTGGCGCCGTAGGTCCAGTGCGGGCAATCGGCCGACAGCCGCACGCGGTTGACCAGCGCGCCGAATTTTTCCGACGAGATGGTGACGATGTCGCCGACCTTGTGCGTGAACCCCTTGCCCTTTTCGCCGCGATCCTTCGACGGCACGAACATCGTGCCGAGATAGAGCGCCAGCCCGTCCGGATACTGGTGGTGTGGCCCCATGGCCGCCGCAACCAGCTCCTCCGGCGAACGGCTGATCTCGGCCATCGAGCTTGCGCCCTCCAGCGAGAATCCATCGTCGCCTTCGACCTTCAGGCGCACGACGGCCTGCTTCACATCGGCGATGGAGAACGTGTCGTCGAACAACCGGATGAAAGGGCCAAGCGAGGCCGAGGCGTTGTTGTCCTTGGCCTTGCCGAGCAGCAGCGCCGAGCGTCCTTCGACGTCGCGCAGATTGACGTCGTTGCCGATGGTAGCGCCGACGATCCTGCCGCTTGAGGCGGCGATCATGGCGATCTCCGGCTCCGGATTGTTCCAGGTCGACACCGGGTGGAGGCCGACATCGGCGCCGAAGCCGACCGAGGCCATGGGCTGGCATTTGGTGAAGATCTCGGCATCGGGCCCAATGCCCACTTCCAGATATTGCGACCAGGCGCCGCGCGAAATCAGCTTGGCCTTGATCTCCATCGCCTCGGGCGAACCGGGCTTGAGCTTCGACAGGTCGTGGCCGATCAGGCCGGCAATGTCGGCGCGGATAGCGTCGGCCTTTTCCGCCGAGCCGCGCGCCTGTTCCTCGATCACTCGTTCGAGCAGGCTGACGACGAAAGTGACACCGGATGCCTTGATCGCCTGCAGGTCGACCGGAGACAGCAGAAAGGGTTTTGCCGGATCGCGCATGGCTTCGAAACTGTTGGCCGCGATGTCGTCGAGCAGGCCGACCGGCCTGCCCTTGGCCGAACGCACATGGCCGGCCGGATCGGCCAATTCGCAAACGTCGCGCACCGTGGGCGCCGCGCTCGACGTGATGTCCAAAACCGTGCCGTCGCGCACGACAACCACCATGGGATGCGAGACATCGCCGCTCCTGGCGCGCCCGACAAACAGGCCTTCTGCGGGCAGATGTGTCGGGTTGGTCATGCGGACGGTCCTCGGTCATCGCTGCGGTTTGCCGGATTGGCGCGGCACTTTCACCGGATTCCTGCCAAAGGTCTATCCCCCTTTGGGTCGTCCACTTGCCGTGTTGTCTGTGAGAGACCGATTTGCGACTGCGGCGACGGCGCTTCGACGCCTGTGTCATTCAGTACTTGAATTTGTTCCTGTTTTGTTCTAGATTGGGCGATCGGATACAAGTGCCGGACGAGATCAGTTGTGAGTGGGCAGCCTGCATTCGGGACAGCAAGGAACGGCCAGACCTTTTTCCGATGGGAGCAGGCCGAGCGACATTTTCATAATCGAATATTCTTCGCTATCCTTGCTGAGAGTGCGACCGCGGCCATGGTCGCGCGAAAGGCTGTCGCCTTGAGTGGAGAGTTCGAACTACAGGGTCGGTTCGTTCCGGAAAAGCACATCCATATCTCGCTCGTCGGTCTCGGCGACCATCATGAATTTCCAGAAGAGCTGGTTGAAATCGCCCGGCATATAGGCTCGATGATCGTTGCAAAACCTTTCGAGGTTTCCTTCAATCGGTTGGCGGCTTTTGGTGGTGGTGCTCTGGTTCTGCGTAGCAGCGACGGCAATCCGGCGCTGCAGACGTTCTGGCGTGATCTCACCGCGGTGATTTCCGACAGTCCGCTGAAGCCTTTCATTACGAAATCCATCGAACCGCACGTCACATTGCTTCGCGACGAAGTGCGTGTTCCCAGGATACGCGAACGATCAATCGATCCGGTCGGCTGGACTGTACGGGATTTTGTGCTGGTCCACAGTCTTATTCGGAAGCGTGCCTACAGAGTGCACGGGCGTTGGGAACTGAACGGCCAGGACGATGCCCGGCCCGCGATCTAGAGGTTGGTCCTCGTGCCCGCCTCACCCATCCTGACAGCGCCATGTCAGCTATCGAACGGTCCGGCAATGGTCGGCCAGCAGGCGGTTCCCTATTTGCAATGGGTCTGAACAGGAGGAACACAAATGACGACAGCGGAAATTGCCAAGGATTTCACCGAGCTTCTCAAGCAGGGTGACAATGAAGGCGCTGCCGAGAAGTACAATGCCGACAATATCGCCAGCTACGAAGCCATGGAGGGGCCGATGGCCGTCAGCCACGGCAAAGCGGCTCTCAAGGAGAAGAGCCGGTGGTGGCAAGAGAACAACGAAGTCCATGGCGGCTCGGTCGAGGGTCCCTATGTCAATGGTGACCAGTTCGCGGTGCGCTTCACGTTTGACATAACGCCCAAGGCCACGGGCCAGCGTGTCACCATGGATGAGGTCGGCCTTTACACGGTCAAGAACGGCAAGATCACCGAAGAGCGATTCTACTATTGAGCTACCGGGCCGGAACGATCGGTTCCGGCCCACTTCGCGCCTACGATTTGCTGGCAAAGCGGGAAGGGCAGTTTTAGGCTGTGGGCGGATTCGACTGTCAGCCAGAGGACCACGCTTTGACGATCACCATGTACGGCATCACCACCTGCGACACGATCAGGAAGGCGCGCGTCTGGCTGGAGAGCCATGACGTTGCCTATCGGTTCCACGATTATCGCGCGGAAGGGATCGAGGCAGACAGGCTGAATGGCTGGGTCGGCAAGGTCGGCTGGGAAAAGCTGCTCAACAAGGGCAGCACGACGTTTCGCGAACTGCCGGAAGCGGACAGGCAAGGCCTCGACGAGAAGAAGGCGAAAGCGCTGATGCTGGCCAGACCGACAATGATCAAGCGGCCAGTGCTGGAAGTCGGCGACAGTATCCTCGTCGGGTTCAAGCCGGATGTTTATGAGGGGGCGGTGGGCGGGAAGTAGAACCGACTCTCACCCCCGCCGCGATCCTTCGCGCCCCCTTCTGTCCCGCCGGCGCCTCGATGTTATGCGTGGGCTCGCAAATACCCCGCCAGCGCCACGGCGTTGTTATGCGCTTCGTCATGGGCGCCATAGAGCAGCGTCACCTTGCCGTCGCCGAGCAGGGCGCGCAGTTGCGCCACCGCCTTTTCATTCCCATCCAGCTCGCCACGATACCGTTTCTGAAACTCCGCCCAGCGCGCCGGCTCATGCCCGAACCATTTGCGCAGTTCGTCACTCGGCGCGATCTCCTTGAGCCACAGCGCCAGCGCCGCATCCTTCTTGGCGACGCCGCGCGGCCATATCCGATCCACCAGCACCCGCTGGCCATCGTCCTTCCCGGGTGCTTCATAGACGCGCTTGACCGCGATATCGAAGGCCATCACACCTCCGCTGGCTAGAGCCCCTGGGCCCACTCGCCCTTGCGCATCACCGGCACGCGGCTGCCATCCCCGGCGACGCCGTCAATGTCGATCTTGTCCGACCCGATCATCCAGTCGATGTGGATGAAGCTCTTGTTGCCGCCGCGCGCCGTGATTTCATCCTGGCTGAGCGACGCGCCGTCGACGAAGCACTTCGAATAGCACTGGCCGAGCGCGATATGGCAGGCGGCGTTTTCATCGAACAGTGTGTTGAAGAACAACAGGCCGCTGGCCGAGATCGGCGAGGAATGCGGCACCAGCGCCACCTCGCCGAGGCGGCGCGCGCCTTCGTCGGTGTCGAGCACTTTCTTCAGGACGTCCTCGCCTTTCGAAGCCTTGGCGTCGACGATCCTGCCTTCCTCGAAGCGCACCGAGATGTCGTCTATCAGCGTGCCCTGGTAGGACAGCGGCTTGGTCGAAGAGACATGGCCCTCGACCCGCCTCGCATGCGGCGTGGTGAAGACCTCCTCCGTCGGGATATTGGGATTGCAGGTGATGCCGTTCTTGGCGGTCGAGGCGCCACCCATCCACTCATGGCCATCCGCCAGCCCGACCGTCAGGTCGGTGCCCGGTCCGGCAAAATGCAGCGAATGGAAGTTATGTTCGTTCAGCCATTTGGTGCGCTCGGCTAACGCTGCATTGTGCGCCTTCCAGTTGCCGATCGGATCCTCGACGTCGACGCGCGAAGCGGAAAAGATGGCCTCCGCGAGCTTCGCCACGGCGACATCGTCGGGCTCGCCCGGAAACACCTGTTTTGCCCAGGCCAGATCCGGATAGGCGACGATGTTCCAGTTAATGTCGAAGCCGGTGATCTTCTCCAGCGCCGGCTGGTAGGCCATCGAATTGGCCTTGTTGGCGCGCGCCACCTTCGCCGGGTCCTGCGCCGACAGCAGCGACGGATCCTCGCCGCGCACGGCAAGCCTGGCGGCGTTGTTGGAAAAGGCCTTCGCCATGCCTTCATAGAGCCAGCCGGCGGCGCGGTCGAAGCCGGCGTCGGCGCCAAAACGGTAGCGCGCCAGCGTCATCTCGTCATCGTTGAAGATCGGCGTCACCAGCCCCGCGCCGGCCTTGTAGGCATGCTCGACGATGCGCCTGGACAGCGGCAGCGCCGCGATCGACGATGTCAGCACCAGATCCTGTCCGGGCTGCAATTGCAGCCCGACCTTGATTGCGACCTCCGCCAGCCTGTCGAGCTTCACCGGGTCGATCGTTGCGGAAACGCCGCGCGAATGTGTGGTCATGATCCTGCCTGTCGTAGTGGGATGTCTGATTGAACATAGACCGGTGCCGCGGTGCTTTCCACCGCGATCGCGCCGCTTGGCTCCGCGACCGACGATCCGAACTGCGCCATCGTCGCCGCGATCTCTTCCTTGATCCAGATTTTGAAGTCCCGGACCTTGCGGCTCTCGGCTTTGGTGGTGGAGGTCACCAGCCAGTAGCCGAGTCCGCTCTGGGCGCGGATTCCGAACGGTGCCACCAGCCGCCCGTCGGCCAGCGCATCGGCCGTCAGCAATTGCCAGCCCAGCATCACGCCATGGCCGGCGATTGCTGATTCCAGGCACAGCATCGGGTCGGTGAAGCGCGCGCCTTTCTGGAAGGTGACGGGTTGAACGCCGGCTGCCGCGAACCAGCTTTCCCAGTTGATCATCGCCCGCTCGTCGGTGATGGCGCAGGTCTGGGCGAGGTCGCCGATCGACGTCAGTTTTCTGGCAATCCCGGGCGCGCAGACCGGGAAGACTTCCTGCGCCAAAAGCAGCTCCGCCTTTCCGCCCGGCCATTTGCCGTCGCCAAGCCGGATAGCAATGTCGACGTCCGAGTGATCGAGATTGGCCAGCCGCACCGAGGCATCGATACGCAGCAGCACGTTGGGATGCCGGTCGAAGTGCCGAGACAGCCGTGGCAGCAGCCATTTGGAGGCAAAGGCCGGTGCCGCCGAAACAACCAATGTGCACTGGCTGGCTTCGTCGGCCAGTGCCACGGCCTGGGCAAGCTCGCGAAATCCAGCGCCAAGGCGGGCCGCGAAGACGGTGCCGAATTCGGTCAGCACGAGACCGCTCGTCGTGCGCTCGAACAGTGCCTGGCCGAGCTGTTTTTCGGTGCGGCTGATCTGCTGGCTGACGGCGCTGACGGAAACATTGAGTTCGCCGGCGGCGCTCGCGAGCGAGCCGAGACGGGCGACGGTTTCCACGGCGCGAAGGCCGTTGAGATGAACGCGGTTGAGCATGGCCATTTGAGATTTTCTAAACCGATCCGGCCGAAATCTCAATTGAAAGACTCACCGAAACGGCTGTCTTTATTGATGGGAGAACCTCCCGGGAGCCGGAAATGCTGAGGATATTGTCGTCGCTGAAGGTCCTGTTCGCCGCCAGTTCGTCGGATGACACGCGCTGCGATATCGATACGCTGAGGTGGCTGACCGATCCGCTTGCGCATCCGGCGCTTGACGCTATGTCGGAGCGCGAGCTCGGTGATGTGCCGTTCCGGCTGACGGCGCGCCGGACCGTGCATGAGACCGTTTCACTGAGCGCCGGTTTCAGCGGGCGCTGCTGAGCGTGCGATCAGGGTACTGAACTGGCCCAACATAAGGCGGATTGTTTCACCCGCCCGCACATTTATTGTGCACTGCAATGACTTCGCCCCAATCGACAGCGCTGCGTTACGCCTTCGCCGGCATGATCGCCATGGCCGTCGCCATGGGCATCGGCCGCTTCGTCTACACGCCGATCCTGCCCGGCATGATGGAGGAACTGCATCTATCGCCGGCCGATGCCGGCTGGATCGCCTCGGCCAACTATCTCGGCTACCTCGTCGGCGCGTTGGCGGCGGCGGGCAACTGGGCGCATGGACGCGAGCGTTTGCTGATGCTCGTCGCCCTCGGTGCCAGCGCCATGCTGGCCGCCCTGATGGGGTTGACCGACGCCATGGCCGCCTTTCTCGCCATCCGTTTTCTGGCCGGTCTGGCGAGCGCCTTCGTCATGGTGTTCATGGCCAGCATCGTTTTCAGCCATATCGCCGCGGCCGGGCGCGGCGACTTGCAGGCCTGGCATTTCGGCGGCGTTGGCCTCGGCATCGCGATATCGGCGGCGATGATGGCCGTACTGGTCACGGGTCACGCCGGGTGGGCGCAGGGCTGGCTGTGGTCAGGTGCGATTTCGGCTTGCGGCTTCGTCGCCGTGGGGCTGCTGGCGAACCAGGGCCCGCTCACCAATGGCGAAGCCCTCCCTGAACCGGCGCTGCCGAAAGACCGGTCGCTGATGAAGGTGATCGTCGCCTATGGCCTGTTCGGTTTCGGCTATGTGGTGACGGCGACCTTCCTCGTCGCCATTGTCCGGCAAGGCGGCGGCAGCCGCGTCTTCGAGGCCGTGGTGTGGATGGTTGCCGGCCTTGCCGGTTTCCCTTCGGTCTGGCTGTGGCAGAAGGTAGCGGCGCGGATCGGGCTCTATGCCGCCTATGCCTTGGGATGCTTCGTCGAAGTTGTCGGCGTTACCGCGAGCGTCGCCGCCGGCGGGCGCACGGGGCCGCTGCTTGGGGGCGTGCTGCTTGGCGGCACCTTCATTGCCATCACGGCATTTGGCCTGCAGGCGGCGCGGCAGCAGGCGCCAGGGTCGCCCCGGCGCGTCTTTGCCCTGATGACCGCCTCCTTCGGTCTTGGCCAGATCATCGGCCCGATCGCGGCCGGGCTTCTGGCGCAGGCGTCGGGCGATTTCTTCCTCGCCTCCATCGTCGCCGCGGCCGTCCTGGTCGTCTCCGGCGCCGTCACATGGTCGGCTGCGCCAAAATCGCCATGATTTGCCGTCTTGCTCCGCGCCTGAGATCGGGCAGGCATTTTCTTTCCCCCTAATGTGTGACTTTATGCCCGCCGAACCCACCTGATTTGCGCATAGATCGAGGAATTCGCCACAGTGTTCGTATCCTTCTTCCCGCAGCCGAAGCTCTTCTTCTCTTCGGCCGCCATCTGGAGCCTTGCGGCGATCCTGTTCTGGTTTTTCGGCGGGGAGCAGTTGGGAGGCCTTGTGGGCCTTCCGCCGGCAGCCGCCGATGCGGCGCCCATCATCGGTATCGCCGTGCTGGCGTCGAAACCGTTCATCTGGTTTTATATCTATTTCGCGCTGTGCGTGGCCATCTTCTATGCGTTCTGGAGTTGGTATTCGCCGCATCCATGGCAGCGCTGGTCGATCCTGATGACGGCGGTCATCCTGTTCTTCATCTATTTCAATGTGCAGGTCAGCGTGGCCGTCAACGCCTGGTACGGTCCGTTCTTTGACTATGTACAGGGGTTGATGTCGGGGACCGGAAAGTCGACGAACGCGGAGTTCTATATCGGATTGGCCGACTTCTCATGGTTGGCGCTGGTCGGCATGAACGTGCAGGTGGTCAACGCCTTCATTGTCAGCCACTGGATCTTCCGCTGGCGCACGGCCATGAACAATTACTTTATCGAGAACTGGAGCAGGCTGCGCCATATCGAGGGCGCCTCGCAGCGTATCCAGGAAGATACGATGCGGTTCTCCCAGATCATGGAGGATCTCGGTTCCAGCTTCGTTCAGTCGATCATGACCCTGATCGCCTTCCTGCCGGTCATGATCCAGTTGCAGGCCCATATCAGCGAACTGCCGATCGTCGGCGCGATCCCGCAGCCATTGGTGGTCGCGGCACTTGCCTGGTGCCTGTTCGGCACGATTTCGGTGATGATTGCCGGCATGAAGCTTCCGGGGCTGCAGTTCCGCAACCAACGCGTCGAAGCCGCTTACCGCAAGGAACTGGTCTATGGCGAGGATCATGCGGACAGGGCGCAACCCGCCACCACCACCGAGCTGTTCGCCAATGTCCGGCACAATTATTTCAGGCTCTATTTCCACTACATCTATTTCAACGTCGTCCGGTACACCTACCTGCAGGCCGACAATATTTTCTCGCTGTTGATCCTGGGTCCGTCGCTGGTCGCGCACAAGATAACATTCGGTGCGCTGAACCAGATCTCCAACGCCTTCGGCAAGGTGACGGGTTCGCTGCAATTCCTGCTCACCTCCTGGTCGACCATCGTCGAACTTCAGTCCGTGCACAAACGCCTGCGCGCCTTCGAGGCGACGCTGCTGGGTGAGCCGCTGCCGGATATCGATCAGCGTTATCTCGCAAGGCACGGCGCCGAAGATCCGGCTTGAGGAAGCTCTGACGAAAGACGGGTTGGCGGTTTAACCGCCAACCGAGGCCTGCTTTTGGATGCCATCCTGCCGCGAAACATAATCGCGAAAACTGATGCATTCGACATCTGATTTGACGCAGACCTCGCCGGCAAAGCGTTCCAGCGCGTTCCAGTAGGCGCCGTCATTCATCAGCGTGAAGTGGAAGCCGAGTTCCAGCGGAATGCGCTTGCCCTGATATTGCGCATCGAACGCGGCGCGAAACGCCTGATAGGTCCGGTCGGCGAACTCCCCGGCCTTGCTCGGCCGCTCGAAGCCGCCGGAATGCCGGACATAGAGATTGTAGTCCATGGCGATCACCGGCCGCGATGTCGGTCCCTCCGGGATTAGCGGTAGGGAAAAACGGGTGATGCCGCCGACGGTCGGCGGCAGGGCAGGGCCCTTTGAAACGCCGCTGGCGTCGAATTTATAGCCGGCCGCCGGCAGTGCCTCGTAAAGCGCTTTGCCTGTCGACAGATACGGTGCCCGGAAACCCACCACCGCATGCCGCGCGAAATCACGCCAGCCCTCGGGTTCGGGCGCAATGCCGTTGATCGCATAGGCGTTCTCGAGAATGTGCTCGAAGGAGCCGAACTCTTTCAGCCAGTCGGCCTTGGTCCAGTCCTTGCCGTCGAAATGGCCGCAGACGTGGCTGGCGATGTCGTGGCCCTCGTGGGCAGCGAGGCCGATCTGTTCCAGCCGCTCGGCCACTTCCTGCCTGGAAATGGCAAAGCCGATGTTGGATTTGCCCGCGCTCTTGCCCGGCGCGGTATATTGGCCGCGTGTCTCGGGCGACAGCAGGAAGACGCAGGACAGGAAATAAGTAAAATGCGCGCCGGTGCGCTGGGCCAGCGCCCTGCTGCGCTTCCACTGCGAGATGTCGCGCGCGCTGTCGAAGGAGATGATGACGACCTGCTTCGGCCTTGCCGGTGCTGGTGGCGCGGGCGGATCGGCCAGGGCCGCGCCGGCGGTGGCGAACGAGGCAAGCGAGAATGCGACAGCGCGGGACAAACAAGGGATCGGCAAATTTACGGGCTCCGGGTGGTCGGCAAGCCGGCTATCGCGCAAATGTGGCGCCGGTGCGATTGGGGTTTTCGTGGGTTTGCCCCGGGGACAAACATTCGTTTGCCCCGGCAATAGCCGATTTTCCGCTCGAACCCCTTCCATGCTGACAAAATTTCGCTAAAACGCGGGCTCATGAACCGCCCCGGCCCGGGGCAGGAATGGTTTGATTGATGTCCGACGACAGTTTTATCCGCGAAGTCAATGACGAGATGCGTCGCGAACAGGCGCAGAAGCTGTGGGACCGTTTCGGCCCGGCCTTGCTTGTGATTGCCATCCTGGTGGTGCTCGGTACCGCCGCCTTCGTCGGCCATCGCTATTGGGACGAGACACGTGCCAACCGCTCCGGCGACGCCTTCTCGCAGGCGCTGAAGCTCGCCAATGACGGCAAGAACGATGACGCGCTGGCCGCGCTCATTCAGCTGGAGAAGGATGGCTACGGCGCCTATCCGCTGCTCGCCCGCATGCGCGCCGCGACCGTCAAGGCCAACAAGGGCGACGTCGATGCCGCCGTCAAGGATTTCGACGATGTCGCCGCCGACACCGCTATTCCCCAGGGTCTGCGCGACATGGCGCGGCTGAGGGCGGCGCTCCTGCTCGTCGATCACGGCTCCTTCGCCGACGTGTCGAGCCGCGTCGAGGCGCTGACATCGGACACCAACACGCTGCGCCACAGCGCACGCGAGGCGCTTGGGCTTGCCGCCTGGAAGGAAGGCAAGACCCAGGACGCCCTGAAACTGTTCGACCAGATCGCCTCCGATGACGGCGCCCCGCGCAACACGCGAGAGCGGGCGACCTTGATGTCCGAGCTGATCCGCGGGTCGGGCAGTGCATCGTGACCTTCAAAGTCGCCATCATAGGCAGACCTAACGTCGGCAAATCGACGCTTTTCAATCGGCTGGTCGGAAGGAAGCTGGCGCTTGTCGACGACACGCCGGGCGTTACCCGTGATCGCCGTGTCCATGCCGCCAAGCTTTACGATCTTCATTTCGATGTCATCGACACAGCGGGCTTCGAGGATGCCGGCGCTTCGACCTTGCCGGGACGCATGCGCGCGCAGACCGAAATCGCCATCCGCGAGGCGGATCTGATCTTCTTCACCATCGACGCCAAGTCCGGCCTGTTGCCGGATGATAGGACCTTTGCCGAGATCGTGCGCAAATCCGGCAAACCGGTTGTGCTGGTCGCCAACAAGGCCGAGGCGCGCGGCGCGCAAGGCGGCATGCTGGAAGCCTGGGAGCTCGGGCTTGGCGAGCCGATCCCGGTTTCGGCCGAGCACGGCCAGGGCATGCCCGACCTGCGCGACGCCGTGATCGAAGCGCTTGGCCAGGCGCGCGCCTTCGGTGAAGACGAGGACGGCGAAGACGAAGAAGCCGCCGCCAACGAAGTGCTGATCGGCGAGGACATCGCCGATCCGGATGCAGAGCCGGCCTATGACGACACCAAGCCGATGCGCATCGCCGTCGTTGGCCGTCCTAACGCCGGAAAGTCGACGCTGATCAATGCACTGATCGGCGAGGAGCGGCTGCTGACCGGACCGGAAGCCGGCATCACCCGCGATTCCATCTCCGTCGACTGGGACTGGCGCGGCCGCCGCATAAAACTGTTCGACACGGCCGGCATGCGCCGCAAGGCCAGGATCCACGAGAAGCTGGAAGTGATGTCGGTGCAGGATGGCTTGCGCGCCATCCGCTTCGCCGAGATCGTCATCATCGTGCTCGACGCCACCATTCCCTTCGAGAAGCAGGATCTGCAGATCGCCGACCTGATCATCCGCGAGGGCCGGGCACCGGTGATCGCCTTCAACAAATGGGACCTCATCGACAACCCGCAGGAGCTGTTGGCCGAACTGCGCGAGAAGACCGAGCGGCTGTTGCCGCAGGCGCGCGGCATCCAGGCCGTGCCGGTCTCGGCCGAGACCGGACGCGGCCTCGACAAGTTGATGGATGCGGTGCTGAAGACGCACAAGGTCTGGAACAGCCGTGTTTCGACCGGCAAGCTCAACCGCTGGCTCGAAGCCATCCTGACGCATCATCCGCCGCCCGCCGTTGCCGGGCGCCGGCTGAAGGTCAAATACGTCACCCAGGCCAAGACGCGGCCGCCGGGCTTCGTGGTCCAGTGCTCGCGGCCGGACGCGATGCCGCAAAGCTATGTCCGCTATCTGTCCAACAGCCTGCGCGAAGCCTTCGACATGCCTGGCGTGCCGATCCGCATCGCTCTCCGCACCTCGGACAACCCCTTCGCTGGCAGGGCGAAGAAGCGCTGAGGCTCGGCTCGGCTCGGCTCGGCAACGCTTAAGCGACTTTCAGCAGGTTCTCTTTCGTGTCGGCGTCAGGCAGCGCCTCGAACGCCGATTGCAGCAGGATGTCGGCCAGCCGCGCCGCGACCGGATCGAGCTCGGCATCCTTCTGCTGCAGGTGCAGCGCCATCTTCGGCAGCGGCGGCAGCCCGAGCACTCCGGGCGCGAGCGCCCTGACATTTGCGGGCAGGCCGATATCGGTGCGGATCGTCAGCCCGAGGCCTGCTGCCACCGCCGCCCATATGCCGCCAAGGCTAGGGCTGGAGAACGCCATGCGCCAGGGCCGCCCGGCACGATCCAGCGTCTCGGTCGCCACGGTGCGCAGCAGGCAAGGCGCCTCGAACACAACCAGTTGCAGCGTCTCGTCAGTGTGTGGGCCTGCCTCCATCGGTTTTGCCGGGCCGATCCAGCGCGCCTGCACGTCGGCGACATGCCGGCTGTATGGCAGCTTCGTGCCGTCATGCCAGGCGAGTGCGATGTCGAGATTGCCGGAGAGGATACGCTCGGCCAATTCGTGGCTGCGCCCGATCCGTGCTTCGATCCGAACTTTGGGATGGGCACGGGCGAAGCGACCGAGCACTTCCGGCAACACGGCTTCGCCGAAATCCTCCTGCAGGCCGAGCCGCACCCAGCCCTCCAATTCGACGTCACGGATGGCCAATGCTGCCTCGTCATTGAGCTCGATCAGGCGCCGCGCATAGCCGAGCATCGTCTCGCCGGCTTCGGTCAGTGACAGGCCGCGCCCCGCCTTGCGGAAGATCGGCGTATCGGCCTGCTCCTCCAGTTTCTTCAACTGTGCGCTGACGGCGGAGGTCGAGCGGCCAAGCCGCTCGGCTGCCCTGGCGAAACTTCCCAGTTCCATCCCGGTGATGAAAGTTCTCAGCACGTCAAGATCGAATGTGACACGTCGCATCGGATCGTCCTTGTTTTCAGGATTATTAATCAAAAACTTCCTGATTTTATGGATGAAGCTATGGCGCTACATCCATCCCGTCAAGGCCGCTCGACCGGCGTCACGGGAATGGAATCATGTCTGCCACCGTCATTCGCAACGATTACCAGCCATCCGGGCGAGGCGCCGCCACCATCCCAGCCGGCCGGACCTTCGGGCCTAATCATCGCTGGAAGGTCCTGGGTATCGGGGTTGCCGCGAACGCCGGTTTCTCGGCCACTTTTTCGGGCATACCGGCCACGGCGGTCGTGCTTCGCCAAGGCTATCACTTGAACAATGCCGAACTCGGCCTGGCGCTCGGCCTTCTCGGGCTGGGGGTTGCGCTCAGCGAACTGCCATGGGGTCTGCTCACCGACCGCTGGGGGGATCGCCGCGTGCTTCTGATCGGGCTTGGCGCGACGGCGGCGTGGCTGCTTGCAATGGCGATGCTCGTGGTGCCGACAAGGGCGGGCATTCCCGATGTCACGCTGCTGGCGGCAAGCCTGCTCGTCACGGGACTGCTCGGCGGCAGTGTCAACGGTTCGAGCGGTCGCGCCATCATGGCCTGGTTCAGCGAGAATGAGCGCGGTTTTGCCATGAGCATCAGGCAGACGGCGGTGCCGCTTGGCGGCGGCCTCGGCGCGCTCGTCCTGCCTTCGCTTGCCCTGGCTTTCGGTTTTGCCGCGGTGTTCGGGCTCCTGGCGGCGGCATCCGCTCTCTCCGCCCTGTTCGCCTGGCGTTGGCTGCACGAACCGCCGGCGGCGGGTGGCGGCCACGCCGTTCCGTCTGGCGTGGCCGGTCCGGCACCGTTGCGCAACACAGAGGTCTGGCGCATCTCGACCGCCATCGGCCTGCTCTGTTTTCCGCAAGTGGCGGTCCTCACTTTCGCATCGGTGTTCCTGCACGACTTTGCCGGACTTGGCACGACGGCGATCAGCACCAGCCTCGCCGCAGTACAGGTCGGTGCCATGGTCATGCGCGTCTGGAGCGGCCGCTTCACCGACCGCCACGGCAACCGCCGTCAGTTTCTTCGCTTGTGCAGTGCGCTGAGCGCCCTGGCCTTCGTGATGCTCTGGGTGCTGGTTCTGGCCGTACCCGCAATGCCTGGCAGCCAATCCTTCCTGATCGCTGTCCTGCCCTTGGTGCTCGTCGTCGCCGGCATCTCGGTCTCCGCCTGGCACGGCGTTGCCTATACCGAGCTTGCCACGCTGGCCGGTGCCGGCCATGTCGGAACCGCGCTCAGCCTCGCCAACAGCTTTGTCTTCGTCGGCTTCTTCCTGGTGCCGGTAGCCATTCCGGGGCTGCTGCACCTCTGGTCCTGGCCCGGCGTCTGGCTGTCGGCCGCGGTTTGCGCGCTGATCGCCTGGCCGATCTTCCTGCCGCGGGCCTGAGTTCCCGCCGCAAAACCGCCCGACTTCGAAGCCACGACCTTGAGCCGACCGGGAAAACCCGACCGATCCCGTTAACGTCCCATCAAGGTTAATGCATCATTTTGCTCTCCAGTGGGGTCAGTTGCGTTCCTGGAGAGAGTTCCGTGCATCGACGTCTGTTGAAGCGGCTGATGGCCGCCGCCGGTGAGAAACGCAGCCTTGTGTCTCCGTTCATCATCGGTCTCGGTATCTGGATCGGCTTTCCGACCGTCGCCGCCTACCAGGACATGACCAGCCTCGTTTCCGGCCTTGAATCGCCGACCGCGCGCTGGAACTCCTATGTCGAGAAATCCGTCGCCGGTTCGGTCCACGCGGCCGAGATGCCGTTCGTCGAGTCCGACATCACCGGCTCGATCTCGGGTTCCGGCGTTCGCCTTCCCGGCATCGGCTCCGTTTCGTTCCGCGGCAAGGGCGGCAAGGTCAGCGGGTCGCCCGACGAGGATCGCGTCGTGCGCGCCGACAAGAAGGGCCGCATCGTCCAGGTCTCTCCCGTAGCGCCGCCGAAGAACTTCAATGCCGGCTCGATCTTCCAGCGGACCTCCTCGCTGATGCGGCCGAGCATGGACAGCGACCTGAAAATGGCATTCGCCAAGCCTCAGATCAAAGGCAAGGAAATCCAGATCGCCGCGGCCTTCCACGCGCGTGAGGACAGGAAGCCGGATCCCGGCGTGCCGGCCATGCTTGCCCCCCTCGTCAACAACGACCATCCCGATGTGCTGGCGACCGCCTATGCGCAATCCGCGCCGGACTATGCCAAGGCCTCGCCCTTTGAAGCTTTGCTTCAGGACGAGCAGCCCAACAGCGGCCGCTTCATTCCGCCGATGGCCAAGGGCGACCACGCCTGGATCCAGAATCCGCTTCCTGCCGGCGTCTTCTCCAAGCCGGAGCAGAAATGCCTGGCCAACGGCATCTATTTCGAGGCACGCGGCGAAGCCGTGCGCGGCCAGGCCGCCGTCGCCCAGGTGATCCTCAACCGGGTCCGCAATCCCGCCTATCCCAATTCGATCTGCGGCGTCGTCTACCAGAACGACAACTGGTTCAACCGCTGTCAGTTTTCATTCGCTTGCGACGGCAGGAAGAAGCGCATCGACAATCCTGTCGCCTACCAGACCGCACAGGACATCGGCATGGCCGTCACCGCCGGCAAGATCTTCATTCCGGAAGTAGGATCGTCCACCCACTACTATGCCAATTATGTCCATCCCGGCTGGGCGCGCACAATGCAGAAGATGACCAAGATCGGCCTGCATATCTTTTACCGGACCTATGGTGGCGGCTGGAGTTGAGCGGCCCGCCGCCCGCCGTTCTTTTCGCGCCGTCGCGCGGTCGATCGGAGAGCCATTGTCTGGGGGATTCGCGCGGCGCATCCCCCAGATCGCCGCGGGCACGATGTCGCACCTTGCTAGTACATTGATTTCATTGTCTAAAATACACAGCTCGGAAGTTCCGTCCGTGGCTTGACGGGCGCAAACCCTCTAACTATGTTGCCGGCGACTTTAGAAGCGGACGGACGGTGACGGTCTGCCCGGGCAGGGGGGTTGCGATGGCCGAAAAAAAAGGGCCAGACGGAACCGGAGAAACCGGCCGTGGCAAAGAGCATGACCCCGAAATCCGCGACGACGATCTTGAGCGACGTCGGCGTGAACTTGGAGCATCGCTTGCGACAAGGCTGCCGAACCGGCTCGAGGGGAAAGACGACGCGAAACCAGTGACCGGATACGGTCAGGCGATCAAACTATCCAGCGAGTTTATCGCCGGGGTGGTGGTGGGCGCCGGCATCGGCTGGATCATCGACCGTATGGCGGGGACATCGCCGTGGGGTCTGATCGTTTTCCTGCTGCTTGGTTTTGGCGCCGGCGTGCTCAATGTCATGCGTTCGGCTGGCGTTGTGGCGGAATTCGGACAAGGTGCCAAGCCGCGCCATGACCGGGACGACAGCAAATGACCGCCCTTCAGGCGGCAATGGTAATTTAGCCGTACGCGGCATTGACGGGGTTTGAAAGTGGCAGCTGACAAGGTCGATCCGATCCACCAGTTCCATATCAACAAGCTGATACCGATCGAGATCGGCGGCTATGACCTGTCTTTCACCAATTCCGCCCTGTTCATGGTCGCCACCGTCGTCGTTGCCGCGGCGTTCCTGTTCCTGACGACGTCGAGCCGCAGCCTGGTTCCAGGCCGACTGCAGTCGGTCTCCGAAATGGCTTACGAATTCGTCGGCAACATGCTGCGCGACGCCGCCGGCACGCAGGGCATGAAGTTCTTCCCCTTCGTGTTCTCGCTGTTCATGTTCGTGCTGGTCGCCAATCTGCTCGGCCTGTTTCCCTATTTCTTCACTGTCACAAGCCACATCATCGTCACCTTCGGCCTCGCGGCCCTGGTGATCGGAACCGTGGTGGTCTACGGCTTCATGAAGCATGGTCTTGGTTTCCTCAAGCTGTTCGTCCCGCATGGCGTGCCGGTGTTCCTGCTGCCGCTGGTGGTGCTGATCGAGGTCATCTCCTTCGTGTCGCGCCCGGTCAGCCTCTCGGTTCGTCTGTTCGCCAACATGCTTGCCGGCCACATCACTCTCAAAGTGTTCTCTGGGTTCGTCGTCAGCCTCTCCGCGCTGGGCGCGGTCGGTGTGGCGGGTTCGATCCTGCCGTTGGCGATGGCGGTGGCGCTGACGGCGCTTGAACTGCTGGTCGCTTTCTTGCAGGCCTACGTCTTCGCCGTGTTGACCTGTATGTATCTCAACGACGCCCTGCATCCCGGGCACTGAGGCCAAGAGTTCCGGCCCAAGAGTTTCCAACATTGGTGCCGGATGAAATCGCAACGGAATTTTCAGATCCAAAGGAGTTGAACAAATGGACGCAGAAGCAGCAAAGTACATCGGCGCCGGCATCGCTTGCCTGGGCATGGGTGGCGCGGGCATTGGCCTGGGCAACATCTTCGGCAGCTACCTCTCGGGCGCGCTGCGCAACCCGTCGGCTGCCGACGGCCAGTTCGGCCGCCTGATTTTCGGCTTCGCTGTGACCGAAGCTCTGGGCATCTTCTCGCTTCTCATCGCGCTGCTGGCCCTGTTCGGCTGAGTACTGAGAAGATTGGACAGGCCAGCCGCGCTAGCGGCGGGCCTGATATCTGGGGATAGTCCATGTTCGTGACATCTGCCTTCGCGCAAGAGTCCGCGCCATCAGCCGACACCAGCCACGCTGTGACCGGAGGCGACACGCATTCCGGCACCAGCGTGCCTGCCGAAGCGCACGGCACGTTTCCGCCATTCAATCCGGAGACGTTTCCGTCGCAGCTTCTGTGGCTGGCGATCACGTTCGGGCTGTTCTACCTCTTCCTGAAGCGGGTCGTGATGCCGCGCGTCGGGGGCATCATCGACGTCCGCAACGACCGCATCAGCCAGGATCTCGACCAGGCAGCCAAGTTGAAGGGCGAGGCAGACGCCGCCGTTGCCGCTTACGAGCAGGAACTGGCTGAAGCCAAGAAGAACGCCAACTCGATCGGCCAGCAGGCCAACGATGCGGCCAAGGCGGAAGCCGAGACCGCGCGCAAGAAGATCGAGGCCGCGCTCGACGCCAAGCTTGGCGAGGCGGAGGCACGCATTGCTTCCATCAAGGCCAACGCCATGAAGGAAGTCGGCAGCATCGCCGAGGACACCGCTTCGGCGATCGTCGAGGCACTGGTTGGCGGCAAGACCAGCAAGGCCGAGATCGCGGCCGCGGTCAAATCCGTGGCCCGGTGAGGAGCGCATCATGGACGCTACATCTCTCGCAACGCTCTGGGCCACGATTGCCCTGATCATCTTCCTGGGCATCGCCGTCTACATCAAGGTGCCCCGCATGATCGCCAAGGCGCTCGACGCCCGCGCCGCCAGGATCAGCAGTGAACTCGACGAGGCACGTAAGCTGCGCGAAGAAGCCCAGCAACTGCTCGGTCAGTACAAGAAGAAGCGCAAGGAAGCCGAGCAGGAAGCTGCCGACATTGTCGCGGCCGCCAAGCGCGAGGCAGATCTGCTGGCCGCCGATGCCCACAAGAAGACCGAGGATTACGTTGCCAGGCGCACCGCGCTTGCCGAGCAGAAGATCGGCCAGGCCGAACGCGAAGCGATCGGCGAAGTGCGTGCTAGCGCCGTCGACATCGCTGTCGAGGCGGCACGCGCATTGCTCGCCACCAAGGTCGACTCCAAGGCCGGAGCCGACCTGTTCAGGTCCGCGCTGCAGGATGTGAAGGCGAAGCTGAACTGAGCTGAACGACCAATATTGAAGAGCCGCCCGGGCAACCTGGCGGCTTTTGTATGCGGTGCGTCAACGCTGCCAATCTCCCCCACAACGGGGGAGATCGGCCGACACCGCTGCCGTCGTTTTACTCCAGCCCGGCGAAGCTTTCTTCTTCTTCCGTCACCTCGGCGCCGCCCAACCGGAACGGCGCAAACGAGGTGCGGTGCAGCCGAGCGACGGGGCCATGCGCCTCGATCGCCGTACGGTGCCGGACCGTGGCGTAGCCCATATGGACTTCGAAGCCGTAGCGATCGTGATGATTGCCGCAGCCGCACATCATGCGGTCGCGCATGACCTTGGCCACGATCGAGGCCGCGGCGATCGACTGCGAGCGCTGGTCGCCCTTGATCAGCGCGCGCCCTTCGCAGGGCAGTCCCGGCGGCACGTCGCGCCCATCCGCCAGCGCGAGCTTTGCCTGGATGGGCAGCCCGACAAGTGCGCGGCGCATCGCTTCGAGGCTCGCCTTGAGGATGTTGCTGCCATCGATGCCTTCGGCGCTGACCGACGCCATCGAGACGCCGAGCGCGGAGCCGATGATGCGCAGAAACAGCGCTTCACGCTGCAAGTGGCTAAGCCGCTTGGAATCGTCGAGCCCTTCGGGAATGTTGGCGGGGTCGAGTACCACTGCCGCCGCGACCACCGGCCCGGCCAACGGGCCACGGCCGGCCTCGTCCATCCCTGCGACCGGCCACATGCCATCGGCCATCGCCTTCGTCTCGAAGGAGAAATCGGGTTTCTCGACGATTTCGAAGAGAAGCGGAGAATCAGAACGCGCGCGAGCCATGTTGCGGCGAGGTTCGCATCGGCTCTGATTCTCCGCAAGTCCCTCCGGGTCGGGTGGGGCGCCGGACCGGGAGGGCACCGTCTGCAGGCCGGGGCAGGCCGGACGGGATTTTTTTGCCACGGCGGTAATGAACAGCCGCGGTGTTTTTCGGCTTCAGAGCAGAATCAACTGCTCCTGGTCCTTACCGGCCGCGACGAACTGGTCGGTCCGCAGCGTGCGCCGTTCGGCATTGAGGCCGAGCCGCTTGGCGGTGATCTCGAAGCGCCGGCCGATCTGCCAGGCATAAGGTCCGGCACCCTTCATGCGCTTGCCCCACTCCGAATCGTAGTCCTTGCCGTCGCGCATCGAACGGATCAGCGACATGACGTGGCGATAGCGGTCGGGATAGTGGCGCAGCAGCCAGTCCTTGAAAATCGGGCTGACCTCCAGCGGCAGGCGCAGCACCACATAGCCGGCCTCGCGCGCACCGGCATGGTGTGCCGAGTCGAGGATGCGTTCCATCTCCTGGTCGGTCAGGCCCGGAATGATCGGCGCCACCATCACCGAAGCCGGGATACCGGCATCCGAAAGCTGCCTGATCGCTTCCAACCGCTTGGTCGGGGTCGATGCGCGGGGTTCCATCGTCCTGGCCAGCATGCGGTCAAGCGTCGTCACCGACAGCGCCACCTTGGCGAGCCCGCGCTCGGCCATGCGCGACAGAATGTCGATGTCGCGCACCACCAGGGCTGACTTGGTGACGATGCCGACCGGATGACCGCGTGCCTCCAGCACTTCGAGGATTTCGCGCATGATCCGGTACTGCTTCTCGATCGGCTGGTAGGGATCGGTGTTGGTGCCGATGGCGATGGTGCGCGGCTGGTAGCCATCCTTCGACAACTCCTTGTCGAGCAGGCGTGCCGCATCCGGCTTGGCGAACAGCTTGGATTCGAAATCCAGGCCCGGCGACAGGCCCATGAACGAGTGCGTCGGCCGCGCGAAGCAATAGACGCAACCGTGCTCGCAACCGCGATAGGGATTGATCGACCGGTCGAAGGAGATGTCGGGCGATTCGTTGCGGGTGATGATGGTGCGCGGCTTCTCCACCTGCACCACGGTCTTGAACGGGGGCAACTCCTCCAGCGAACTCCACCCATCGTCGAAGACATGCCGGCTGACAGGTTCGAACCGGCCAGACGGATTGATGCCCGCCGATCGGCCACGGTTGCGGTCCGGACGGACCCGCATGCCACTCTGCTCGATCATCGCGTTGGCCATCTCGGCTCGTCCTGCTCCGAAGGCCGCAATATCGGCGCGCATGATCGGTTCCATCTTCGCCCGCTCCCAGGGACTGTCCATGTTGTGTCGAATCGCTCTGCTCATGAAATTATTCCTATTTTATTGATGAGAACAAATCAAGAACTTTTCTATGGCGCGATGCAAAAACTGGCGTCGGTCAGTGGTTTCCGCTATTCGGCTCACGATGCTCAGTGTTCTCATCGAAACGCATAATGACGAGGAGGGTCTCGCCCGCACGCTGGCGACGCTGATTGGCGGCGCGGTCGAGGGCGTGGTGCGAGAGGTCGTCGTCTGCGACACCGGCTCCACCGACCACACGCATCGTGTCGCCGAGCATGCCGGCTGCCACTATGTGGGGAGCGGCGGCATCGCCGCCGGCATCCGCCAGGCCAAGGGTGACTGGCTGCTGTTTCTCGAACCGGGTGCGAGGCTGGTAGAGGGCTGGATCGACGCGGTCGTCGCCCATACGGCCAGGCAGACCATGGCCGCCCGGTTCGCGCGGGCGCGGGGCAGCCGTACGCCGTTCCTGGCTAGGGTCTTTTCCGCAAACCGTGCTCTCGCCGATGGACTGGTGATCAGCAAGCGGCAGGCGGCATCTCTGTCCAAGACTGCCGGCAGCGCCGAGGCGTTGGCGCGCGGTCTGGCGACTAAGAAGCTCGACGCCGAGATCTGGGTGGCGCCACCGAGGCAGGCGCAGCGCTCTCCCAGTTGATTTTTGCAGCTGCTCTGCGTGGCGTTGCTTTTTAAGGGGCCGATTTGCCGCGCCGCAGATGTTCGTCCAGGCGCGGCATGATCTCGACGAAGTTGCAGGGCATGTGCCGGTAGTCGAGCTGTGCCTTAAGGATGCCGTCCCAGGCATCCTTGCAGGCGCCGGGCGAGCCCGGCAGCACGAAGACGAAAGTGGCGTTGACGACGCCGCCGGTCGCCCGGCTCTGGATCGTCGAGGTGCCGATCTTGTCGTAGGAGATGCGGTGGAAAACTTCCGAAAAGCCATCCATGCGCTTTTCGAAAATCGGCTCCAGCGCCTCGGGTGTCACATCGCGGCCGGTGAAACCGGTTCCACCGGTGGTGATCACGACGTCGATGGCCTTGTCCCGCGACCACGCCAGAACGGTGTCACGGATTTTTTCGCGGTCGTCGGTGACGATATCCCGGCCGGCCAGGATGTGGCCGGCCTCGGTGATGCGATCGGCCAGCGTCTGGCCGGATTTGTCGTTGGCGAGGCTGCGTGTGTCGGAAACCGTCAGCACCGCGATGCGCACCGGAATGAAGGCACGGCCCTCGTCAATCCTGGCCATCTCACTCAGCCTCCGATGCAATGCTGCGTGTTGCGGCGACGAACCAGTCGGGCTGGCGGCTGCGGATCTCGGCCGCCGCGCGCTTGGCGACATTGCCGGTCTCGAACAGGCCGAAGCATGTCGCGCCAGATCCGGACATTCGTGAAAAACCCGATCCGGCCTTATCAAGCCATGAAAGCGCCCTGCCTATGGCGGGCCGCATCGCAAGGGCCGCAGGTTCGAGATCGTTGCGGGTGATCTCCAGCCAGTTGCGCAGGCTGTGAAACTCGATGTCGCGCGGCAGCGGCGGCAGTGGCTCATTGTCGCGCCGGGACAGTGCTGCGAAGATTTCCGTCGTCGAGACCGGCGTGCCCGGATTGACCAGCACCAGACCGAGCGCCGAAAAATCCGGCACCATCGACAGCTCCTCACCGATGCCGCGCGCCACCAGCGGCTTTGCCGCCAGGCACATCGGCACATCGGCGCCAAGCGAGAGACCGATCCGCGCCAGCTCGGCGCTATCGATGTCCAGCCCCCAGCTGTCGGCCAGCCCGCGCAGCACGGCCGCCGCGTCGCTCGACCCTCCGCCCACGCCGGACGCGACTGGAAGGTTCTTTTCGAGCCTGATGATCACGGGCGGCGTGCTCCGAAGACCGGTGGCCTGCCGTAGCGCGTCGCGTGCCTTGAGCACCAGATTGTCGCCATCGGGCGGAACGTCCGGCGCGTAGCGGCCGGATACGGCGAAGTCGTCGCCTTCAGCCGGCGCGATCTCGATCCTGTCGCCAAAGCGCGTGAACACAGCCAGGCTTTCGATGAGATGATAGCCGTCGGGGCGCCTGCCGGTGACGTGCAGGGCAAGGTTTATCTTGGCGGGTGCTGCCCATGTCCGGACATGCGGACCGGACTCCACAGTCTCGATTGCGAGTGAAATGAGGGTCAGTCCTTGGCCAGCCGGTATTCGCCGGTCTTCGGATCCTTGACCAGCGTTCCCATCGCGCCGTTGGCCGCCTGCTTTTCGGTCCGCCGTACCTTGGCCGTCACGCGCTCAGCCTCGCGCAGGAAGGTGCGGTAGCCGAAATAGGCGGCAATGCCGACGACGGCGAAGAAAATAAGTTGCGGCATGTCAAAACTCCTACCACGCTGGGCCGGTAAGGGCGGCCGGTCGGGTCTTTCGGGCAACCATGCTAGACGCTTTCACGGCTTTTTCAAAGCCCGAAGCGCGCCCACAATGCGCGCTCTTCCGCCGCATCAATGACGCCGCTGGCCGCTGCCGCGGCGATATCGGGCGCTGAAAAGCCCTTGCTCGAGCCGAACAGGCCGAAGCGGCCGAACAGACCGCGCGGCGCCGTTATCAGCTTGAGCTGGGTCTTCGGCCCGAAGCGGGTCTTCAGTACCGTGCGCATGTCGCCGAGTGCATCGACGAGGCCGAGTTCCAAGCCTCTCTTGCCGGTCCAGAACAGTCCGGTGAACAGCTCCGGATCGTCCGCCAGCTTCGTGCCGCGCCGCTCCTTGACCAGATCGATGAAGGTCTCGTGCACTTCGAGCTGCAGCACCTTCAGCCGCTCGACGTCTTCCTTTTTCTCAGGCTTGAACGGATCGAGCACTGCCTTGTTCTGGCCGGCGGTGTGGACACGGCGCTCGATGCCGATCTTCTTCATCAGTTCCGGGAAACCGAACGAGGCCGACACCACGCCGATCGATCCGACGATGGAGGAGGGGTCGGCGAAGACCTCGTCGCCGGCGACAGCGATCATGTAGCCGCCAGACGCCGCGACATCCTCGACGAAGACAAGCACCTTTTTGTTCTTCTCGACCGCAAGGTCACGAATTCGCTTGAAGATCAGCCGCGACTGCACCGGGGAGCCGCCGGGGGAGTTGATCGAGATCGCGACTGCCGGCGCGTCGAAGGAAAACGCCTTTTCGATCAGCCCAGCGGTGGAGGCAAGCGACAGGCTCGGCCGGAACGGACCGCCGCCGGCCATGATGGTGCCGTGCAGCCGGATGACCGGAATGGTGTCGACGGTGGAGCGCCACGACTTCGGCAGCAGACGGTTGAAAAGACGTTTCACGATGAAGTGGTCTCCGGCGATGGTTGCAGGCATGTAGTGATTTCCCGGCCAACGGCAATGTTCAGGCCGCGAACAGCTCAGTCTCCGAACAGCGAGGCGAGCCCGTTGGTTATCATTTCGCTGCGCTCGTCGGGGCCGTTGCCCGATCGCGCGTGAAGCATCAGGGGCGGACGGATGGCGAGCTTTCCCCGCGCCCCAAGCGCCGCCCGCACGATAATGCGGATCGCCGCCGCGTCGGGGCGAGGGTGCACGGCGAGCATCTCGGCTTCACCGAAGCGGCCTGAAATCGCGTCGAGAATGGAGCCGAGCTGTTCGGGGCGGGCGATCACGGCAAGCCCGCCGCGCGGCCTGACAACCGCTGCCGCACTGCGGATCCAGTTTTCGAACAGGCCATCCTCCATGACATGGGCCTCTTTTCGCAGGCGGTCCGATGTGGCGCGGTCCCGTGCGGCGTTGAAAGGTGGGTTCATGATGACGAAGTCGAAATCATTGTCGGCAAGGCCGGCGGCGGCCCGGGCCCGGCCCGAAACGGTGACATCGGCGACAAGCACGGCCGCGCGATCGCTGAGATGCGCATTGCCGGGATGGGCAAGCGTGGCCGCCGCGAAGGCAGCCATCTCAGGCGCGCGTTCGACCAGCACAGCCTGGGCGTCCGGACAGCGCGACAGCACTGCCAGACCGGCAGCACCGGCGCCGGCCCCGAAATCGGCGAGCCGCCCGCCAAACGAGGATGGCACCGATGCGGCCAGCATCATCGCATCCATCCCGGCGCGATGGCCGCCATGCTTGGGCTGCACGAGCCAGAACCGGCCGCGGTGGAAGGCATCGACCGTATGGGCCGGCATATCCGTGTCAAGGGTGGCTGGCGCGGCGGACATTATTTCTGGCGGATCTCGTTGGCGATGCCAGCGTCGGTCAGGATGCGTCGCGCTGCGTCGGCCTGGTCGGCGTCGACCATGACGCGCCGCGGCAGGATGCCGAGCGAGCCGTCGAGCACGCTCATATTCTGGTCGGCGACGAAGCAGCCGATGCCGGCGTCGCGCATCAGCGATTCGACAAACGAGATGATGACGGCGTCGTTGGTGCGGATTAGCTCTATCATCGCAAGAAACTCGCAGGTTGCAGCATGCATGTAAACGTGTGGCCGCGCTCCCGCATTTGCCGACGTTGACAGGTTGTCGTCGCCGCCGCGCCAATTCGCCACTTGCCGTGGCCGTGCCCGCCGCCCTAGAGTCCGTGCCGGGACTAAGGGTGCCGTCGCACGCGTTATACCAAGACGGGAGTGATTGTCGTGGGTGTCGTTCTCAACATCGAAAACGGGAAGCGGGAGCCCGCCTCCATCCAGGATTTGATCGATCTGACGGCGGCCGATATGGGGCGCGTCAACAAACTGATCCTGTCCAAGGCCGGCTCCGACGTCGAGATGATTCCCGAAGTCGCCAACCATCTGATCTCGTCCGGCGGCAAGCGGCTCAGGCCAATGCTGACGCTGGCTGCGGCGCAGATGTTCGGCTATGCCGGCGAGGGCCACGTCAAGCTCGCCACTTCGGTCGAGTTCATGCATACGGCCACGCTTCTGCATGACGACGTTGTCGATGAAAGCGGCATGCGGCGCGGCAAGAAGACCGCCCGCATGATCTGGGGCAACCAGGCCAGTGTGCTGGTCGGTGACTTCCTGCTCGGCCAGGCCTTCCGCATGATGGTCGATGTCGGCTCGCTCGAAGCGCTCGACATCCTGTCGAGCGCCGCCTCGATCATCGCCGAGGGCGAGGTCATGCAGCTTGCCGCCGCCAAGAACCTCGAAACCACCGAGGACGAGCACTTCGCCGTCATCAAGGCGAAGACCGCAGCGCTGTTTTCGGCCGCCGCCGAGGTTGGCCCGGTTATCGCCCAGGCGACCCGCAACGATCGCGCTGCGCTGCGCTCCTACGGAATGAATCTCGGTCTTGCCTTCCAGCTCATCGACGATGCGCTGGACTATGGCGGCACCAGCAAGGATCTCGGCAAGAATGTCGGCGACGATTTCCGCGAGGGCAAGGTGACCTTGCCGGTCATCCTCGCCTACCGGCGCGGCAGCAAGGCCGAACGCACCTTCTGGAAGCGTGCCATCGAGGACAATGTGGTCGACGACGCCGGGCTGGAAAAGGCGATCGGCCTGATGACCCGCCACGGCGCCATTGCCGACACGATCGGGCGCGCCCGCCATTTCGGCGAGATCGCCCGCGACGCCTTGGCGCCTCTGGAAGAGACGCCGCAGAAATCGGCGCTGATCGACGTCATCGATTTCTGCATCAGCCGGGTGAACTGAGGCGACCGGCTTTCGCTGGGCTTTCCGGGGCTGCGCCAGTGAAAAGACGCCTGTGAATTCGCCCCTGCCGTCTCGACAAGCCGCCTTGCCGCAAATTATCTATAAATCATGGCAAAGGGCACGGACGACACCATAGCGGTGCGCATCAGCAAGGTATTGGCGGATCGCATCATTTCCGGCGCGATCGAGCCGGGGGCGAGGCTGCGGCAGGATCATGTCGCCGAGGAATTCAACACCAGCCATGTTCCCGTGCGCGAGGCCTTCCGCCGCCTCGAGGCGCAGGGGCTCGCCGTCAGTGAGCCGCGCCGTGGCGTGCGTGTCGCAGCCTTCGATCTGGGTGAGGTCAAGGAGGTCGCCGAAATGCGGGCGGCGCTCGAAGTGCTGGCACTGCGCCACGCCGCGCCGCATCTGACCTCGGCCATTCTCGACCAGGCCGAGGAGGCGACCAAGGCCGGCGACAAATCCCGCGATGTCAGGTCGTGGGAGGAGGCCAATCGCGCCTTTCACCGGCTGATCCTGGCGCCATGCGGCATGCCGCGCCTGCTTGCCACCATCGACGACCTGCACGCGGCAAGCGCGCGCTTCCTGTTCGCGGCATGGCGCTCGGAGTGGGAGACGCGCACCGATCAGGACCATCGGGCGATCCTCAGCGCCTTGCGGCAGGGAAATACCGAATCGGCCGCGGCAACACTGGGACGGCATGTCCAATGGATTGGCCGCAAGCCGGTCAGGACAGCGTCCGGCGCCACGCGCGAAGCCTTCGCGATCGTGGGTTAAACGCCCTTTTCCCAAGCCTGGGCTTGCTATCGCTCCAAAAATGTGGATTCGATAATAGATCGAAAGCATAAATTATCTATAATTTTGGATTGACCAAAGGGAAGCCTATGACCAACCTCGCATTCTCGTCCGCCAGATCATCCTTCAGCCCGCTGCGCCTCCAGCAGCGATCGCTCGGCTGGCAGGCCGGCGCCGTCGTGCTCGGCACGCTCTTCCTTGCGCTCTCCTCCTACATCGAGGTGCCGATGGTGCCTGTTCCCGTGACCATGCAGACCTTCGCGGTAACGCTGATCGGCGCGCTCTATGGCTGGCGGCTTGGCGCGGTGACGATCGCCGCTTGGCTGGTCGAAGGTGCTGTCGGCTTCCCGGTCCTGGCCGGCGGCGCTGCCGGCATACAGCATTTCGTCGGCCCGACGGGCGGCTATCTCTTTGCCTTCCCCATCACCGGCGCGCTGGTCGGCTGGTTGGCCGAACGCGGCTGGAACGGCAACAGGGTTTTGCTTGCCTTCGCCGCCATGCTGCTCGGCAACGTCGCCTGCCTGGCTCTCGGTACGGCCTGGCTTGCCGTCATGATCGGCGCCGAGAAGGCCATCACCTTCGGCTTCGTTCCGTTCATCGTCGGCGGGTTGCTGAAGTCGGCGCTTGGCGCCGCGACACTGATGGCGCTCCCGCGCGGCAAGATGAACTTGCCGAAGCCGTGACGATCAGGCTTCGCGCCCATCATCTCCTTTGCCTGCTCACCTATGTGGGCAAGGGATACAGCCCCGCCTTCACCGCCAATTATGACGGGATCGCGGAGCGCCTGAGCCGGGGCGAGGACATCCTCCTCGTCTCCGGCCCGGACGACATCTGCGCCCCGTTGCTTGGCGAGCCGGAACCGCACTGCTTGCGCGACAGCGCGGCCGGGCGGGACCGGCAGGCCGGCGATGACGTGGAAGCGCTGCTGGCTCGGCCGATCCGGGACGGCGTCCGCCTCGATCTCGATGCCGCGACCCTGATGCGGCTGCGGCTGGCGTTTTCGGCCGGCCACGTGCGCAAGGCATGCGGGGGCTGCGAATGGAGCGGGCTGTGCGGCACGGTGGCAAGTGGCGGCTATCGCGATACGCGGTTGCAACGGCCCGTTAAGACGCAAAACTGTCCCTTTTAGCCATGGTTTGTTAATCGGGTGACCCGATTGTGAATTTCGGGCGGATTGAAGCGCGACCCCAAAAAGGCCATGCTTTGCTTGGAAGATCGAGTCTGGGTCGATCCCGCTGACGCGGAGATGGCGCCTGGCTGAAAGGGATATGATGCAGCAAGGACGTGCGCGCTGGCTGACAAGGCTGGCAATTGTGACGGGCATGGCGATCTCGGCTTTGCCGGCCTATGCCAAGCAATCCACCGAACCGGTCAAGATCTCGTCGTTCTCGGGCGCTTATCTGGCTGCCCGGATCGCCGAGGGCGACAACGACCTCGACAGCGCTATCGCGTACTACAAGCAGGCCTTGGCCTTCAATCCGAGCGACACCGCACTGCAGCAGAGCCTGATGCTATCGTTGATCGCGCAAGGCCGCTTCGACGAATCGCTGGTCTATGCCGACAAGCTCAAGGAAGTGCCCGATGTGGAGCGCTTCTCGCGCCTGGCGCTGGCCGTCGATTCCTTCCACAAGAAGGATTTCACCAAGGCGCAGTACTGGCTCAAGCTGTCGCTGGAATCCGACCTCGACCGGCTGATTTCCGGCGTCATGTCCGGCTGGGCCGAACAAGGTACCGGTCAGGCCAGCGAAGCGATGGCTTCGATCGACAAGTTGCAGGGGCCGGATTGGTTCGGCCTGTTCAAATCCTTCCACCGCGCCCTGATCGCCGATGCGTCTGGTATGCCCGAAAAGGCCGAGGCGATCTACGCGGCGACGATGCAGGATACCACGGCCGGCGGTGCGGCACCTGAAACCTGGATGCGCAACGCGCAGGCCTATGCATCGTTCCTGGCCCGCAAGGGTGACAAGGCCAAGGCGATCTCGGTGCTCGACCAGGCAGAGGCGTTCTCGCCGGGCAAGCTGGAAATCGTCGCCTTGCGTGACAGGATCAGCAAGGGCGAGAAAATTGCGCCCTTCGTTTCCGGTCCGTCCGACGGTGCTTCCGAAATCCTGCTCGATCTTGCCACCGCGCTCAACCGTGGCGGCGGCGAGCCATTCGTGCGCCTCTATCTGCAATATGCCTTAGCCCTGAAGCCCGACAGTGACGCGGCCCTCGTGCAGCTCGCCGCCGTCGCCGAACAGCTGAAGGACGGGGAAGGCGCCATCGCGCTCTATCGGCGCATCCCGGACTCTTCGCCGCTGAAGGAGATTTCGGACCTGCAGCTTGGCCTCAATCTTGCCGACCTCGACCGCCATGACGAGGCGATCACGCATTTGAAGGCCTTCGTCGAAGCCCATCCCAATGACATGCGCGCCTATCTGGCGCTTGGCGGAGTCTACTCCTCAAAGGATGATTTCCGCTCCGCCGCAAATCTCTACGACAAGGCCGTCGAGGCGCTGAAGACGCCAACCGCCGCCAACTGGAACATCTTCTATCAGCGCGGTATCGCCTATGAGCGGCTGAAGGAATGGCCGAAGGCCGAGCCGAATTTCCGCAAGGCACTGGAATTGCAGCCGGATCAGCCGCAGGTGCTGAACTATCTCGGCTATTCCTGGGTCGACATGAACACCAACCTGAAGGAAGGCCTGGAGATGATCCAGAAGGCCGTCGATCTCAGGCCAAGCGACGGCTACATCGTCGATTCCCTGGGTTGGGCCTATTTCCGCCTCGGCCGCTTCGATGACGCCGTGCGCGAGATGGAACGCGCGGTCGCGCTGAAGCCGGAAGATCCGGTTCTGAACGACCATCTCGGCGACGCCTATTGGCGCGTCGGCCGCAAGCTGGAAGCCACCTTCCAGTGGAACCAGGCCCGCGACCTGAAGCCCGATCCCGATGTGCTGGCCACCCTGCAGCAGAAGCTGATGAAGGGCCTGCCGCCGATCGAATCCAACACGGCGCAGGAGACCCCGAAGGTCAAGCCGGAGCCGGTTCCGGCCCCCAAGGGCTGAAAATCGCCTTTTTTGGAATGCGAACGGGGCTCTCAGGGCCCCGTTTTCGTTGATATCCGTTCCGCTCAAAAATGCCTGCCGGCGCGCCGGAAACGTCCTCAGAACATCTTACGATAGACGACGAAGCCCGAGCGTTCGCCGACCGTGTCATAGAGCTTCATTGCCGTGTGATTGGTTTCATGCGTCAGCCAATATACCCGGCCGGAACCGGCCGCCTGGGCGCGCTCGTAGACGCCTTCGATCAGCGCCCGGCCGATGCCTTTGCCGCGCGAGCCCTCGTTGGTGAAAAGGTCCTGCAGATAGCAGTTCGGCGCGATCGCCGTGGTGCTGCGGTGGAACAGGTAATGGACGAGGCCAAGAAGCTGGCCCCCGCTCTCGGCGACCAGCGCATGGACCGGCTCGTAGGCGTCGAAGAAGCGCGACCATGTCATCGCGGTGACGTCGCTTGCCAGCGCCGTCTCGCCCGAACGGCCATAGAACGCATTGTAGCCGTCCCACAGCGGCATCCATCGGTCGAAATCCTGGCGCGTGACGGGGCGGATGGTGATCGGGTTGGACATGGCTGAACCTGCTGTGCTTGAAGCGGACGCTTTGTTGGATCGCGGAGCGTGGCGGCGAGCAATGGGCCAGTCGCACGCAAAGTTTTCAACATCGCCCGGCATGCTCACGACGGCCGGCATCGGACGCGCCTTGCTTGACGCTTCGCCGCCGTGTCTCTAGGACGTGGCCGCAAGCTAGCCTGTGTCGCCGAGGCCACCGTGACGATTGAAATGTCAGCCCATATGCATCCCAGCCGCTCCTTCCAGGGGCTGATCCTGACCTTGCACAATTACTGGGCGGCTTATGGCTGCGTTATCCTGCAGCCCTATGACATGGAGGTCGGGGCCGGCACGTTTCATCCCGCAACGACGCTGCGCGCGCTCGGGCCCAGGCGCTGGAACGCCGCCTATGTCCAACCATCGCGACGTCCGAAGGACGGCCGCTACGGCGAGAACCCCAACCGGCTGCAGCATTACTATCAGTACCAGGTGATCCTGAAGCCCAACCCGCCGAACCTGCAGGAGCTTTACCTCGGCTCGCTTGCGGCGATCGGCGTCGACCCGTTGCTGCACGACATCCGCTTCGTCGAGGACGACTGGGAAAGCCCGACGTTGGGCGCCTGGGGGCTTGGCTGGGAATGCTGGTGTGACGGCATGGAAGTGTCGCAGTTCACCTACTTCCAGCAGGTCTGCGGCATCGAATGCGCGCCGGTCGCGGGCGAACTCACCTACGGCCTGGAGCGCCTGGCCATGTATGTGCAGGGCGTCGACAATGTCTACGACCTCAACTTCAACGGCCGCGAGGGCGCCGACAAGGTCACCTATGGCGATGTGTTCCTGCAGGCCGAGCAGGAATATTCGCGCCACAATTTCGAATACGCCAACACGGCGATGCTGCTCAGGCATTTCGAAGACGCCGAGGCCGAGTGCAAGGCGCTGCTCGAGGCCGGCGCGCCGGCCTCAAACGACAATCTGCCGATACACGAGATGGTCTTCCCGGCCTACGACCAGTGCATCAAGGCGAGCCATGTCTTCAACCTGCTCGACGCGCGTGGTGTGATCTCGGTCACCGAACGGCAGAGTTACATCCTGCGGGTGCGCAATCTGGCGAAAGCCTGCGGCGAGGCGTTCTTGAAGACGCAAGCCGGTGGCCTGGCGGCCTGAGTCTCAACCGCCGTTGATCATTTCGAGGGAAGCGTTGATCGGCGGCAGGATCTGGCCGCTCGGACCAGCCATCGTCCGCAGCGCCTGCCGCACGCCCGGCATCGAGAAGGCGCCGTGAGCCTGCGCGGCGAAGCAGGCGCTGAGCGCGAGGATCTGAAGAAGTCTGGATGCCGTTTTCATGATCGTTCAGCCAATAGTTCCCTGCCTGAGCGTGGGTCGCTTCAGCGCTGCGTTCGGTTCATGGAAATCTTTGATCCAAGGACGGGCCGGATCGCATCATCCCGACAGGAGGGTCAAAATTTCCGGAAAGGGTGACAGCGGCCAGCCGAGTTGCTATGCCCCGCGCGGACCATTTTGCCGCGTGAGCCCCAACCATGCCTGACCTGCTTCTAGAACTTCGCTCGGAAGAGATTCCCGCTCGCATGCAGCGCAAGGCGGCGGGTGATCTGAGGAAGATGCTGGCCGACGGTCTGGTCGAGGCGGGGCTGACCTACGAGGCGGCGCGTGAGTATTGGACGCCGCGGCGCCTCACCCTCGATATCCGTGGCCTCAACGCACGCTCGAAGGATATTCACGAGGATATCAAGGGGCCGTCGACATCGGCGCCTGAACAGGCGGTCCAGGGTTTTCTGCGCAAGGCCGGGTTATCTTCTATCACCGAGGCGCATGTCCATTCCGACCCGAAGAAGGGCGACTTCTATGTCGCGCACATTTCGAAGCCGGGCAGGGCGGCCGAAGAGATCATCGCCGGTCTGGTGCCAGATATCATCCGCACTTTCCCCTGGCCGAAATCGATGCGCTGGGGGCCGGCCTCGGCCAAGCCCGGATCACTGCGCTGGGTGCGGCCGCTGCAATCGATCCTGTGCACCTTCGGCCCCGAGACCGAGGAGCCGGTCGTGGTCGATTTCGAGATCGACGGCATCCGCTCGGGCAACATCACCTATGGCCACCGCTTCCATGCGCCGGGCGAAATCACCGTGCGCCGCTTCGACGACTATGTGTCGAAGCTGGAGGCGGCCAAGGTCGTGCTCGATGCAGACCGGCGCAAGGAGATCATCCTCGCCGATGCCCGCAATCTCGCTTTCGCCAACGGGCTCGACCTTGTCGAGGACGAGGGACTGCTTGAAGAAGTGTCCGGGCTGGTCGAATGGCCTGTCGTGCTGATGGGCGAGTTCGAAGAGGCTTTCCTGGCCATTCCGGCGGAGGTGATCCGCCTGACCATCCGCGCCAACCAGAAATGCTTTGTGACGCGGCCGCAGGGCGAAGGCGAGGCGCTCTCCAGCCGTTTCATTCTCACCGCCAACATCGAAGCCAGTGACGGCGGCAAGGAAATCGTGCACGGCAACGGCAAGGTGGTGTGCGCCCGCCTGTCCGACGCGCTCTATTTCTGGAAGACGGACCAGGGCGATCTGCCTGATCTCGTTGAGCTGGAAGCATCGGCTGAAAAGTTCGGGCTCGATCTGAAGAAGCCGCTCGACCAGCGCATGGCTCGGCTCGACCATCTCAATGTGACTTTCCATGCCAAGCTTGGCACGCAGGGCGAGCGGGTGCAGCGCATCAAGCGACTGGCGGAAGAACTGGCGCCGATCGTTGGCGCCGATCGTTTGCCTGCAGGTCGCGCTGCCGTTCTGGCCAAGGCCGATCTCACCACTGAAGTCGTCGGCGAATTTCCCGAGCTGCAGGGCGCCATGGGCCGCAAATACGCGCTGCTGCAAGGCGAGCATTCCTCGGTCGCCGCAGCGATCGAGGAGCATTACAAACCGCAGGGCCCGTCCGATCGTGTGCCGACCGATCCGGTATCGATCGCTGTCGCGCTCGCCGACAAGCTCGACACGCTGGTCGGTTTCTGGACAATCAACGAGAAGCCGACGGGATCCAAGGATCCGTACGCGTTGCGAAGGGCGGCGCTCGGGGTCGTGAGAATTTTGATTGAGAACGGGATTCGGTATCCACTTCTGCAATTGCCGGTGTACGAGATTATAGAGCCCAGCTATCGACCGAAAGTGTCTATAGTTGATGATCTGACTTCCGATGATTTTTACCGCGATGATTTCGACAACATTATCGAATCGATCGAGGACGATCAGGTGGAGCAGGTCGATCGCGAGTTGTTGGAAAGAGCGATCAGATTTGCGCGTAGGCAATTCGATCTTGGGAAGTTCGAAGATTCAAAATCTGAAGAAGATGGCTCACGGTATCACATTGAGATCAAGGGGCCGGTTTTTGATTTTGCCAACCCTCACCGCGACCTCCTCGCCTTCTTCCACGACCGCCTTAAAGTCTATCTCCGCGACCAGGGCGCGCGCCATGATCTGATCGACGCGGTGATCACGCCTCAGTCCGACGACCTGCTGCGGATCGTGCGTCGCGTCGAAGCGCTTGGTTCCTTCCTCGACACCGAGGACGGCAAAAACCTGCTCGCCGGCACCAAGCGTGCGGCCAACATTCTGGCTGCCGAGGAGAAGAAGAAAACGGCGGTCGCCGAAACCGTTGAGCCGGCGTTGTTCCGGCAAGATGCGGAGAAGTCGCTGTTTGCCGCGGTGAATCAGGCCGAGAAGCAAGCCGGCGAAGCGATTCAAAACCAAGACTTTTCGGCTGCCATGCTGGCGCTTAGCGTGTTGCGTGAACCCGTTGATTCATTCTTTGAGCATGTTCTCGTGAATGATGAGGACTTGTCGGTACGTGCCAACCGTCTTGCGCTGCTCGCCCGCATTCGGACCGCTACCGGCCAAGTCGCCGATTTCTCGAAAATCGCCGGCTGAGAAACATGATCCCGAAAAGTGGGCACCGGTTTTCGGACAAGATCATGCAGGGATAAACCGGGCTGTAGGCCCACGAAAAATATCTCCCAGCCGGTCGTTCGAGCCGGCTTACAGTCATATGACGATGATCTCTCCGTGGCAAAAGGGACATGTTCCCCAACCCAACGGAGGCTTCCATGAATTCCGATCACGAAATCGAAGTGACAGAAGAAATCTCGGCGCCCGCCGAGGCGATTGAATCCGCTTCCGAAACCGCCCTCGATCATGCCGCCGCCGCCACGTTCGAAGCCGCGGATCTGTCTGATGAAGACGAGGATGGCGATGACGAAGATGGCGATGATGAAGACGGCGAAGAGTCTGACGAAGACGACGCCGATGACGCTGTGAAGGCCGAAGGCGACGACGCCGAGGGCGAAGAAGAATCCGACGACGGCGAGTCCGACGAAAAAGACGACGACAAGGAAGAAGCGGCCTGATTTCAGGTGACAGGTTTTCTCGAGGAATGGGCGGTGCTTTGGCGCCGCCCTTTTGGTTGTCTTCTCAAACTGATTTGATCAGTTCTCCAGAATGCTGACGCGCACGCTGTGTTCATAGACGTCGACCTGGATCAGCGGCTCGCCGTTAACGATGGCGCGCTTGGTCGAGGAACTCATCGCGCCGGGGCGCTCCAGCATGCGCTGCAGGTCGGCGCGCTGATCGTTGGTCATGAACCAGGCATCACCCTCGTCGTCGCTGTCGCGGCGATGGAATTTGTGCCAGTTGGCGCGGTCCTGCCGCACCATCTGCGCGGCGCCATCCAGCGCATAGCCGTCGCTTGCCTGGTGATCGCGATCGGAAATGCGCGCGACATAGGACCCCAGCATGTCGTCCGCATGAGCCGCGCCGCCAAGCAATGACGCCAGCAGAAGCCCTGCCACTGTAACGGTCTTCGATTTTTTCATGAGCAACCCCCTTGCCTTGAACAATGCAATCCCGTCTGCGGAAGCGGCTACGCCGGACGAAATTTGCCTGACAATGGTGCGCAGCGCGCCAGACCGCCGTCAAGCAGCCGAGCATTTGACTGCCCGGTTTGGCGAGGTCGCTATTTGACCTTGCCGGCTCCCGAAGCGGGCTGTCGGGCTGCCGGCCGTGGTGCGGCTGCCGCCGGTGCCGCTGCTTTCCCTTGCACTGCAGGCGCGGGGGCGGCCGAGGCGGTCGCCGTGGCGGGGACGGTTGCCGCTGCCGGGGTTTTGGCCTGCACCGGTGTCGAGAAGGCGCCGCCGACGACCCCGCCGCGAATGATCATCGGGCTCTGCGGGAAGGCGTGCCTTGCCCCGGCCTTGTCCGGGATTGCCGCCACCTTTTCATCGGTGACGTCAGGCTCGCCGAGCGCAACGACGGACACCACGTCGCTCGCCTTGCCGTCGGCGGCCTTCAGGACAAGGATGGAAGGCGTCGAGGCCGGCGCACCGGGAAAGACCAGCGACGAGGCCTGAGCCCCGCCAGCCATAGCAGCCAGACTGATAGCAAGCGTTCCCCAGATACGCATAGACACTGACATAGCTCCTCATTGCCCAGAAGCCGCACGATAGTGCCCGGCGATTGATACCGGCTTTCATGGAAACATAGCATTTTAGGAATTGGTGAATTGCCAATGCCCGCTTGCCCCGGCGGCGCTGTCGTACTACGCAGCCGGCATCCGCGAGGTGACGAGAGTGGCTGAAATACTTGCCGTCGGCGAAGCGATGGAACCGGCGCTGGCGCTGCTTGAGGGCGGCGATGTCGTCGCCATTCCGACCGAGACCGTCTACGGGCTGGCCGGCGACGCCACCAACGGCATTGGCGTGGCGCGCATTTTCGAAGCCAAGGGGCGGCCGCGTTTCAATCCGCTGATCGCCCATGTCGCCGACATGGCGATGGCCGAGCGCATTGCCTCGTTCGATCCGCTTTCGAAGAAGCTCGCGCTTGCCTTCTGGCCGGGTCCGCTGACGCTGGTGCTGCCGCAGCGCTCCGGCAACGGCATTCATCCGCTGGTCACCGCCGGGCTCGACACGATCGCCTTGCGCATGCCGAGGGGTTTTGGCGGTGACCTGATCGCAAGGCTTGGCCGACCGCTTGCGGCACCGAGCGCCAATTCATCCGGCAAGATCAGCGCGACGACGGCGCAAGCCGTTGCGGCGGACCTCGGCGCCCGCATCAAGCTGGTGGTCGATGGCGGCGCAACACCGGTCGGGCTGGAATCGACCATCGTCAAGGCCGAAGGCGAGAGATTGCACCTGCTTCGGCCCGGTGGCATTGCCGCAGGGGAAATCGAGGCGGCCACCGGCATCGACCTGCTGCGCGGCGGCGCTGCCGGCGTCGAAGCGCCGGGCATGCTGGCCTCGCACTACGCGCCGGGTGCCGCGGTGCGGCTCAATGCGCGGGCGGTCGGCGAGGGCGAAGCGCTGCTCGGCTTTGGCAGCCAGAGAGCGGAAGGCTGGCGCGGCGCAACCGCTTTCCTCAACCTGTCGGTTTCAGGCGACCTGCGTGAAGCGGCAAGCAATCTCTTCGCCTACATGCAGGATCTCGACCGCAGCGGCGCGCGCACCATCGCGGTCGAGCCGATACCCTTTGACGGCCTCGGCGAGGCTATCAACGACCGGCTCTCCCGTGCCGCCGCTCCTCGTGACAATGCATAGCCCTCGACGTAGTTTTGCCAGATGACCGAAACTGCAAAGACACTCGATCCCGCTCTCGTCGATCGTTTCGCGGCGATCGTCGGCGACAAATATGCGCTGCGCGACCAGCAGGACATCGCACCTTATCTGATCGAGCGACGCGGCCTCTGGCATGGCGCGACGTCCCTGGTGCTGCGGCCGGGCAGCGTCGACGAGGTCAGCCGGATCATGCGGCTGGCGACAGAGACCGGAACGCCAATCGTGCCGCAAAGCGGCAACACCGGGCTGGTCGGCGCGCAGGTGCCGGACAAATCCGGCCATGAAATCGTCCTGTCGCTGTCACGGCTGAACCGCATCCGCGAGATCGATGTCTTGTCGAACACGGTCACGGTCGAGGCCGGTGTCATCCTGCAGACCTTGCAGGAAGCGGCCGACGCCGCCGACCGGCTGTTCCCGCTCTCGCTCGCCGCGCAAGGCTCCTGCCAGATCGGCGGCAATCTGTCGTCCAATGCCGGCGGCACCGGCGTGCTTGCCTATGGCAATGCGCGCGAACTCTGCCTCGGCGTCGAGGTGGTGCTGCCGACCGGCGAGGTGTTCGACGATTTGCGCAAGCTGAAGAAGGACAATACCGGCTACGACCTGAAGAACCTGTTCGTCGGTGCCGAAGGCACGCTCGGTATCATCACCGCCGCCGTGCTCAAACTGTTTCCGAAGCCGAAGGGGCGCGACGTCGCCTTCGTCGGCCTGTCGTCGCCCGAGGCCGCTCTTTCCCTGTTCAGCCTGGCCATGGACCGCGCCGGGGCAGCGCTCACCGCCTTCGAACTGATCGGCAAGCGGCCATACGATTTCACGCTGGCGCATGCCCCGGGCGTGACGCGGCCGCTGATGGAGGATTGGCCCTGGTATGTGCTGATGCAGGTATCGTCCGGCCGCTCATCGGAGGATTCTCGGGCGCTGATCGAGGACGTGCTTTCCGCGGGCCTCGAGCAGGAATTCGTCGGCGACGCGGTCATCGCCGCCAGCCTCGGGCAGGGCGACGCCTTCTGGGATTTCCGCGAGCTGTTGCCCGAGGCGCAGAAGCCGGAAGGCGCTTCGATCAAGCACGACATTTCAGTGCCGATCGCATCGATACCGCGCTTCATCGCGGAGGCCGCTGGCGCGGTAGCCTCGGTCAGTGCTGGCGCCAGGGTGGTCTGTTTCGGCCATATGGGAGACGGCAACCTCCACTATAACATCTCGCGGCCCGTCGACGGCGACGACGAGGCATTTCTGGCGCTCTATCATGCCATGAACAAGGCCGTGCATGACGTGGTGCGCAGCCTGCATGGTTCGATCTCGGCAGAGCATGGCATCGGTCAGTTGAAGCGCGACGAACTGATCGCCACCGCGCCGCCGACGGCCATCGATCTGATGCGCCGGGTAAAGGCTGTCTTCGATCCGGCCGGCATCATGAATCCTGGTAAGGTTATCTGATCCTTTCAACATCTTGTGGCTGGTGGCATTCCGATAACCATCCCTGAGATCAGCAAAATTTAACCGACTTTCTTAAGCGCGGCGGTAAGGAGCCGGCGCTACTGTTTCCCCATAACGAGGCCGGGAAAACTGGCCCGGAGAGAACCGGACACCGGCTCTCAGGAGACAGACAGGAAGGCACTCTATGAACGTGAACACTGGACTGAAGCCAGTCTGGGCGGGACGCAACATGCGTCTCGACCCATTCCGCCTGCCGCAGGTAGTGAGCTACGCGACACGCGACGATTACGGCGACGTGACCTTCACCATCGACCAGCGTGGCGCCGTGATCCGCCGCCTGCTCGAGATGAGCGGCCTGCCGGCGATCATTGTGCTGCCCGCCAATGCATTTCGCGGTGTCGCCGCTCGTGCGATGGAGGATCCGGAAGGCAATGTCACGGTGACCCTTGAACTCCTGCACAACGATCCGATGTTGTCGGTGCCGCTGCTGGTGGCTGACGATCTCGAAGACGTCGCCGCCGACTGGCGCGCCTGGGCCGATGCCTACCGCCTGCCGATGCTGTTGATCGAATCCGACGGCGTCGCCCGCACCCTGGAAGAATCGCTCGGCGCCGCCATCAAGACATTGCCGCCGCGGGAGCGCCGCAAGGGCCGCGTTTCCAATATGCGCCGCCCCCGCTTCCTTGCCCGCCGCAGACCCGGTGACCTCGGCCTCAGGCTGGTCATCGGCGGCCAGGAGATCATTGCGCGGGAATAAGCACCTTTACTGTTCCGGATTGCCGACACTGGGGCCGCTACACCAGCGGCTTCAGCGCCACCCACAGCGCGCCGCCGATCAGGCCGAGGAAGATCAGCCAGCCGACTTGGTTGTTCGACCGAAACAGCCGCAGGCACTGGTCCGGATCGTCGATATCCAGAACCGCGATCTGCCGGGCCATGTGGGCGCCGGCGGCGATCAGTCCCGCCAGTGCCACCACCGGGGCCTGTGCCGAGGCGAAGGCGATGGCGAAGCAGATCAGCGTACCGCCATAGAGCCCCGCGAGCCATGCCTTGGTGTTGTCGCCGAACAGCCGCGCGGTCGAACGCACGCCGACAATGGCGTCGTCTTCCTTGTCCTGATGGGCATAGATCGTGTCGTAGCCGATCACCCACAGGATCGAACCGATATAGAGCATGATGGCGGGGCCATCGAGATCACCGAACTCGACCGCCCATCCCATCAGCGCGCCCCAGGAAAAGGCGAGGCCGAGAAACAGTTGCGGCCAGTTGGTTATCCGCTTCATGAATGGATAGACAGCCACGATCACCAGCGAGCAGACGCCGAGCAGGATGGCGAAGCTGTTGAACTGCAACAGCACCGCCAGGCCGACCAAGGCCTGCAGCACAAGAAACAGCCAGGCCCGCCGGCGCGTGGTCTGGCCGGATGGCAGCGGGCGTGAGCGGGTGCGTTCGACCTGGTTGTCGATGTGCTCGTCGACAATGTCGTTATAGGTGCAGCCGGCGCCACGCATGGCAATGGCGCCAATCAGGAACAGCACGAGATAGAGTGGCGCCGGCAGCAGCGAAAGCAGCGGGTCGCCGGGCCGGGGATAGGCGCTCGCCGCCAGTGCGGCCGACCACCAGCATGGCCACAAAAGCAACTGCCAGCCGATCGGCCTGTCCCACCGTGCAAGCTGTGCATAGGGCCAGATCGCGCGCGGCAGCACGCGGTAGACCCAATGGCGGTTCGGCGCATCGGAGACGCGGCCCTGGGACGCTTTCGACTGGACAGGTTCCATTGGCATGGAGTGGCAGCAGCGGCGGAAACCGTCAAGCGGCAAGCAGGGCAGGAGCGTCCGTCCACCCGTCAGGAGGTGAAGATGTCGCGTGTGGAAAACCAGACTTTCGCCACCTCGATGAAAGCCAGCGCCGCATTCGACACGCGCTGATGCGTATCGTGGGTGAGGATGATGCGCTGCATGGGCAGCGGATCCGACAGCGGTTTGCAGACGAGGCGCAAGCCGTCATAGCTGTGGTCGCCATGCGGGCGGGTATAGCTGACCGCGACGCCGAAGCCGTTCGCCACCATGCTGCGTTGGAGTTCGAACGAGCTTGTGCGCATGTCGGCGACGGGTGACAGGCCACGGCTGCGGAACAGGTCAAGCATATGCTGCCAGCTATGCGGCTGGTCGGTCGTGATCAGCGGGTAGGCGGCCAGATCCGCCAGGCTGACCTCCTGGCGGTTCGCCAGCGCATGGCCCGCCGGCAACAGCGCATGCGGCCGCAGCTCGTGCAGCAGGATGCGGGCGAAATGCGACGGCAGGCCGAGATCGTAGCTGAGGCCGAGATCGACGGCGGCGTCCGCCAGGCGTCGCCCGAGTGTCTCGAACGTCTCGTCGCGGACGATGACGGCGACCGCTGGATGGCGTTCGGAGAAGGCGCGGATGAGGCCCGGCGCGAAATAGGGCGCCAGATCCTCGAAGCAGCCGAGCACCAGCTCGCCGCCGATCGCCGAGTTGACCTTTCCCAGGGCAAGGAGTTCGTCTGTCTCGGCAAGAACCTGCTTTGCCTTTGCCACGGCGGTACGACCGAAAGAGGTCAGCGAGACACCGCTTCCACGCTGGCGCACGAACAGTTTCTGGCCGAAATCCTGTTCGATGGCGTCGATCGCCACCGAAATAGACGGTTGCGAAATGTTGAGCGCCCGGGCCGCGCCCGTGACGCTGCCATGGCGGGCGACGGCGACGAGATAGCGTAGCTGGGTAAGCGTCAGGCTCATAGTTCAAACCTATGTGTCAGATGAGAAGTTATTATTTTACTGAATGAGCGGCCGTTGCGATAGTCGCCTCGATCCTGAAAGGAGGACAACATGGCTTCCCAACCCGCTCCACCGGCAATGGACACCGAAATCATCGATGCGCGGACAATCGCCGACTACCAGCGCGACGGGGCGGTCTGTGTCCGCGGCGCCTTCAAGGGCTGGGTCGACACGATCGCCGCCGGCATCGAGCGCAACATGCGGAGCCGCAGCGCCACCGCCTCCGACATCGCTGGCGGCAAGGGCAGCTTCTTCGACGACTACTGCAACTGGGAGCGCATCCCCGAATTCGTCAAGGTGGTGCGCGAATCGCCCGCGGCGCGACTGGCAGCCGCGGTGATGCAGTCGCGTACCGCGCAGTTCTTCCACGACCACGTGCTGGTCAAGGAACCCGGTACGCAGAAGCCGACGCCGTGGCACCAGGACATTCCCTATTATTTCGTCGACGGCCAGCAGACGGTGAGCTTCTGGATCCCCATCGACCCGGTGAAGGAGGCGACGCTGCGTCTGATCGCCGGCTCGCACAAATGGGACAAGATGATCCTGCCGGTACGCTGGCTGGACGACGGCAATTTCTACGCCGCCGAGGGCGATTATCGTCCGGTGCCCGATCCCGACACCGATCCATCGATGAAAGTTATCGAATGGGAGATGGAACCGGGCGACGCCATCCTGTTCGACTTCAGGACGGCGCACGGCGCCCGCGGTAACATGACCTCGGCCCGGCGCCGGGCGCTGTCGCTGCGCTGGGTCGGCGACGATGCCCATTATGTCGAGCGGCCGGGTCGCACCTCGCCGCCCTATCACGGTCATGGCATGCAGCCGGGGCAGAAGCTGCGCGAGGATTGGTTTCCGGTGGTCTTTCAGGGCTGAACGAGAGCCAGAATAGGGGCCGCCGGTGGCCTGCGCCCCCTATTCGGCAGGCATAACGTTCCCGTGTGCAATTCCGATCAATCCACCCTGATGCCTTGACCCGTCGTCCAGAGAGCAATAGCGGGTTGTTCTCTCTATGGGATAGTCGGCATCATGAGGTGGCCATGAACGTTCTTCTTCTCGGCTCCGGCGGCCGCGAACATGCGCTGGCCTGGAAGATCGCCGCTTCACCGCTGCTGACCAAGCTCTACGCGGCTCCCGGCAATCCGGGCATCGGCGCCGAGGCCGAACTGGTGAAGCTCGATATCGCCGATCATGCCGCCGTAGCCACCTTCTGCCGCGAGAAGAAAATCGATCTCGTCGTGGTCGGTCCGGAAGGGCCGCTGGTCGCCGGTATCGCCGATGATCTGCGCGCCGAAAACATCCGCGTCTTCGGGCCTTCGAAGGCCGCCGCGCGGCTGGAAGGCTCGAAGGGTTTCACCAAGGATCTCTGCGCCCGCTACAACATCCCGACCGCCGCCTATGGCCGGTTCGGCGATCTGGCCTCCGCCAAGGCCTATGTCGAGAAGATGGGTGCGCCGACCGTCATCAAGGCCGATGGGCTCGCAGCCGGCAAGGGTGTCACCGTCGCCATGACGATGGTTGAAGCGCAGGCGGCACTCGCTTCCTGCTTCGACGGGTCCTTCGGCGCCGCCGGCGCGGAGGTGGTGATCGAGGAATTCATGACCGGCGAGGAGGCGAGTTTCTTCTGCCTCTGCGACGGCACAACGGCGCTTCCCTTCGGCACCGCGCAGGACCACAAGCGCGTCGGCGACGGCGATGTCGGTCTCAACACCGGCGGCATGGGCGCCTATTCGCCGGCCCCGGTGATGACGCCTGACATGATCGAGCGCACCATGCGCGAGATCATCGAGCCGACCATGCGCGGCATGGCCGATCTCGATGCGCCTTTCGCCGGCATTCTGTTCGCCGGGCTGATGATCACGGAAAACGGGCCGAAGCTGATCGAATACAACACCCGCTTCGGCGATCCTGAATGCCAGGTGTTGATGATGCGGCTGAAGGACGATCTTCTGGTGCTGCTCAATGCCGCCGTCGACGGCCAGCTTGCGCATACCTCCGTGCGCTGGCGCGACGAGGCGGCGCTGACCGTTGTGATGGCGGCGAGGGGCTATCCCGGCACGCCGGAGAAAGGCTCCGTCATCCGCGGCGTCGAGGACGCCGCGGGGGAAGGCGTCCAGATTTTCCATGCCGGTACAGCCATCAATGGCGGCGCGCTGGTCGCCAATGGCGGCCGTGTGCTCAACGTCACGGCGACCGGCGCCACCGTTGGCGAGGCGCAGGCGCGGGCCTATTCCGCGCTCGACCGGATCGACTGGCCGGACGGGTTCTGCCGCCGCGACATCGGCTGGCAGGCCGTGGCGCGCGAGCAGGCAGGCTGAAGCTCCGACCGGGTGGCGGCTACCGCTGGCCGCCGTCGAGAGTTGTCGAGGCCGTGCTCAGCGGGTCGGCGGCCGTTGCGAAGGCTGCGTCGAGTTGCTCGGGTGAACGCTGCCCGGCCCGCTTCCAGGCGACATATTGGACAATACCGAAGCCCGGCCCTCGCGGCACCATCTTCACGACAGGCATGCGGAACCCGTCGCGGAATTTCGACCAGCGCGAACCGAGCACGGCGGCCATTTCCTCGAATGTCGGCGGCGTCGCCACATCGGCATAGATGATGGTCGCTTTGCCGGCCAGGGCGGCTTCCCGCGAGAGCGGCACCGGCACGCTGGCAAGATAATCGGGAGGCACGTCAATCAGGCCGCCGAAAGGCCATTGCTGGCGTAGCGTGACGGCATCCGTGGGCGCCACGTTGACGTCGATGTTGTCGGGCGTGCCGGCAACCCTGTAGGGGCAACGGAAGCGCCCGCAATTGGCCTGCGCCGAAAACTGCCAGAGCGCGTAGCCTTGCCAGTTGCCCATCGGAAAATGCACGTCGATGTCGGGCTTGTAGCGCGCGTACCACAGAGGCAGGCGCGACAGGAGCCGGTATTTGTAGCGGTTGTCGGCGATATATTGTGCGGTCTTGCCATTGGTGTAGAGCACCGGGAAGCGGCCGACGCGCCGATGCACCTGGCGCGCGAACTCCTCGGCGTCATCGAGCGACATCCATTGCGAGGGATCGTTGCCCTCGAGGTCGAGAGCCATGAGATCATCCGGCGCGGGGTCGGCGAAATCGAGGAAATTGTTGGCCTGCTCGACCGGATTGCCGGGACGGGCGAGATGATAGGCGCCCCATTTCATGCCGAGCGCCTTGGCCACGACCCTGCGTGTTTGGAACAATTCACGCGTCACCGCGTGGCGTTTCCACAGCGCCTTGCACAGCTTCACGTCGGTGTCGCTGCCGAAACAGAAGTAGGGCGGCGGCATGCCGTCGGACGCCTTGTTGATGAAAGCGACGATGCGCTTGTCGGTGGCAAGCCGGGCCCAGTCGATGGAATTGTACTCGTAGGCATCGACCACCAGGGCACGGTCGGCACTTTTCCACGGCTCGGAAAAATCCGAGGCCTTTGCCGCCATCGACAGCGCCATTGTCGCCGCAAGAGCGAGAAGCGCTGTGCGGCGAAGGAAACACGCCTTCCTTTTCAAACAGGGAATCCCCGTTGATCAAAGGCAAATCCTGGACCGCTATGGTTAAGGAAATGCTTCGGGAATGGCCAGGATCGACGCGGTCCTTGGCAGATAGCTGGCAAGCGCGAAATTTACCGGGAATCCACGACCAGCCTTTTGTAAGCATTGGCGGCTGCGCGTAGCGCTTCATTCGGTTCGGGCGGATTCACAATCGCCTACGCCCAGGCGATCTGATCCTCGATTGAGAGGCGCATGACTGCGGCCTCGTCAGGGGAGGGCAGCGCTGACCGGGTCCGCGCAATAACGGCCTGCTTGTTTGGCATCATGTCTCCTCTGGCCCAGCTTTCACCGCTGGCTGAGCGGCTGAAATTCGAACGGGTCCGGCGCGGGCTCTTGCTGCAATGTCCCTTCGGCGGCGCGTTTGCGGTGGTGGGCAAGCGAGCATCGCGGCGAGCACAATATGCCGCGATCCGACCAGTAGGCGGCACCGTTTGCCACGTCGCCGTGATAGCAGGAAAATCCCGCTGCCCGATAGGATAAGCCGCATTCAATACAGCGATAGGCGTCAGGTCTAGCAAGCATTGGAATGTTCCGGTCGGCTGGTTTTCTGTCGCCGTTCGATCTGATCCGACATCGGTCGAATTTAATATAGGCCGGCCCGATTGCAAAATCCGCGTGACAAATTTGACGTTTACGTAAAAAGAAATGGGAGACCGCCCAAAGGCGGATGGTTTTGCGGCGGCACTGGCTCTAGGGTCGGCGAGGCCGGTGCATCAGGAGGATCGAGCGGCATGTATCGGGCACCGGTCGAGGATATTGCGTTCACCCTGAAGCACGTCGCCGGCATGAAATCGGCCATCGATGCCGGTGCGTTCGGCGATCTTGGCGAGGATCTGGTCGATGCCGTCCTTGGCGAAGCTGGCCGCTTCGCCACCGAGGAGATGGCACCCCTTTATAAGATCGGCGACGAACAAGGCGCCCTGTTGAAGGACGCGGTCGTCACCACCCCGCCGGGCTGGAAGGAACTCTATCGCCGCTGGATCGAAGGCGGCTGGAACGCGCTCTCCGGGCCGGAAGAGTATGGCGGTCAGGCATTGCCGACCATGCTCGGCGTCGCCGCGCTCGAAATGTGGAATTCGGCCGCCATGGCGTTCGGCATCGGCCCGACGCTGACGATGGGCGCGGTCGAAGCGCTGGACCAGCACGCCTCTGAAGACCTCAAAGCGAAATATCTGGCAAAGCTCGTCTCCGGCGAGTGGATGGGCACGATGAACCTGACCGAGCCGCAGGCCGGATCGGATCTCGCCGCCCTGCGCAGCCGCGCCGAGCCGGCCGGCGACGGCACCTACCGCATCTTCGGCCAGAAGATATTCATCACCTATGGCGAGCACGATTTCACCGACAACATCATCCATCTGGTGCTGGCGCGGCTGCCCGATGCACCGGCCGGAACGCGCGGCATCTCGCTGTTCCTGGTGCCGAAATTCCTGGTCGACGACGATGGCACGCTGGGTGCGCGCAACGACGTCTTCTGTTCCGGCCTCGAGCACAAGCTCGGCATCCATGCCTCGCCGACCTGCACCATGATTTATGGCGATGGTTTCCAGGGTGCCCAACCCGGCGCCATCGGCTGGCTGATCGGCGAGGAGAACAAGGGCCTCGCCTGCATGTTCACCATGATGAACAATGCGCGGCTTTGCGTCGGCATGCAGGGCGTCGCTGTCGCGGAAGCCGCGACCCAGAAAGCGATCGCCTATGCCAATGACCGGCGTCAGGGCAAGGCGGCAAGTTTTGGTGGCACCGGCTTGGCGCCGATCGTCCATCACCCGGACGTGCAGCGCAATCTCCTCACCATGAAGGCGCTGACACAGATCGCCCGCGCGATCAGCTATTCCTGCGCCCACGCCATCGATCTCGCGCGCGTATCGTCTGGTGACGAGGCGGCGCATTGGCGCGACCGTGCCACTCTCTTGACGCCGCTCGCCAAGGCCTTTTCCACTGATGTCGGCGTCGAGGTCGCCTCGCTTGGCGTCCAGGTGCATGGCGGCATGGGCTTCATCGAGGAAACGGGTGCGGCAGCCCTCTACCGCGACGCGCGTATCGCGCCGATCTATGAAGGCACCAACGGCATCCAGGCGATCGATCTGGTGATGCGCAAGCTGCCGCTTGGTGGCGGCGAGCACGTGCATGGCTATATCGACGAACTGGCTGGTATTGCCAATGCGGTGCGAACGTCGAACCTCGAAGGGTTTGGCCGCACCGCTGATGCTCTCGATCAGGCGCTCTTCGATTTGACGCAGGCAACGCGCTTCCTGCAGAAATCGTCGGCCGACGGCCGGACGGAGGAGGCGCTGGCGGGTGCGACGCCTTATCTCAGGCTGATCTCGCTGGCCGCCGGCGGCGCCTATCTGGCGCGGGCCGCTCTCGCCGACCAGGGCCGCATCGCGCTTTGCCGCTTCTTCGCCGAAAACCTGCTTGGCGAAGTCGGCGCTTTGAAGGAGCGCGTGATCGGCGGCGCCGAAAGCCTGGCTGCTGCCGGCAAGGCACTGATTTCTGCCTGACCTTCACAAGGAAAAGACCGTGACAGACCACATCCTCGTCGAGCGCCAGGGCGCCATCCAGATCATCCGCATGAACCGCCCGGACAAGAAGAACGCCCTGACGCGCGCCATGTATGCCAAGATGTCGACGGCCCTTGCCGAAGGCGACGCCGATCCGGCGGTCCGCGTTCATGTCTTTCTCGGTGTGCCCGGGGCCTTTTCATCCGGCAACGACCTTGCCGATTTCATGGTTATGGCTACCGGCGGCGATGGTGGCACCGAAGTCTGGGATTTCCTGCTGGCGTTGGCCCGGGTCGAAAAACCCATCGTCTCTGGCGTCGACGGCATCGCGGTCGGCATCGGCACCACGATCAACCTGCATTGCGATCTGACCTTCGCCACGCCACGCACCGTGTTCCGCACGCCCTTCGTCGATCTCGGCCTCGTGCCGGAAGCTGGATCGAGCCTTTTGGCGCCGCGCATCCTGGGTCAGCAAGCTGCGTTTGCGCTGCTTGCCCTCGGCGAAGGCTTCTCGGCCGAGCGCGCGAAGGCCGCTGGAGTGATCTACGAGGTGGTCGAGGAGGGCGCTCTGGAGGCCTCGGTCCTCTCGGCAGCCGGCCAGATCGCGGCCAAGCCCCCGCAGGCTCTCAAGATCGCGCGCGACCTGATGCGCGGCTCACGCGACGATCTGGTTGCCCGCATCGGAGTGGAGAGCGAGCATTTCCGTGAGCGGCTGAAATCCGATGAGGCGCGCGCGGCCCTCACGGCATTCATGACCAGGAAAAAGGGCTGAACCTTACCCTTTCAGGGATAAAGCCTCGTCTTGCTCCAACCGCCATCGGCGTCGCGTGAGAAGACCACTCGGTCATGCAGCCGGAACGGCCTGTCGTGCCAGAATTCGATCGTCTTCGGCACGATGCGGAAGCCCGACCAGTGCTTGGGCCGTGGAATCTCGCCGATAGCGTAGCGCGCTGTGTATTCCGCGACGGCCTTTTCCAGGGCAAAGCGGCTTTCCAGCGGCCGCGACTGCTTCGAGGCCCAGGCGCCGATGCGGCTGCCGCGTGGCCGCGTTGCGTAATAGCTGTCGGCCTCGGCGTCGCTGACGATTTCCACCGGACCGCGAATGCGGACCTGGCGGCGCAGCGATTTCCAGTGGAAACACATCGCCGCCTTCATGCTGCCTAGAATCTCCTGGCCCTTGGCGCTTTCGAAATTCGTGTAGAACACAAAGCCGCTTTCATCGAACCCCTTGAGCAGCACCATCCGTACGTCCGGCATGCCCTCGGCATCGACGGTCGCCAGCGCCACGCCGTTGGCATCGTTGATTTCGCTCTTGCTGGCGTCGTCCAGCCATGCGGCAAAGAGACGAAACGGCTCGGCCGCTTCGGTAAAGTCACTGGTTATTAACGCTGTGTCACTCATAGTTTTTCTCAAATTGTCACGAGATCAGGGAGGTTGCCGATTGTCGCGTATCGCGCAAGCTTTTGACAGCAGGCAATGGGGCGTTATCGCTTCAGCCAGCGCGAAAGCGGCGATCGTGGCAATCGCCCTGCCGCTTGCCGGCTGCGGTGCGGGCGGCTTCAGCCTGGACAAAGCCGAAGTCGACCGCTCGATCCTGACCAGCAGCACATCGGCTTCGGCCAAGCCGGCCGATTCGGATCGCGACTCCGACCAGACGACGATCGGCAATGCGGTATCCTCCGCCGACATCGAGCAACTCAGTGGCCAGGCCGTGCCTTGGGCGAATGCCGGCACCGGCTCGCGCGGCTCCATCACGGAACTGGCGGAATTGAAGGACAGCGGCCAGACCTGCCGCCGCTTCAGGGCTTCGCGCGAGAGCTTTGACGGCGTTGCCATGTTCGAAGGCGAACTCTGTCTTGCCAGCGCCGGCGGCTGGCGCATGCAGGGCTTCAAGGCACTCTGATTTTCCGGCCTTGATATGATGCACCGCTACTGGAATTTCTTCCTATGCGAGCGCATATAGGGGGCAAGTATGGACTCACTCCTTTTCCAGGGCAGGAAGCATGCGCGACCCCTATGAGGTGCTGGGCGTTGCAAAGAACGCATCGGCCAAGGACATAAAATCGGCGTACCGGAAACTCGCAAAGAAACATCATCCGGACCAGAATCCGAATGATCCCAAGGCGAAGGACCGTTTTGCCGCGGCCAATCAGGCCTACGAGGTCATCGGCGACGAGAAGAACCGTGCCGCTTTCGATCGTGGCGAGATCGATGCCGACGGCAAGCCGCGTTTCCAGGGTTTTGAAAGTGCGGCCGGCGGCGGTGACCCCTTTGCCGGGTTTCGCCGCCAGCAGCAGGGCGCCGGCGGCTCGCGATTCGAGTTCCGCTCGGGCCGCCCCGGTGGCGATCCGTTCGACGGCAACAGCGACATCTTCAGCCAGATTTTCGGCGATGCCTTTTCAGGCGCGCGCGGGCCAGGGGCAGGCGACCGCCGCCAGCCGGCGGCATCAGCTGACCTGAACGTCACGCTCGACGTCACCATCGAGGAAGCTGCGAACGCCGAAAAGGTCACGGCGATGTTCCCGGACGGCCGCAAGGTGGCGGTCAAGCTGCCGGCCTATGTCGAGGATGGCCAGACCATCCGGTTGAAAGGCCAGGGCGAGCAGGGACCGGGCCAGCCCGGCGACGCACTGGTCAAGATCCACATCCGCCGCCATCCGCGCTACCGCATCGAGGGTCGCGACCTGCACGCCGATCTGCCGGTTTCGCTGGCCGATGCTGTGCTGGGCGCCAAGGTGCCGGTCGAGACGCCGACGGGCAGGCTCGCTGTCAACGTTCCCGCTTGGTCCAGTTCCGACAAGGTCCTTCGGCTCAAGGGCAGGGGCTTGCCGGAGAAGGCCGGCGGCCATGGCGATCTCTATGCCCATGTGCGCATCATGCTGCCGGAAGGCGGCGACAGCGCGCTGGAATCGCTGTTGCGCGGCCAAAAAGGCTGATCAAGAGCTTTTGTCCCCCGAACTGTCCGGTTTGAACGCTTGAAGGGGCTGTGTGCCTGTGCGATAGGCACTCCACAAAGAGAAACCTTGCGGAGAGCGCTGACATGGCGGGTGGACAGGGCCTAATGGCCGGCAAGCGCGGCCTTATTCTTGGCGTCGCCAATAACAGGTCGATCGCCTATGGCATTGCCAAGGCCTGCGTCGATCACGGCGCCGAGATCGCACTGACCTATCAGGGCGAAGCCTTCAAGAAGCGGGTCGAGCCTCTGGCGGCGGAACTGGGCGCCTTTGTCGCCGGCCATTGCGACGTCACCGATTCCGCGAGCTTGGACGAGGTTTTCGCTAATGTCGCCAAGCATTGGGGCAAGCTCGACTTCCTCGTCCATGCCATCGCTTTTTCCGACAAGGACGAGCTGACCGGCCGTTATGTCGAGACGACGCGCGACAATTTCCTGCGCACCATGGACATTTCGGTCTATTCCTTCACCACCATCGCCAAGCGCGCCGAAGCGCTGATGACCGAGGGCGGTTCGCTGCTGACGCTGACCTATTACGGCGCCGAGAAGGTGATGCCGCACTATAACGTCATGGGCGTCGCCAAGGCGGCACTCGAGGCCAGCGTACGTTACCTCGCGGTTGATCTTGGCGCCAAGAAGATCCGCGTCAACGCGATTTCCGCCGGCCCGATCAAGACGCTTGCCGCCTCCGGCATTGGCGATTTCCGCTACATCCTGAAGTGGAACGAATACAATTCGCCGCTGAAGCAGACAGTCACGCAGGAAGAAGTCGGCGATTCCGGCGTCTATTTCCTGTCCGACCTGTCGCGTGGCGTCACCGGCGAGGTGCACCATGTCGATTCCGGCTATCATGTCGTCGGCATGAAGGCGGTCGACGCGCCGGATATTTCGACGGTCAAGGATTAGTTCTCTCCGCCTATCCTCCGTCCAGGCCCTGGGCCTATCTCCGGAAGAGCTGATGTACCCGCTGGTTTATATCGCGCGCCACGGCCAGACCGCGTGGAACGCCGAGTTCCGGCTTCAGGGCCAGGCCGACACCGATCTCAATGCTCTCGGCCGCGAGCAGGCGACCAGAAACGGCCATCGGCTGGCCGAACTCGTCGGCGATCCCAACGAGTTCGACTTCGTCGCCAGCCCAATGAGGCGGACGCGCGAGACAATGGAGCGCATCCGCGCCGCCATGAAGCTCGATCCGCTCGCCTATCGAACCGATATCAGGCTCATTGAAGTCAATTTCGGCGATTGGCAGGGCTTTACCTTTGCCGAGCTCGATACGCGGTCTCCCGGGGCAAGCAGGACGCGTGCTCGCGATAAATGGAATTTTCAGCCGCCGGGCGAAGGTGCCGAGAACTACCAGATGCTGCTTGAGCGGGTGAAGCCATGGTTCGACGAGATCGACCGCAAGACGATCTGTGTCACGCATGGCGGTGTCATGCGCGCCCTGTTTCGCTTCGTGCTTGATAGGCCCGAGGACGAGGCCGCGAACCTGGAGATACCGCACGATCGCGTGCTCAAACTCGAAGGCAACAGCCTGGAATGGCTTTAGGACGCCTGGTAAAGGCCAATTCCTAACGCATGTCGCCCAAAGTGACCTCGGTTTTTGGGAAGACGACATGCACAAAAACAAGACCTAAAGCGTGTCGCATGAATCCGTTTCGACGCGACGCGCTTTAGTTCGTGTCGCTGTCTCCCGGCAACTGCATGTCGGTGACGACGTTTTCGCCATCGGTCACATCGTAAGCGATGACGATGTCCATGCCTGGCTTCAGCGCGTCGAGATCGGTCTCGGCGTTCAGCTTGTAGGATTTGCCGTCATCAAGCGTCAGCGTCAATGCGTCCTTGTCGACCTTCTTGATCAGGCCTTCGGTCTGGCCGGCAAAGGCGGCGGTGGAAAGCAGCAGCGTGGCGGCAACAGCGCCAATCAGGGTACGCATCATCGTCCTCTTTGGTCATTGCGCCGGCCTGGGTGGCGGCGGATCCTCAACGGCGAATGGAGCAGAGCAGAAACCAACCGAATGTGTCAAAACTAAATCCGCCAGATCACAGTTTGACCACTGTGGAAAACGCCAATAGAAGGCTGGCTTCAGCCGGTTTCGATGCCGGGCAGGGCACTTTCCATGTCTCACAACACGTTTGGCCATCTTTTCCGCGTCACCACCTGGGGCGAGAGCCATGGCGCGGCGCTCGGCTGCGTGGTCGATGGCTGTCCGCCGGGTATCCGTTTCACGCGCGATGAAATCCAGGCCGAACTCGACAAGCGCCGACCCGGCCAATCGCGCTTCGTCACCCAACGCCGCGAGCCGGACGAGGTGAAGATCCTCTCAGGCTTCGTCCTCGACGAGGACGGCGCGACGATGATCACTACCGGTACGCCAGTCTCGATGCTGATCGAGAATGTCGATCAGCGCTCGAAGGACTATGGTGAGATCGCCCGCCAGTTCCGGCCGGGCCATGCCGACTACACCTACGAGGCCAAATACGGGGTACGGGACTATCGCGGTGGCGGCCGCTCTTCCGCACGCGAGACCGTGGCCAGGGTCGCCGCCGGCGCGCTCGCCCGCAAGGTGGTGCCGGGCATGGTCGTGCGCGGCGCGTTGGTGTCGATGGGCGAAAAGTCGATCGACCGAGCCAACTGGAACTGGAATTTCATCGGCGACGCGGAAAATCCGTTCTTCACCCCCGATCCCGCTTCCGTTCCTGTTTTCACGCAATATCTCGACGCCATTCGCAAGGCCGGCTCCTCGGTCGGCGCGGTGATCGAGATCGTCGCTGACGGCGTGCCTCCCGGCCTCGGCGCGCCGATCTACGCCAAGCTCGACCAGGACATTGCCTCCGGCCTGATGTCGATCAACGCCGTCAAGGGCGTCGAGATCGGCAACGGCTTCGAGGCCGCCCGCATCACCGGTGAGCAGAATGCCGACGAGATGCGCATGGGCAATGACGGCGAGCCGGTGTTCCTGTCTAATAATGCCGGCGGCATCCTCGGCGGCATCTCCACCGGCCAGGCGATCGTCGCGCGCTTTGCCGTGAAGCCGACGTCGTCGATCCTGACGCCGCGCAAATCGATCGACAAGGACGGCAACGACGTGGAGGTGATGACCAAGGGTCGCCACGACCCTTGCGTCGGCATCCGCGCCGTGCCGATCGGCGAGGCCATGGTTGCCTGCGCCATCGCCGACCACTATCTGCGGCACCGAGGACAGACAGGAAGGGGATAGGGACTAGGGGACTAAGCTTGGCTGCCACGCCAAAACGGCCAAATTTTCCTTTTCCCTAATCCCGCACTACCCTATTCCCCTACTCCCTGCGAGTGAAACGAGCGCTTTATGCCTTACGACCAGAAGAAAATCGTCGAAGCAATTCGGGCCTTCGAACGCGGCGAGATCGTCGTCGTCATGGACGATGACGGGCGTGAGAACGAGGGCGACCTGATCGTCGCCGCCGTCCACTGCACGCCGGAGAAGATGGCCTTCATCGTGCGCAACACGTCGGGCATCGTCTGTACGCCGATGCCGCGCGAGGAGGCCAAGCGGCTGAACCTCGCGCCGATGGTGGCCGACAATGATTCGGCCCACACGACCGCCTTCACCGTCAGCGTCGACTTCAAGCATGGCACCACGACAGGCATTTCAGCCGACGACCGCACGCTGACCGTTCGCAATCTTGCCAACGGCAATGTCGGCGCCTCCGATTTCGTCCGCCCCGGCCACATCTTTCCGCTCATCGCGCGCGAAGGCGGCGTGTTGATGCGCTCGGGTCACACCGAGGCCGCGGTCGACCTCTGCAGGCTCGCCGGCCTGCCGCCGATCGGCGTGATCTCGGAACTGGTCAATGATGACGGCACCGTCAAGCGCGGCCCGCAGGTCGCGGCCTTCGCCGAGGAGCACGGTCTCAAGCAGATATCGGTCGCCGACCTCATCGCTTACCGGCAGCGCAAGGAAACGCTGGTCGAGCGCGTCGCCTGTTCCGACATCGAGACGCTGGGTGGCAAGGCGCAGGTCTTCACCTACACGCTGCCCTGGGACACGATGCATCACGTCGCCATCGTCTTCGGCGATATCCGCGACGGCGAGGACGTCCCGGTGCGACTGCATTCGGAGGACGTCGTAACCGATGTGTTCGGCACCAGCCACCGCCTCGACGGCATCATGAAGGCGATGGGCGAGCGCAAGCGCGGTGTCATCGTCTATCTGCGCGAGGGCTCGGTCGGCGTCGCCCACCAGGAGCGCAACCGGCCGGCGCCGGGCGATCGCGAGGACCATGAAGAGGCGCGCCGGCGCGAGAGCGAATGGCGCGAGATCGGCCTTGGTGCGCAGATCCTGAAGGATCTCGGCATTTCCTCCATCAACCTGATCGCCTCGCGCGAACGCCATTATGTCGGTCTCGAAGGGTTTGGCATCCACATCGCCAAGACCGAGATTATCTGAGCTCAAGAAATCCTGGCTGTCACTCGGCCGGGATTGCCGCCTCGCATCCTTCCAACTCGCATTCATGGGTGGCGAGGCTGCGCTGGCCGAGCAGCACCGTGACCAGTGCGATAACGCCTGATGCCACCGAAACCCAGAACCCGTTCTGGGCGCCGAACGCATCCACCACGGCGCCGGCAGCGAACGAACCGAGCGCCATGCCGATGCCGATGCCGGTGGTCACCCAGGTGATGCCTTCGGTCAGCATCGTCTCAGGCACATGCCGTTCGATCAGGCCGAAGGCGGTGATGAAGGTCGGCGAGATCGCCACGCCGCTGATGAAGACAGTCAGCGCGAGCACGGGCACGGTGCTGGCGGTAAGCGGCAGCAGTGTGCCGAGCGCGACCAACGCGATCGCGATGGCGAGCTGGCGCTGCAGCGGTGCTTTCAGGTTGAGCGCGCCGATGATGATGCCGAGCACGAAGGAGCCCAGCGCATAGACGCCGATGACGAGACTTGCGGCGCCTGGCTGGCCGAGTTCCTTGGTGATCGCCACCGTGCTCACCTCCGTCGTCGCGAAAGTCGCGCCGATGAAGATCATGGCGAAGGTGATGATTTGAACCGGCCCCAGGCGGATAGCCGAGCCGGTTGAGCCATGGTCCACCGGTCGCACCTGCGGTTCGGTCGAACGCTGCAGGATGAAGGCTATCGAGCCCAGGGCCAGGAACAGCGTGCTGACGAGCACGCCCGCTTCCGGGAACAGCGCGGCGCTGAGACCAACCGACAGCGATGCGCCGGCGATGTAGACCAGTTCGTCGGCCGCCGACTCGAAGGCGAAGGCGGTGTTCATCTCGGGCCGGCCCCGGAAAAGCTCGGTCCAGCGCGCGCGTATCATGGCCGGCATGCTTGGCATCGCCGCGGCCAGCAATGCCGACACGAATAGCGTCCATATCGGCCAGTCCTGGTTGGCCGATGCGATCAGGGCCGCGAATGCGAGCACGGAGATGATGGTGGCGGGGACGACAACCCGCGTCTGGCCGAGGCGGTCGACCAACCTCGATATTTGCGGCGCCAGGAAAGCATTGGCCAAGGCGAATGTCGCCGAAACCGCACCCGCCAGCCAGTATTCGCCACGCGTCTGCGACAGCATCGCCACGATGCCGATCGGCGCCATGGCGATCGGCAGGCGCGCCATGAAGCCGGCGGCGGCAAAGCCCCTGGCGCCAGGAGCGCGAAAGATTTCCGAGTAGGGGTTTTGCATGATCCTGTTCCTCGACAAGGGGCGATTCGACAATTACATACGAGACGTATAAGTGTTAAATAGACCATACGTCGCGTATGTCAATTGGCATACGGAGCGTATGTAGATAAGGCCAGAGCATGCACCGACCCCGCAGAGAGATGATCGCCGAGACGCGTGCCAAGCTGATCGCCGCGGCGCGCCAAGCCTTTGGCACCATCGGTTATGCCGAAGCGTCGATGGACGATTTCACCGCATCGGCCGGACTGACGCGCGGCGCCCTCTATCATCATTTCGGCGATAAGAAGGGACTGCTGCAGGCGGTTATCGCGCAAATCGATGCGGAAATGGCCGCGCGGGTGAATGAGGTCGCGTCGAGGGCGCCGACCCGCTGGCAGCATTTCGTCGACGAATGCACGACCTACATCGAAATGGCGCTGGAGCCGGAAATCCAGCGCATCATGTTCCGGGACGGTCCGGCCGTGCTGGGCGATCCGGCACAGTGGTCGAATGCCAATGCCTGCGTCGGTTCAATGACCGATCATCTGACCGCGCTGCAAGAGGAGGGGGTGGTCGTGCCGGGCCTCGATCCCGAGACCGCGGCGCGGCTGATCAACGGGGCGAGCAGCCAGGCCGCACAGCGGATCGCCAACTCGAACGATCCCGAAGCGACGTCGAGGAAGGTGGTGGCAGCGTTCAAGCAATTGCTCGAAGGCCTGCTCGAAAAGCCGGAAGCGCGGCCAAACTGAGCCACCGTGGCGCTCCCGCCACCGCCTGCAATTGACAATAGACGGTTTGGGCGCATCCTCCACAGCCACCTCTGGGGGATTCGGGGCATGTGGGATTTCGATATCGGCAGGTCGGTGTCCATCATGATGCGGACCTGGCCTTTCATCGTCTTTCGCATGATCGTCTATTTCGGCATCACGCTGGCCTATATCATGGCCACCGGCACGGGCGCCTCCGTCGGCTATGGCGTCGGCCATATCTCCACCGATCCCGACGGACCGCTGTCCTTTGCCATGTGGGGCGGGATTGTTGGCTTCGGCCTCGTCTCGATCGCCGTCTACTGGATCCGCGAATACATCCTCTACGTCGTCAAGGCAGGCCATATCGCCGTCATGGTGCATCTGATCGACGGCCATGACATACCCGACGGCCAGAACCAGATCGCCTACGCGAAAGAGGTTGTGACCGAGCGTTTTGCCGAAGCGAACATCCTTTTCGTCGTCGACCAGCTGGTCAAGGGCGCCATCCGTGCCATCACCGGCCTGCTGGGCGGCATTGCGGCTTTCCTGCCCATTCCGGGCCTGAGCGGCCTGGTCTCATTCCTCAACACGGTGATCCGCCTGTCGCTGACCTATGTCGACGAGATCATTCTCGGCTACAACATCCGCATCAATTCGTCCTCACCCTTCGAGACCGCACGGCAAGGCGTCGTGCTCTACGCCCAGAACGGCAAGATCATGGTCAAGAACGCAGTCTGGCTGGCGTTGATCATGTGGGGGGTCTCCTTCGTCATCTTCCTGCTGATGCTGGCTCCGGCGGCCGCCATTCTTGACGTCATGCCCGGACAGCTCGCCGGCTGGGCCTTCGTTCTGGCCATTGTCTTTGCCTGGGCCTTCAAGGCGGCGTTCATCGAACCTTTCGCTATTGCCTGCCTGATGCAGGTCTATTTCAAGACCATCGAGGGCCAGGTGCCCGATGCCGCCTGGGACGCACGGCTGGCCGATGCCTCGTCGAAGTTCCGGGAACTCAAGCGCAAGGCGCTCTCCACCTTCGACGGTTCGCGCTGGGGCACGGCCGGCGCGACGCGCTGATCGGCGGGGTTTGCCGGCGCAGCGGCGACGGTGTTGAGGCGGGCCACCGTAGATTTGAGCGAGGCTTCACCCTGGCCGCAAAAAGTCTCGCTCATGATCAGTTCGGGCAGCGGCAGCCGTCGGCCCCAGCCATGCGTTTCGAGGTCCGGTTTCGGCGCAAACTCCGAGACACGGCCGACGCAGAGATAGGCGATCGGCGTCACGTGGTCGGGGATGGACAGCAGGCTTTTTAGCGCTTGCGCCTCGATGATGCTGACCCAGCCGACGCCAACGCCCTCGGCGCGGGCCGCCAGCCAGAAATTCTGTACCGCGCAGACCGTACTGTAGAGATCCATTTCCGGATTGTGCCAACGTCCCAGCGGCGAGCCTTTCGAGCGCTCGTGGTCGCAGGTGATACAGATGTTGAGCGCGCTTTCGCAAATGCCTTCGAGCTTGAGCTTGCGGTAGAGCGCCCGCCGGTCCGCCTCGATTGCCGGCAGTTCCTGTTCGCGCGCGGCAAGGAACAGGTCGCGCACCTTCGCCCGTCGCGCGGCATCGCGAATGACGATGAAATTCCAAGGCTGCATGAAGCCGACCGATGGCGCGTGATGGGCAGCAAGCAGCAGCCGCGCCAGCACCTCGTCGTCGATCGCTTCCGATGTAAAATGGCTGCGGACGTCGCGCCGCGTGAACATGGCGCGGTAAACCGCGTCGCGCGCGATCTGATCAAATCCATTGGCCGTTGGAGCGGTCATAGCTTCCGGCATCGCTTGTCCCCTTGCGATTGCAGCAGTTCAAATTCTCAGAGCGTACTTTGTGCGTCCAGGAGGGCGCACGTCGTTCTGATGCCATCCGCCTGACCATGCGGATGACGATGCCTGCCAGGCCGGTCTTCTGGCTCGGGATCAACCCGCGTCCGGTGCCTTCCCGTCATCGACAGTGGCACTTACCGGCGCGGTCCCCCTCACAGCGTTGGGCACGCCACGGTATCAAACCGTGTTCCCGATTCTCCCGCCAGAGCATTTGCAGCCAAGTGGAATCACTTGGCGTCGCAGAATGCGGCTAAAACAAACAGACCGGCGGGCACCAGGCAGTGGCGGCGACCTTACGCCGAAGCGCCGGCGACGCCAATGCCCGCAGCGACATGAATGGACGCAGCCGTGATTTTCCCCAGCGATCAAGCCGCAACGCATGGCCATCACGGCGCCGGGGCACTAGATAGGGGACATGGCCACTCGTCTCTACACGCACCCGATCTTCCTCGAACACATCACCCCGCCAGGTCACCCCGAGCGGCCCGACCGCTTGCGCGCCATCGAGCGCGTGCTCGACGACGAAGCTTTTGCCGCGCTTGACCGCGCCGAGGCACCGCAAGGCGACGAGGCTACCATCCTCTATGCGCATCCCGCCGATTTCGTCGCGCGCGTGCGCGCCGCCATTCCCGCTGAAGGCCTCGCCCGCATCGACGCCGACACCACCGCCAGCCCGAAGAGCTGGCAGGCGGTGATCACCGCGATCGGCGCCGCCAATGCCGCCGTCGACGACGTCTTTGCGGGCCGCGCCGACAATGTCTTCGTCGCCGCCCGGCCGCCTGGCCATCATGCTGAAAAGAACACGGCCATGGGCTTCTGCTTCTTCAACACTGCGGCTATCGCTGCCCGCTATGCGCAGAAGAAGCATGGCGCGGAGCGTGTCGCCGTCGTCGATTGGGACGTGCACCATGGCAACGGCACGCAGGATATTTTTTGGGACGATCCCTCGGTGCTCTATTGCTCGACGCACCAGATGCCGCTCTATCCCGGCACCGGCGCGAAGAACGAGACCGGCGCCGGCAACATCGTCAACGCGCCGCTGGCGCCGCAGACCGGCAGCGAGGTGTTTCGCGATGCTTTCCTGTCGCGCGTGCTGCCGGCACTCGACAATTTCGCGCCCGACCTGATCATCATTTCGGCCGGCTTCGACGCGCACCATCGCGACCCGCTGGCGGAGATCAATCTTACCGAGGACGATTTCGACTGGGCGACCGGCCAACTGATGCAGCGCGCCGCACGCCATAGCGGCAACCGGCTCGTCAGCGTGCTCGAGGGCGGCTACGATCTGCAGGGATTGGCATTTTCGGTCGGCGCCCATGTCGGGCGACTGATGAAAGGATGAATGATGACTAGTGAGATCAACGAAGACATCAAGGCGATGAGCTTCGAGCAGGCACTCGACGCGCTGGAGAAGATCGTCGATGATCTGGAGCGTGGCGACGTGCCGCTCGACCAGTCGATCCGGATCTACGAACGCGGCGAGGCGCTGAAGGTGCATTGCGACCGGTTACTGAAGGCCGCCGAGGACAAGGTCGAGAAGATCAGGCTGTCGCGCGACGGCAAGCCGGTTGGAACCGAGCCGCTCGACGCGGACTGAGGTCCGGAGCAGGCTTACCGACTTTGAACACGATCATGATTGAGGATACAACTCGTCCCGATTGAAACGGACAAGAGGAGATACGGAAGCGATGTGCAGAAACATCAAGACCCTGTTCAATTTTGATCCGCCGGCAACCAATGACGAAGTCCGCGACGCGGCACTCCAGTTTGTCCGCAAGCTCAGCGGAACGACGCGACCGTCGAAACAGAACCAGCATGCGTTCGATTATGCGGTCGAAGCCATCGCGGCATCCGCACGCGAATTGCTTGATTCCCTCGAAACCCACCAGCATCCGCGCAATCGCGAAGAGGTGGCAGCCAAACTGAGAGCAAAGGCGGCGATCCGGTTCGCCTGACATGTCCAAAGCGGCCACCGAGCGCTGACCAGGAGAGTTCATGAGCTTCTTCCCGGGGAAAGACCCTGAGGCCGGCGATGCCTTCGCCAGCGACCAGATCGAACTGATGGTCATCCCCAACGCCAAGGATATTGGCGGCTTCGAGGTGCGCCGCGCCTTGCCGACCGCCAAGAGAAGGCTGGTCGGGCCGTTCATTTTCTTCGATCGCATGGGCCCCGCGATCATGCGCACCGGCCAGGCGCTCGATGTCCGTCCCCACCCGCATATCGGCCTGTCGACCGTGACCTATCTGTTCGATGGCAAGATCAGGCATCGCGATTCGCTCGGCACCGAAATGGTGATCGAGCCCGGCGACGTGAACCTGATGACTGCGGGCCGCGGCATCGTCCACTCCGAGCGCACGCCGCAGGAATTGCGCGGCGCGCCGATGTCGATCTCCGGCCTGCAGACCTGGCTGGCTCTGCCGGACGGCAAGGAAGAGGTTGCACCGGTGTTCGAGAACACAGCGGCGCTGCGGCTTCCAGAGATCGATGCCGAAGGCGTCAGCGGCCGCGTCGTCATCGGTGACTTCCAAGGATTGCGGTCCCCGGTGCGGGCAGATTCCGACACGCTCTACGCCGATTTGCGGCTGGGGCCCGGTGCCAGCGTCAAAATCCCGGCCGATGCGGAAGAGCGCGCCATCTACACGCTGGAGGGCGAAGTCTCGATTTCGGGCGACGTCTTTCCGGCCGAACGGCTGCTGGTGTTCCGGCCCGGCGACGAGATCGTCATATCGTCGCAAACCGGTGCGCATTTCATGCTGTTCGGCGGCGCCTCGCTCGGTTCGAAGCGCTACATCTGGTGGAATTTCGTCTCTTCGTCGAAGGAGCGCATCGAGCAGGCCAAGCAGGAATGGAAGACCGGCCGCTTCGATATCGTTCCTGGCGATGAGAAAGAGTTCATTCCGCTGCCGGAAGGCTGAGCGGAGCGGTGAGGGGCTGACCGTCCGCGTCACCGACACGCATTTACTTTCGCCGGCCGGCGGCCTATCCCGCCGATGAAAAGAGAGTCTGGGCCCAACGTGAACGCAACGCCGCATACGCCGCTTCTCGACAAGGTTCGCGTCCCGGCCGACCTGCGCACGCTGGCCGAGAGCGAATTGCCGCAACTGGCGTCCGAGCTACGCGCCGAACTGGTCGATGCTGTCTCCCACACCGGCGGCCACCTTGGTGCCGGCCTTGGCGTGGTCGAACTGACGGTGGCGCTGCATTATGTCTTCAACACACCCGATGACCGGCTGATCTGGGATGTCGGCCATCAGGCCTATCCGCACAAGATCCTGACTGGACGCCGGGACCGCATCCGCACCTTGCGCCAGGAAGGCGGCCTGTCGGGCTTCACCCGCCGAGCCGAGAGCGAGTATGACCCGTTCGGCGCCGCCCACTCCTCGACGTCCATATCGGCTGGTCTCGGCATGGCCGCCGCCCGCGACCTTTCAGGCGGCCGCAACAATGTCATTTCAGTCATCGGCGATGGCGCAATGTCGGCCGGCATGGCCTATGAGGCGATGAACAATGCGGGCGCGCTCGATGCCCGCCTCATCGTCATCCTCAACGACAACGACATGTCGATTGCGCCGCCGACCGGCGCCATGAGCGCCTATCTGGCGCGCCTGGCTTCCGGCAAGGCCTATATCGGCTTGCGCGACTTTGGCAAGAAACTGACCTCCTATCTCGGCAAGCGGGCCGATCGAGCCATCACCCGCGCGGTCGAGCATGCGCGCGGCTATGTCACCGGCGGCACTTTGTTCGAGGAACTCGGCTTCTATCACATCGGCCCGATCGACGGTCACAATCTGGAGCATCTGATCCCGGTCCTGAAAAATGTCCGCGACAACGGCAAGGGTCCGGTGCTGATCCATGTCGTCACCCAGAAGGGCAAGGGTTATGCGCCGGCGGAAGCGGCCGCCGACAAATACCACGGCGTCAATAAATTCGACGTCATCACCGGCGCGCAGGCCAAGGCGCCAGCCAACGCGCCGGCCTACACCAAGGTGTTCGCCGAAAGCCTGATCCAGGAGGGCCGCGAGGACGATCGCATCGTCGCCGTCACCGCCGCCATGCCGAGCGGCACCGGCCTCGATCTGTTCGGCGAGGTGTTCCCGTCGAGGACCTTCGATGTCGGCATCGCCGAGCAGCATGCGGTGACCTTCGCCGCCGGCCTGGCGACGGAAGGCTACAAGCCGTTCGCGGCGATCTATTCGACGTTCCTGCAGCGCGCCTACGATCAGGTCGTCCATGACGTCGCGATCCAGAAAATACCGGTGCGTTTCCCCATCGATCGCGCCGGCTTTGTCGGCGCCGATGGCGCCACCCATTGCGGCGCGTTCGACACCACCTTCCTGGCAAGCCTGCCCGGCTTTGTCGTGATGGCTGCCGCCGACGAAGCGGAGTTGCGCCACATGGTGCGCACCGCCGCCAGCTATGACGATGGGCCGATCGCCTTCCGCTATCCGCGCGGCAACGGGGTCGGCGTCGACATGCCCGAGCGCGGCTCGGTTCTCGAGATCGGCAAAGGCCGCATCGTCCGGGAAGGCAGCAAGGTTGCCCTGCTGTCCTTCGGCACGCGCTTGCAGGATTGCCTCATCGCCGCCGAGGAACTCGGCGCGGCCGGGCTTTCCACCACCGTTGCCGACGCCCGCTTCGCCAAGCCGCTCGACCAGGATTTGATCCGCCGGCTGGCCCGCTCGCATGAGGTGCTGGTGACGGTGGAGGAGGGCGCTATTGGAGGCTTCGCCAGCCATGTACTGCAGTTCCTTGCCCATGAAGGACTGCTGGAAAATGGCCTGAAGGTACGCCCGCTGGTACTGCCGGACGCCTTCACCGACCACGCCAAGCCGGAGAAGATGTATGCCGACGCCGGCCTCGACGCCGCCGGGATCGTGCGCACTGTTTTCACGGCCCTCGGCCATACGGTCCGCGCCCAGCGCGCCTGAATCAAAACCTGAACAGCTTGGATCAGTTTGCCGGCTTTATCTTGTAACGCGTTGTTAACGCTGCCGTTTGGCGTTTCGCTTACTGTGTCCCTTGGCCGTTTTTCAACGGCACCCTGCTAGACCGGCGTCAGGCAGGGAGACAACAACAATGAAGACGGTTCTGTGCGGCGCGGCATTCTTGGCCGTGATGGTCTTGCCGGCCGCGGCCGAAACACCCTATGACCGCAATCTTGAAAAGGCGGCGCTAGGCATTGTTGCCGGCAAGATTGGCGATATTCGCGGCGGCTTTTCCTACAAGCAGGTGCCGCAGCTTGTGGCGCTGCCGGACCCCGCACCTCCGTCCGCTGTTGTGACCGAACATCCACGTGAACAGGCGCCGGGGAACCGGGACGATGGTCTGTCTCCCGCTGTCGAGCGCCAGGTTTTACGGACCATCTTTTAAAACCACATGTCGCGCACACAGCGGCCATCGCGGGGCAGATCGTCGTAAGTGTCGAGGCCATCGAAATGGTCGATCGGCAAGTCGGCGACGGCTTCGGGTGGTGCCAGCCGCACATTGACTGCGATCCGTATTCGGCCAGAATCGCTGGCGCGCAAGCCGCGCCATGCCAGCACACAGGCGCATATCGGGCAGAACAGGATTTCAAGTGACGGCGTGTCCTTTCCGGCGCGCGTATAGCTGGCCGTCCGCCCTGAAACGCGAATACGTTCGTTGACATAATCATAGGCCCAGAGCGCGCCATAGCGGCGGCAAAGCGTGCAGTTGCAGGCCGTCACCGGGCCGGGATCGCCTTCCAGGGTCCAGTGGGCCGCGCCACAGTGGCAGGTTCCCATCAGCATTCGTCCTCCGTGTCGCGACAACAGTGGTCCTCCTCGACTAATATTCTGCCGGACCCAATGCGATGCGCGCAAGCCGCGGCTTGGCTCGCCGCACCAGCCGCTCTCGCACGACGTCACCTTGTTCGGTGTAATGTTCTTGCCTTCACCGCAGGCTTTCGTCAGAGAAGGCCGATGAATTCGCCTCTGCCAGCCAGCACACGCCAGCGGCTCGACGACCTGCTCGTCCAGCGCGGGCTGTTCGCCAGCCGCTCGCGTGCCCGCGACGCGGTCGAGCGCGGCACGGTGACAGTTGACGGCGCCATTGCCCGCAAGCCCGGTAAGAACGTTTCGCCGCAATGCCTTGTTGTCATCGATGATCCGGCGCAAGGCTATGTCTCGCGCGCGGCGCTCAAACTTATCGGCGGACTGGACCATTTCGGCCTCGACCCCGCTGGCCGCGAAGCCCTCGACATCGGCGCCTCGACAGGCGGGTTCACCCAGGTGTTGCTCGAACGCGGCGCCCGCCATGTCACGGCAATCGATGTCGGGCACGGCCAGATGCATCCTGATGTCGGCGCTGATCCGCGCGTAACCGTGATCGAAGGCCTGAACGCACGCGATCTCACGGCTGCCGATCTTGCCGGTCGCAGTCCGGATTTCATCGTTTCCGACGTCAGTTTCATCTCGCTGAAACTTGCGCTGCCGCCGGCGCTTGCTCTTGCCAAGTCCGGTGCCGGCGCGGTCTTTCTGGTCAAACCGCAATTCGAGGCGGGCCGCGAGGCGATCGGCAAAGGGGGTCTGTTGAAGGATCCCTTCGATGCCGCCCGTGTCGCGGGCCTGCTGCAGGATTGGCTGGATGCCGTTCCCGGCTGGCGTTCGCTCGGCATGCATCTGTCGCCGATCGAAGGTGGCGACGGCAATCGCGAATTCCTGCTCGGTGGAGCCAAGGACCGATGAGCGCACGCTTCACAATACGAAAGCTCGGATCGCAGGGCGACGGTATCGCCGAAACCGAAAGCGGCGATCTGTTCATTCCCTTCACGCTGCCGGGCGAGACCGTCACCGCCGCGCGCGAAAGGGATCGTGCGGCGCTGATGTCGGTGCTGGAAGCCTCGCCGCTGCGCATCGAACCCGCCTGCCGCCACTTCACCGAATGCGGCGGTTGTGCCCTCCAGCATCTGGAAGCCGAAGCCTACCGACAGTGGAAGCGTGAAAAGGTGGTGCACGCATTGAAGGGCAAGGGCATCGAGTGCGAAATCGGAGAGTTGGTCGCCTCCGCACCGCAGTCGCGCCGACGTGTGGTGCTTGCCGCCCGGCGCACCGAAACAGGCATGTTGCTCGGCTTCAATCGCCATCTGTCGCCGGAGATCATCTCCATATCCGAATGCCCGATCTCACTGCCCGAGATCGTCGCGGCACTCGGCCAGCTGAGGGCGCTGGCCGAATTGATATGCGCCACCACCAAATCGTTCCGGATGGCGGTCACCGTTACGGGTTCCGGCCTCGACATCGCGGTGCATGATTCCGGCAAGTTAGGCGAACACCAGCGCCGTATCGCCGCCAATTTTGTCATTGCACAGGGCTTTGCCAGACTGTCCATCGATGACGAGATCGTCATTGAGCCAAGGAAGCCGGTCGTCATGTTCGGCAGCGTCGCGGTGGCGCTACCGCCGGGCGCCTTCCTGCAGGCGACCGAGGCAGCCGAACGGACCATGGCCGAGATCGTCGGCGGACATCTGAAGCGTGCAAAAAGGGTCGCCGACCTTTTTGCCGGTTGCGGCAGCTTCGCCTTGCGGTTGGCCGCGACGTCGGAAGTGCACGCGGTCGAAGGCGATGCGGCCGCACTTTCGGCGCTCGACCGGGGATCCCGCTTCGCGACAGGCATCAAGCGGGTGACGGGCGAGCGTCGCGACCTGTTTCGCCGGCCACTGACGTTCAAGGAGTTGAACGCCTTCGACGGCTTGGTCTTCGATCCGCCGCGCGCCGGTGCCGAGGACCAGTCGAAGCAGATCGCCCGCTCGGATGTTCCATTCATTGCCGCGGTGTCCTGCAACCCGGTAACGCTGGCTCGCGACCTGCGCATCCTCATCGACGGCGGCTACACCTTGAAAAGCGTGACGCCGATCGACCAGTTCCTGTGGTCGCCCCATGTCGAAGCGGTCGCGCTGCTGGGGAAGCCGAAGCGGCGGCGGTAGTTCACGACCGCCGGTTCGCACGAAATTTCTGAAGCCTCTGTTCTTTCGACGGAATTGCGCCCTAATGCCGCCTTTGTGCGGGCTCCTAATTTCGCATCTTTGGGAAACATTTCGGCCTATTCGTCGTTACTAATATGAATCGATGGCGATAGCGGACATGCAGGCGCTTCAGAAATTCATCGGCCTCATCGTCGTTCTTATCTTTTTCGCGGTCAGCTCCGCGACCGGAGCCCTCGCGCAAGGTGAAAAGCGCCTGGGGTTCGTCATCGGCAATGGCGCGTATCAGTCCGGCGAGCTCGCCACCGCCGCCAATGATGCGGGCCTGATCGCGCAGACCTTGCAGGCGGCGGGGTTCGATGTGGTGGGCGCGCGCGATGTCGATCAGGAATCGCTGCGCGGCGCATTGCGTGATTTCCTCGGCAAGGTCTCCGCCGCCGGTCCCGACGCGATTGTCTTCGTCTATCTCGCCGGCCACGGCGTGCAGTTCGAAGGCGAGAATTACTACTTGCCGATCGATGCCCAGATTGCCAGTCCAGCCGACGTGCCGCTTCAGGCGATGCGGCTCTCCGATGTCACCAAGTCGCTGGCCGGATTGCCGACGAAGGTCAACATCGTCGTGCTCGATGCGGCACGGCCAAATCCCTTCCAGAAGTGGAAAGAGCCGCTGGCCGGCGGCCTTGCGTTGGTCGATCCCGATCCGAACATGCTGATTGCCTTCAACGCCGCTCCCGGAACGGTCGCGCCCGAAGGCAAAGGCCCCTACGGCGCTTATGCCCAGGCGCTGGCCGAGATGATACGCGAGGGCGGATTGTCGCTTGACGACGTGTTCGACCGCACACGACTGCGCGTCAACGAGGTGACGCAAGGTGCGGAAGTGCCGTGGAACGTCTCGAAAATCACCACGCCGTTCGTCTTCTTCGACCGTGCCGCGGACGCGCCCGCACCCAAGGTTTCGGAGGCCGAATCCCGGTCCAATCGGACCAGGGCGATCCGCGACTTCAACGCTCATGACGCCTATGTCGCGGCTCTCGACCGCGACACGATGCGCGGCTACGAGGATTTCCTCGGCGCTTATCCACACGATCCGATGGCCAAGCGCGTGCGCGCCATCATCGCCGCGCGGCGCGAGGCGATGACGTGGCGCGAGACCTGGCTGCAGGACACGCCGGAAGCCTATTGGTCTTATCTGCGGCGCTATCCGCATGGTCCGCATGCTTGGGACGCGCGCCGGCGGCTCGAACATTTCGATGCGGCCCTGGAGCCGCCGGAGGAATTCACCGTCTATGAGTATGATTTGCCGCCGCCGCCGGAGGAGGAAATCGTCTACGTCGACAGGCCGGTGCTCTATTTCGACGATCCCGATTTCGACTTCGAACCGCCGCCGCCGATCGCGGTGATCTTCCTGCCGCCGCCGCCGCCGGATTTCGTGGTGCTGGTGGCGCCGCCGCCGCCGGTAGACGTCTTCGTCCTGCCAACGCCGGTGTTCGTGCCGATACCTGCGTTCATCAACCCGCCGCGTCACATCGTGCCGCCGCCGAACGACATCATCTTCAACAACATCCACAACACGACCGTCATCAACAACATCAACACCACGATCAAAAACGAGACCATCAATCACAATGCTCAGGGTGGCCTCGCTACAGGCCAGAACACGGCCGGAGGCACGGTTGGGGCCGGCTCGGCTGCACTGGAGGCCAGGGTCGCGCTGCCGCCGCTGCTGAAAAAGAGAGCGGCCATGTCCGGTCAGGCCCCGTCCAGTCAGCAACAGGGTGGCTTGCCGCAGAAGCCTGGCCAGCGTGTGATACAGGGCCAGCAGCCTGGTGCCGCGACTCCGCTGTCGAAGGACTTGTCGACCGGCAAGCTTGAAACCGACCACGCCCTGCCAGGAGCCAACGGTAAAAAGCTGCCGCTCGTCAACGGTAAGCCGGCGCTGAACGGTGAGAATTTGCCCAGCAACAGGTCCAGGCAGCAGCTTGGCAAGCAAGGCATCGTGGGCGGGAACCAAGAGGCGACCGGAAATGCCGGTGCTGCTGTTGCCGGAGAGCAGGGCACGGCTCAGCAGAAGGGCAAGAAGTTCCGCAAGCTGCCGACCGTCAACGGTGCTCCGGCCGAGAACGGGCCGAGTGCCGAGGAGAGGTTCAGGAAAAACAATCCGAACGCCTTCTCCGACCAGAACACCGGCAAACCGAAAAAGCTGACGCGCAGGGACTTGTCCGCCGGCCAGTCCGCTGTCGAATCGAACGATCAGGGCCTGGCCAGTGGAAAGGACAAGGGCAGGAAGTTGCGCAAGGTGCCGACCGTCAACGGTGCGCCGGCCGAAAATCGGCCTGGCGAGCAGGAGCGGCTCAGGAAGAACAATCCGGAGGTGTTCTCCAACCAGGATCAAGGCCCGGCCAGCGGAAACGACAAGAGCAGGAAGTTCCGCAGACTGCCGACCGTCAACGGTGAGCCAACCGACGGATCGGGCGTGCAGAAACGGTTCAGGAGGAACAATCCGGCCGTGTTCTCCGACGAGAATCAGGGCTCCGCCAGCAGGAACGACAGGGGCAGGACGTTGCGCCGGCTGCAGAACAGCGAACAGGGCGCTGCCGGCCCGGAGGTTAACGTCCAGCGCAACCTCAGGATCAGCCCGAACGAGAATGCGCAGCGTCAGTTGAGACCGGAAAGGCCTAACGAGCAGGTGCTCCGGCCGCAGAGATCGGAGCCGAAGCCGGAATTCCGCGCGCAGCCGAGACAGCAGATGCAAGAGCGGCGTCTCCCGCAGGAGCAGCCGCCACAGCAGCTCAAGAAGAAGCCGTCTTGCGGACAGCAGGGCGAACCGGCCTGCAACCAGTAAGCTGTCGCGGCCGGTCACCTTCCCGTTCGCGGGGCGCACATCCCGCCCATGACCTTGCGAGAGGGGATCTCTGGTTTGTGGCGCGTCAGCCTGTCAAAGGCGGTTCGCTCCGGCCGCTCAAACTACGAGCTTGGCGGCATCCGTCAGGTTTTTGGCGTGCCGCCTCGCTGGTTGAGCGAAACCCAGATGTTCGGGTTCTGTTGCGATTGGCGTTTCAGGAAATAATAGCCGGTTGCATTCCAGGGACGGATTTCGTCGACCATATTGTCTAGGATGAGATCGCCCTTGTCGGTCTTCACCGTCAGGATGGTGTGACCCTCATTGTTCAGGTCGCGCACCACCGTCATCAGCAGCGCCTGCCGGGGAAATCCCGCCTCCCGAAGAAGCTTGCGCTTGTAGAGCGCGTAGATCTTGCAGTCGCCCTTGCCGTCCACCGGATAGTCCCAGTGGTCCATCGTCGTACCCCAGTGATCGTAGTTGCTGACGGGCTTGATGGAGCGGTTCGCCTTTTGGTTTATCCGTTTGAGGATGCTCAGGTTCTGCGCTGTCAGCCTGACGCTCGTGGCGGGCAGGGCCGGCACCTTGCACTCTTTCGGCCGGCGATGGCAGAAATCGACCCAGCCATACGGAACGCTGGTGCGTCCCCCGACCGCGACTGAGTTTGCACCGGCCGCAGGTTGCGTCGATGTTCGCTTGAACCATGTCGACTGCGCCGCCGCCGGACTGACACAGAGCGACGAAACACCAACCAACGAAACGAAGCCAAAGAGGAAGGAAGAGGTCAGGACGTGAGGGAAACGCAGCACTGCCAACACCACCACAACGAGAAGACTTGCGACAAGCTAATGCGCAAACGCCAATTCGGGCAATTGAACAATTAATAATATCCTAACACGATTGTGTTTCGCATAAGGCAGAGGTTGCTGCGCCGTAGGTAAGCATCAATCGCGAGCATGGCCCTGCTGCGCTTCGGCACGTACACCCGGGTCCATATCCTCCAATGTTTTTGGCCCGCCGGCGTGCTGCAGGATTCCAAACACGTCCTGCGGCCGCGTCGGAGCAAAGGCCGGCATCGGTTTCAGATGGACGTCCTCTGGCGCGTTCCCTGATTTGGACACGAAGGCTGCACGCCCGGAAAATATCGTTGGCGGGCGATGATTCCAGAACGCCCCGACGCCTCAGACCCTCGTGCCGCCGACTGTCATCCGGTTCATCCTCAGATGCGGCTGGCCGACGCCGACGGGTACGCCCTGGCCGGCCTTGCCGCACATGCCAATGCCATTGTCGAGCTTCATGTCGTTGCCGACCATCGTGACGCGGTGCATGGCGTCAGGCCCGTTGCCGATCAGCATGGCGCCCTTGATCGGCTGCGTCACCTTGCCGTTCTCGATCATGTAGGCCTCGGTGCAGCCGAACACGAATTTGCCCGACGTGATGTCGACCTGGCCGCCGCCGAAGGAGACGGCATAGATGCCGTTCTTGACGGAAGCGATGATCTCGTCCGGCTCCATGTCGCCTGAGGTCATGTAGGTGTTGGTCATGCGCGGCATCGGCTGGTGCGCATAGCCTTCACGCCGGCCATTGCCGGTGGCTTTCATGCCCATCAGCCGCGCGTTCTGCCGATCCTGCATGTAGCCGACCAGCTTGCCGTCCTCGATCAAAACGTTGCGGGCCGAAGGCGTGCCTTCGTCGTCGACGGTGAGCGAGCCGCGCCGTTCGGGGATGGTGCCGTCGTCAACGACGGTGACGCCCTTGGCGGCCACCTGCTGCCCCATCAGGCCGGCGAAGGCCGAGGTCTTCTTGCGGTTGAAGTCGCCTTCCAGTCCGTGCCCGACAGCTTCGTGCAGCATCACGCCCGGCCAGCCGCTGGAAAGTACGATGTCGAAAGTGCCGGCCGGTGCCGGGATCGCCTCCAAATTGACCAGCGCCTGCCGGAGCGCCTCCCTGGCGGCGTGCTTCCAGCTATCCTCGACGAGGAAGTCGCCGAACGCCTTGCGTCCACCCATGCCATAGGAGCCGCTCTCCTGGCGGTCGCCGTCGCCGACGACGACCGAGACGTTGACGCGGACCAGCGGCCTGATATCGCGTACCATCTGGCCGTCGGCGCGCACTAGCTCGACATGCTGCCAGGATGCGGCGATCGAGGCCGTCACCTGGCGCACGCGTGGATCCTCGGCGCGCAGCCAAGCGTCGATTTCCTGCAGCAGCTTCCCCTTGGCCTCGAAGGAAGGCGAGGGGATCGGGTTCTCGTCGCCATAGAGATGGCGGTTGGTGCGGGCGGGGGCTGCGGCAAGCGTACCGGAATAGCCACCCTTGACGGTCGACACGGCTTCGGCCGCGCGCAGCAGCGATGCCTCGGACAGGTCGCTGGAATGGGCGTACCCGCTGGCTTCGCCCGCGACCGCACGCAGGCCAAAGCCCTGGTCGGTGTTGAAATTGGCGGTCTTGAGCCGGCCGTTGTCGAACATCAGCGCTTCGCTTTCGCTGTATTCGAGGAAAAGCTCGCCGTCGTCCGCACCCTTGATGGTGTCGGCGACGATCTGCTTGATGCGGTCGTCTGAAATGTCGAATTGGCCGATCAGACTGTTCATGGCGCGTCCGTCCGTGGGATGATTGCTTTCCCCCGATGTAGGCGTGAAGCCGCGCCCACACAATCGGCAATGAAGATCAGTGCCGACGAATGACATCGTACGGTTGATGCAAGCCATGCTTCTGGGTCGGCAAAAGCCGCGTCCAGGTCTGATTCAGCGTCCAAGTCTTGTTCAGCGCAGAGCCGCGATCAGGGCAGGGCGGCAAAGCCGTCGGCGAAACCCTTGAGGTCGACCGGGATGCCGATGCCTTCCTCAGGCGTCTGGAAGACGATGAACGTTGCCGACGTGCCGGTCTTCAGCGTGTCGAGCAGCGGCTTTTCGAGAATGACCTCGGCGTAGCAGCCGTCCTGGAAGCAGCGCACGAAATAGGCGCGGCCGATGTCCTTGCCGTCGACGTTGAGGCCGAGCCCGTTCGGCAACAGCACGCCGAGCGGCGCCAGCACGCGCAGGATCTCGGCCTTGTTGTCGGCGGTGCGCAGCACGACGACCGAAAGTCCCATCTCCGGACGGTCCTCGGCGACGACGTTCTGCATCATCACGCATTGTTCCGCGGTGGCGCCGGCCGGCGTGTCGCAGATGATCGACCACGCGCCATGCGTCGAGCGCACCGTGCCGCTCGGCTGGGCGGCATTGGCCTGACCGGCGACGAACAGGCCGACCGCGGACAGGACGGCGAGAAACACGACGTTCGCCAGGGTTCTCGAAAGTCCCGGTCGCGTATGCCTCAGTCTCGAAAGCCAAGAGTTCATGACGGCTCCATTGCGAATCACGGCACTTTAAGCCGCGCCAATACCAAGTAAAGGACGAGACCGCGGCCGGACTGTCCCGAAACAGGCAATACAGCGCTTTTCCCTGCCAAATTCGCCTGAATTACGACGCTTTGCGGGCGCCGCCAGCATAGGGCGGACAGACCGCCGAACATACTCGATTCGCTACCGTGGCCATTGCCCTGGAAGAGCTATGTCAGCTTGCGCGCAAAAATGCCGCACGGTTTCGACCGCTCCTTTCTTGCGGAGGGAAAAAGAGTATGGTTTGAACCAGCTTGAGACTGTCGGGATTCCCGTCCCGGCATTGTTCGTTATTCTCGTTGGCACCGCCGCGAGGAACTGGGAGACGAAGAGGGCGATGAGAAATTTCCTAGCTAGCGCCAGGTTTCTAGCAAGTGCCAAGTTTCTGAGTGCTTGTGCCGCTGCCACGATTTTTGCAGGCACATCCGCCCATGCCGATCAGCCCGTGGAGTGGGAGACCACCTTCCAGGCGCCGGCGACCGACATGATGCGGCAGATCGAGTGGTTCGGAAACTACACGATGTGGTTCATCGTTCCGATCACCATTCTGGTGCTGCTTCTCCTTGCCTACTGCATCGTGAGGTTCCGCGCGAGCGCCAACCCGGTTCCCTCCAACACCAGCCACAACACGCTGATCGAGGTGATCTGGACCGTCGGCCCGGTCGTCGTCCTGCTCTGTCTCGCCATTCCCTCGTTCCAGCTCTTGACCGCGCAATACACTCCGCCGGAAGAGGCCAAGCTGACGGTCAAGGCGACCGGCAACCAGTGGAACTGGGATTACGAATACCAGACCGACAACACGCTCGCCTTCAACTCCGCTATCCTCCAGGACGGTGACCGCGCCGCCGCCGGCAAGGAGGACCGCAAGGCCTATCCGCGCCTGCTCGCTGTCGACAATGAGCTGGTGGTGCCGGTCAACACCATGACCCGCGTGCTCGTCACCGCGACCGATGTGATCCACTCTTTCGCCATGCCGTCCTTCGGCATCAAGATCGACGCCGTTCCGGGGCGCACCAACGAGACCTGGTTCAAGGCGGAGAAGGAAGGCCTGTATTATGGTCAGTGCTCGCAACTCTGCGGCAAGGACCACGCCTTCATGCCGATCGCCATCCGTGTCGTCTCGGATGCGCAATTCAAGACCTGGCTGGCGGCAGCCAAGACCAATCTGCCGGGCGCCAACAAGACGCTCATGGCCGAGGTCGATGGCCAGAACAAGGTAGCGGCCGTCGGCAATTGATGTCGCGGGTTAGCAAGATTTAGGAACGGAGCGGAACATGGCAGACGCTGCAGCTCACGACGGGCACGACCATAAGCCGTATCATGGCTGGGTGCGGTGGGTTTATTCGACCAACCACAAGGACATCGGTACGCTCTACCTGATCTTTGCGATCATGGCCGGCATCATCGGCGCCGCGCTTTCGGTCGCTATCCGCATGGAGCTGCAGGAGCCTGGTATCCAGATCTTCAGCGGCCTGGCGCAGATGGTCTATGGCATGAACGGTGACGCCGCGATCGACGGCGGCAAGAGCATGTACAATGCCTTCGCAACCGCGCACGCCCTGATCATGATCTTCTTCATGGTCATGCCGGCGCTTATCGGCGGTTTTGCCAACTGGATGGTGCCGATCATGATTGGCGCTCCCGACATGGCGTTCCCGCGCATGAACAACATTTCGTTCTGGCTGCTGCCGCCGGCGTTCATCCTGCTGCTCACCTCGATGTTCGTTCCGAGTGCGCCTGGCGCCTTTGGCGTGGGCGGCGGCTGGACGCTCTATCCGCCGCTGTCGACTTCGGGCCAGCCCGGACCGGCCATGGATCTGGCGATTCTGTCGATCCACATCGCCGGCGCCTCGTCGATCCTCGGCGCCATCAACTTTATCACCACCATCTTCAACATGCGCGCGCCCGGCATGACCCTGCACAAGATGCCGCTGTTTGCATGGTCGGTGCTGATCACCGCATTCCTGCTGCTGTTGTCCTTGCCGGTTCTGGCCGGTGGCATCACCATGCTGCTCACCGACCGCAACTTCGGCACGACGTTCTTCGCGCCTGATGGCGGTGGTGACCCGATCCTGTTCCAGCATCTGTTCTGGTTCTTCGGTCACCCGGAAGTCTACATCCTGATCCTGCCGGGCTTCGGCATCATCAGCCACGTCATCTCGACCTTTTCGCGCAAGCCGGTGTTCGGTTATCTCGGCATGGCTTACGCGATGGTCGCGATCGGCGCCGTCGGCTTCATCGTCTGGGCGCACCACATGTACACGACCGGCCTGTCGCTCGACACGCAGCGCTATTTCGTCTTCGCCACCATGGTCATCGCGGTGCCGACGGGCGTGAAGATCTTCTCCTGGATCGCAACGATGTGGGGCGGGTCGATCTCGTTCAAGACGCCGATGCTGTGGGCGCTGGGCTTCATCTTCCTGTTCACCATCGGCGGTGTCACCGGCGTCCAGCTGGCCAATGCCGGCCTCGACCGGTCGCTGCATGACACCTATTTCGTCATTGCCCACTTTCACTACGTGCTGTCGCTGGGCGCGGTGTTCGCCATCTTCGCGGGCTGGTATTACTGGTTTCCGAAGATGACCGGCTACATGTATTCGCCTGTCATCGCCAACACCCACTTCTGGGTCACCTTCGTCGGCGTCAACCTGATCTTCTTCCCGCAGCATTTCCTCGGCCTCGCCGGCATGCCGCGCCGCACCATCGACTATCCCGACGCGTTTGCGGGCTGGAACTATGTGTCGTCCATCGGTTCTTATATCTCGGCCGTCGGCGTCCTGATCTTCCTCTACTGCGTGTTCGAAGCGTTCCAGAAGAAGCGGGTGGCCGGAGCCAACCCATGGGGCGAGGGCGCAACGACTCTCGAATGGCAGCTGCCTTCGCCGCCGCCCTTCCACCAGTGGGAGCAGCTGCCGAAGATCAGGTAAGGCGGCTCCCCTCGAATGCAAAACCGCCGGTCCGCCGGCGGTTTTGGCCAACGGAATAATGGACTTGAGTACGCATGGCCCTAGTCGACAAAACCAGCATTGACGAAGCGGGCTTCCGCATGTCGGAAGCGACGGCGGGCGATTTCTTCGCCCTCCTGAAGCCGCGCGTCATGTCGCTGGTGGTGTTCACCGCCTTTGTCGGGCTAGTCGCGGCACCGGTGACCATCAACCCGCTGCTGGCGGTGATAGCCATCCTGGCTATTGCGATTGGGGCCGGCGCCTCGGGTGCTCTCAACATGTGGTACGACGCCGACATCGACGCGGTGATGACCAGGACCGCCAGCCGCCCAATCCCGTCCGGTCGTATCCAGCCGCACGAGGCGCTCAGCTTCGGCCTGGTCCTTTCGGTCCTGTCGGTGATGACGCTCGGCGTGCTGGTCAACTGGCTGGCCGCGACGCTGCTGGCCTTCACCATCTTCTTCTATGCCGTCGTGTACACGATGTGGCTGAAACGCTCGACGCCGCAGAACATTGTCATCGGCGGTGCCGCGGGCGCCATCCCGCCGGTTATCGGCTGGGCCGCGGCGACCGGATCGGTCAGCCTCGAAAGCATCATCCTGTTCCTGATCATTTTCCTGTGGACGCCGCCGCATTTCTGGGCGCTCGCGCTGTTCAAGTCCGAGGACTATGGCCGCGCCGGCATCCCGATGATGCCGAACGTTGCCGGCCATGCATCGACCCGCCGTCAGATTTTCGCCTACGCAGTGGTGCTGGCCCCGGTCGGCGTGCTGCCCTGGCTGCTCGGCTACACGACGCCATTCTATGGCGTGGCCGCTCTGCTGCTGGGCGTTGGTTTCGTCTGGTATGCCTGGAAAGTGCTTGGCATGGCCGACGACGACCGCGCCATGAAGCCGGCCAAGGCCCTGTTCGCCTATTCGCTGCTCTATCTCTTCGCCATCTTCGCCGCCTATCTGGCCGACTGTGTCGTCGAACGCGCGCTTGCCATGGGTGGGGCATGACTATGGTCGAGAAAGAACTCGAGATGGTCACCTTGACCGATCGCCAGAAGAAGGCCCAGCGCAGCCGTTCCATTGCGATAGGCGTAGCGCTGGCTCTGCTGGTCGTGATTTTCTACATCGCCACGATCGTGAAGTTCGGCCACAATTTGTCGGGCAAGATGTGATGAGCGTCGAGACGCCCAGAAAGACGGCCGGCAAGACCAGCAACCGCGCCGTCGCGGCCGTCTGCCTCGCCTTCTTCACCGGCATGATCGGCATGGCCTATGCAGCCGTGCCGCTCTACAAGATGTTCTGCCAGGCGACCGGTTACGGTGGTACCACGCAGCGTGTCGAGAGGCAGTATGCCGGCCGCGTGCTTGACCGCGAGGTCACCGTCCGCTTCGACGCCAACATTGCCGGCGTGCCTTGGGAGTTCCAGCCGGTCCAGCGCTCGATGATCATGAAGATCGGGCAGACCGTGCAGGCGCACTATCAGGCGACCAACAAGTTCAATCGCCCCGTCACAGGCCGCGCCACCTTCAACGTGCAGCCGGAACTGGCCGGTCCGTACTTCAACAAGGTCGAATGCTTCTGCTTTACCGACACGACGCTGAAGCCCGGCGAGACGCTGGACATGCCGGTCCTGTTCTATGTGGACCCCGACATCGTGAATGTGCCGGAACTGAAGGACATCAAGACTATCACCCTGTCCTATACGATGTTCCCGGTCGAGAAGAACAAGCCGGTCGCCTCCTCGGAGCCGGCCAAGGGCAACAGCAAGACAGTTTCAGATACCGAAGGAAATCCCGGGGGTTGATATGGCAGACGCTCACGCAAAACCACACCATGACTACCATCTCGTCGACCCTAGCCCGTGGCCCTTCGTGGGATCGGTCGGAGCGCTTGTCACCGCTTTTGGCGGTGTCTGCCTCATGGAATACCTGAAGGGCGGCTCCTTCCCGATCTTCGGCTTCAACATCGCCAATCCGTGGCTGTTCTTCATCGGCATCGTGATCGTCCTGTACACCATGTTCGCCTGGTGGTCTGACACGATCAAGGAAGCGCATGAGGGCCACCACACGCGCGTCGTGTCGCTCCACCTGCGCTACGGCATGATCATGTTCATCGCCTCGGAGGTGATGTTCTTCGTCGCCTGGTTCTGGGCCTATTTCGATGCCAGCCTTTTTGCCGGGGAGGTGCAGAACTACGCGCGCCACACGTTTACCGGTGGTGTCTGGCCGCCGAAGGGCATGGAGGTTCTCGATCCCTTCCATCTGCCGCTTTACAACACCGTCATCCTGCTGCTGTCGGGCACCACGGTCACCTGGGCGCATCACTCGCTCCTCCATGGCGACCGCAAGGGGCTGGTCAACGGCCTGGTGCTGACCGTCGGCCTCGGTATGCTGTTCACCATGGTGCAGGCCTACGAGTACATGCACGCGCCGTTCGGCTTCAAGGATTCCATCTACGGCGCCACCTTTTTCATGGCGACCGGCTTCCATGGCTTCCATGTCATCATCGGCACCATCTTCCTGCTGGTCTGCCTGATCCGCGCGATGAAGGGCGACTTCACCCCCAAGCAGCATTTCGGCTTCGAGGCGGCCGCCTGGTACTGGCACTTCGTCGACGTGGTCTGGCTGTTCCTGTTTGCCTCGATCTACGTCTGGGGATCGGTCGGCGCGGTGGTCGAAGGTCACTGATCCCGCCTTTGGGATTCGATTTAGGGAGGCGGCCGCGGCGACGTGGCCGCCTTCTTCTTTTCGGCGCTATGATCGTCGATCGATGGAAGATGCGGCTGATCTCGGTAGTTTTCGCGTTTATCGTCTTGGCATTCCCGGCTCTTGCCGGTGACAGGGTCGATCTGAGAAGGCACGCAATGTCGATCCCGGCGGCATGATCATGATCCACGGCCAGCCGAACGGCTTCGGCCGGTGGGGCTGGCTGCTTCAATTGGTCGACTGGACCGATGGCTGCATTGGGGTTACGGACTCCGACATGGACGAAATCTGGGCAATGGTGGCCGATGGGACGCCGATCGATATCGGGCAATGACCGTGAGTGAAGACAACCATGAGTGAAGACAACCATGAGTGAAGACAACCATGAGTGAAGATAGGGCGATCTGGCCTCCGATCGATCCGATCTCGGCCGGCCTGCACGGCCGTTGCCCGCGTTGCGGCGAGGGGCGGCTGTTCTCCGGCTTTCTCACCGTCGGCAAGCGCTGCGTCAATTGCGGCCTCGACTATTCCTACGCCGATGCCGGCGACGGGCCGGCGGTCTTCGTCATCCTGATCATCGGCTTCATCATCGTCGGCCTGGCGCTCTGGGTCGAGGTGACGCTGAGCCCGCCGCTCTGGCTGCATCTACTAATATGGATCCCACTGGCCCTGGTGCTGTGCCTGACGGCGCTCCGGTTGATCAAGGGCGTGCTGCTCACCCTGCAATACCGCAACAAAGCGGCCGAGGGTCGGCTGGACCGCGGCGAATGAGCGAGGCTTCCGTCAACGTCGGCGGCCGTTCGCGGCCGAGATCGGCACTGTTGTTCGCCCTTGGCCTTGTGCTGTTCTTGGTCTTGCTGGCGCTCGGCACATGGCAGGTCCAGCGCCTGCACTGGAAGGAAGGCCTGCTGCAGACCATCGACCAGCGCACGCATTCGGCGCCGCTGCCGCTGGCCGAGGTCGAGAAGGAATTCGCCTCGACCGGCGACGTCGACTACACGCCGGTCACTGTCACCGGCACTTTCCTGCATTCCGGCGAACGGCATTTCTACGCGACCTGGCAAGGGGATGCCGGCTTCAATGTCTACACGCCGCTGGCCCTTGACGATGGCCGTTTCGTCCTGATCAACCGTGGCTTTGTGCCCTACGACCTCAAGGACGCCGCCAAGCGCGCCAAGGGACAGGTGGCGGGCAAGGTCACGGTCACCGGGCTTGCCCGCAACCCGCTTCCGGCAAAGCCCTCCATGATGCTTCCCGACAATAACGTGGCCAAGAACATCTTCTACTGGAAGGACCGCGACGTCATGGCCGCGAGCGCCGGCCTGCCTGCCGGCTTCACGCTGGTGCCGATCTTCATCGATGCCGACAAGACGCCAAATCCAGGCGGCCTGCCGGTCGGAGGCGTCACCATCATCGATCTGCCGAACAGCCATCTGCAATATGCTGTCACCTGGTACGGGCTTGCCGCGGCGCTTGCCGCCGTACTCATCCTACGGCTTCGCCGGCCGGCGAAAGAGGACTGAATACGAGCGATACCCTTGACAGGGCAGGGGTGGGCACCTCATTTCGGCGCTGACGAACCGGCAGGATTTAATGCTTCACACAATCGCCAAGCCTCCTCTGACGATCCGGCTCTGCCAGCCGCGCGGTTTTTGCGCGGGCGTCGACCGTGCCATCCAGATTGTCGTGCTGGCACTGAAGAAATATGGCGCGCCGGTCTATGTCCGCCACGAGATCGTGCACAACCGCTATGTTGTCGAGGGGCTGCAAAGCCTCGGCGCCGTCTTCATCGAGGAACTTTCCGAAATTCCGGCCGAACACCGGCAGTCGCCGGTCGTCTTTTCGGCGCACGGCGTGCCCAAGTCGGTGCCGGCGGACGCGCAGGCGCGCAACCTGTTCTATCTCGACGCAACCTGTCCGCTGGTCTCCAAGGTCCACAAACAGGCGATGCGTCACCAGCGGCTTGGCCGCCACGTTCTGCTGATCGGCCATGCCGGGCACCCCGAGGTGATCGGCACCATGGGGCAGTTGCCGGAAGGCGCGGTAACGCTGATCGAGACCGAAGCCGATGCCGCCCGGCTTGTGCCGGCCGATCCCAAGGCACTCGGTTTCGTCACCCAGACCACGCTCTCGGTCGAGGATACCGCCGGCATCATCCGCGCACTGCAGGAGCGCTTTCCGGACCTTCAGGCGCCGGCGGCGGAATCGATCTGCTACGCCACCACCAACCGCCAGGAGGCGGTCAAGGACACCGCCCCGGGTGCTGACCTCTATCTGATCGTCGGCGCTCCCAATTCCTCGAATTCGCGCCGCCTCGTCGAAGTTGCGGAACGCGCCGGCGCCGCCATGTCGCTTCTCGTGCAGCGCGCCGCTGAAATTCCGTGGAATGAGATCGGCGGCATTTCGACGCTTGGCCTGTCGGCCGGGGCATCGGCGCCGGAGATCATCGTCGACGAGATCATCGACGCGTTCCGCCAGCGTTTCGATGTGACCATCGACCTGGCCATCACGGCCACCGAAACAGAGGATTTTCCGGTCATGCGGGTATTGCGCGATGTCGAACTGACGCCGGCCGACATGGCTTTCGTCAACGGGGCCGCGTGAACGGCCATGGCGGTCTATACAGACGTTGCGGAGGGCGAACTCGGCGCTTTCCTGAAGCACTACCCGGTCGGCGATCTCCTGTCCTACAAGGGCATCGCCGAGGGCACCGAGAATTCGAACTTCCTGCTGCACACCTCCAGCGGCTCCTACATCCTGACGCTCTATGAAAAGCGGGTCGAGAAGAAGGATCTGCCGTTCTTCCTCGGGTTGATGGGCCATCTCGCAAACAAGGGGGTGTCCTGCCCGCTGCCGGTGACCGCGCGTGACGGCAGCGTCATCGGCACGCTGGCAGGCCGGCCGGCGGTCATCATCACCTTTCTCGAAGGGCTTTCGCTGCGGCGACCGGCCGCGACGCATTGCGCCGAGGTTGGCAAGGCGCTGGCCGCGCTGCATCTGGCTGGCGCCGATTTTTCCATGAGGCGCCCGAACGCGCTCGCTCTCGATGGCTGGCGCAAGCTTTGGGATGCGTCTCGCGAGCGCGCCGACGAGGTCGAGCCGGGCCTTGCGGCCGAGGTCGATGCCGACTTCGCCGATTTCGAGCAGAACTGGCCCAAGGGCCTTCCCGAGGGCATCATCCATGCCGATCTTTTCCCGGACAATGTCTTTTTCCTGGGCGAGAAGTTATCGGGGCTGATCGATTTCTATTTCGCCTGTGACGATCTCTACGCCTACGATGTCGCCACCTGCCTCAATGCCTGGTGCTTCGAGAAGGATTTTTCCTTCAATCTCACCAAGGGCAAGGCATTGCTTGCCGGTTATCAGAGCGTGCGCCCCCTGAGCGCGGAGGAGAAGGCGGCGCTGCCGATGCTGGCGCGCGGCTCGGCGCTACGCTTCATGCTGACCCGGCTTTACGATTGGCTGACCGTCCCCGATGGCGGGCTAGTGATGAAACGCGATCCGACCGAATACATCAGAAGAATGCGGTTCCATCGGGCGATCAGGTCTCCTTCGGAATATGGATTGGCATGAGCAAGCAGGTTGAAATCTTTACCGATGGCGCCTGTTCAGGCAATCCCGGCCCCGGCGGCTGGGGCGCCATCCTGCGCTTCAACGGCACCACCAAGGAGCTTTTCGGCGGCGAGGCCGAGACCACCAACAACCGCATGGAATTGCTGGCGGCCATCTCGGCGCTGAACGCCTTGAAGGAGCCTTGCACGGTCGAGCTTCATACCGACAGCAAATACGTCATGGACGGCATTTCCAAATGGATCCATGGCTGGAAGAGGAATGGCTGGAAGACCGCAGACAAGAGGCCGGTCAAGAACGGCGAGCTCTGGCAGGCGCTGGACGAGGCCAACCGGCGCCACAAGGTCACCTGGAACTGGGTGAAGGGCCATGCCGGCCATACCGAGAACGAGCGTGCCGACGAACTGGCAAGGGAAGGCATGGCGCCGTTCAAGAAGGGACCTTTCAGGCCGGCGGTGTCGGCACCGAAGCCCGATGTCCAGGCAAAGCAGCCGCTGGTCACGAAAGCACGTCGTTCGACCCAGAGCTATTGAGCTTCTGTTCGCGGCGGCTGACCGGCCGGAGAGTTTCTGTCATGCCGATCGCCTACTACATCACCCATCCTCAGCTTCAGATCGACGCCACTATTCCGGTACCGGATTGGGGCCTGTCCGACATCGGCCGGGCCAGGGCGCACGCAATGCTGAACCAGCCGTGGATCGCATCGATCGGACATGTGGTGTCGTCGGCCGAACGCAAGGCCATCGAAACCGCCGAAGTGCTCGGGCGGCATCTAAATCTTGCCGTAGAGGTGAGGCAGCGGATGCATGAGAACGACCGGTCGGCGACGGGTTTCCTGCCGCCTCCGGAGTTCGAGGCGGTCGCCGATCAGTTCTTCGCCAATCCGCACGAAAGCATCCGTGGCTGGGAGCGGGCCATCGACGCGCAGCAGCGCATCATGAGCGAGGTCGAGGCCGTGCTCGATGCCGGCGGCGCCGGCAACATTGCTTTTGTGGGCCATGGAGGCGTGGGAACACTCCTGCTGCTGTCGCTGAGTGGCAGGCAGATCAGCCGCGAAGCGGATCAGCCGGCGGGCGGCGGCAATTATTTTGCTTACAATATCGGTGCGCGCCACGTTATCCATGGATGGCAGCCGATCGACAGGCTGGAACAGCCCTGATTTTAGCGGATCAGCAGCGCCGTAACCCAAAGGCCGAGCGCGAACACCGTGTGCGAGACCAGATTGAGGGCGCGGATCTGCATCGGATTCGGCCGCTTTGAAGCCGCCCAGCCGGCGCCCATGCCTGGCGCCAGCAGGAACCACCCGGCGCCGACGGTGACGATGCCGAGGATGAAGGCCGGTAGGAAGGTCGGGGAGGCCAGCCAGCCTGCGCCCGCCAGCACCACCAGGATAATGCCGTAGACGATGCCGACGAAGTAATGGAAAGCCCAGCCCAGCGCCTTCTCATGAGCGTAGGGCGCCGCATCACCGATATCGTCATGAAACACCTTGTCGCCGAGGTGCCAGACCCAGCGTCCGACCGGCCCCCAGTTCGGCCGTGGCTGGCCAAACGCCTTGTGCAGGAAAAAGGCCCAGACGTCCATCAGAACGGTGGCGCCGACGCCGATCGCGATAGCGCGCCAGAAGATATCAAACATCGTTGATCCCCCGAAAATCGGCAGTTCTGGAGCGCAGCCGCATGTCGGGCGAGGCCAGCCGTTGCGGCCTCGCCTGACCGGCCGTCGAAGCTCAGAGCTGGCCGAGAATATGAGCCGCGCCTGACTCATCGACACCGGGTTTGGTCTCGACATTGAGCGCGGTGACCTTGCCGTCGTCGATAATCATCGAAAAACGCTTCGAGCGCAGGCCCATGCCGCCACTGGAGTAGTCCGCGTCAAGACCGACCGCCTTGGCGAAATCGCCATTGCCGTCGGCGAGGAACAGGATCTTGCCTTCGCCGCCGGTGAAGCGCGCCCAGGCGCCCATGACGTGGACGTCGTTGACTGAAACGACTGCGATAGTGTCGACGCCACGCGCCAGGATCGCATCATGGTTCTCGAGATAGCCGGGCAGATGGTTATTGCTGCAGGTCGGCGTGAAGGCGCCGGGAACGCCGAACAGCACCACTTTCTTGCCCGGAAAAATCTCGGCCGACGTGATCGGCTTCGCGCCGTCGGCCGTCATGGTCTTGAAGGTCGCCTCGGGCAGCTTGTCGCCAACGGAGATGGTCATGAGTTCCTCGCTTGGGGAATGGGGAAGGACGCGTGCTTGCCTAGCGAACTCGGTGGCTTCCTGCAACCATCGCGGCAGTAGCTTCAGTATATGTCGCCCAAAGTGCGCAGCGGTCTTGGGCCGACGACATGTACAAGAAGATGACCTTGGAGCGCATCATACGGGTTCGTTTCAATACGACGCGCTTTAAGGGAAAGGCAGCAGCCCTTCGACCGCGCCCGCCGAACTCGTCAGCGTGTAGTGGAGCCCGCCGTCCGTCGGCGTCGTCGAGGGGCGATCGAGGATCGGCACGGTGAAGATCAACCTGCCGTCTTTTTCCTCGCGGGAGGAGGTGCCGAACACATAATCGCGCTCGCCGGCGACGAAGAAATCCGCTGCCTGCGGATCGCCAGGGAAGCTCGCCTCGACAACCAGCGTTTCGTGATCGCCCGGCAGCACCTTGACGCCAAAATCGGGTTTTGCAGGTGCCGGCAATGCCGTGAAACTCGCCTTTACCAATGCCGCGTCGTCGGCATTGTCGGGATCGGAAGCTGGGTCGACGCTCAGCCGTGTCTGCACCGGGATGCAGATGGTTTCACAAATGCCGAGAAAAATGTCGGCATCGATGACGGCCGGCTGGTCCGGCGTCGCCAGCGTGAACGTCACCGGCAGCGAAACCGGATAGTTGTAGCCGGCCCATTTGCCATAACCATCGTCGTGGCGCTGCGGTGCGGGAAACGACAGTGTCGCATCGGCGATATTGGTGCTGGCCGAAATGTCCAGCTGCGGCGGCACACCTGCGTCACCCGGGTCGCGCCAGTAAGTCTTCCAGCCGGGTTTGAGCGCGATATCGAGAACACCCTGGATGCGGCCGGCGTCGTCCGGTTTGCCGCTGGTCACCAGCCGCACCTTGCCGCCCTCGCTGTTGTACCAGGCTGATGAGGAGGCGGTGGCGGGGAGGGCGACCGCCAATCCGATGGCAGTACCGAGCAACAGGATTTTCAAGCTTTGCATGGCGATGATTTGAGCGTCCCTTCGTGGCCACGCAATGATTTCATGGCCCTTGCCGATATCATATTTGCGTGACCTGCGCGGACAAGCCAAGGCCGGCCCCGCAATGTGGGCTTTGGTCGAATCCGGTACTGCGCATCTTTTCGGCGCCCGGGAAACGCGTTACGCTCCCTGGCATGGATTTGTTGCGCCACAAGAAGACAGCCGCCGGACGCGGCTTTCTCGACGATCAGTTCCTGATTGCCATGCCCGGCATGAAGGACGACCGTTTCACGCGCTCGGTCATCTACATCTGCGCCCACAGCGATGAAGGCGCGATGGGCCTGATCATCAACCAGACGCAGCAGATGCTGTTTCCGGACCTTTTGGTGCAGCTCGGCATCATGAACGAGCTGGAGGCGATCCGCCTTCCGGCGCAGGCGCGCGATTTCGTCGTGCGCAATGGCGGGCCTGTCGACCGCAGCCGGGGCTTCGTCCTGCATTCGGGCGACTACCGCGTGGACTCCTCGCTCACCGTTTCCGACGACATCTGCCTGACCGCGACCGTCGACATATTGCGGGCGATATCGTCAGGGCGAGGGCCGCGCCGCGCGCTGATGGCGCTCGGCTATTCGGGTTGGGGCGCCGGCCAACTGGAAACCGAGATCGCCGAGAATGGCTGGTTGACCTGCCCGGCGACGCCGGAATTGCTGTTCGACGCCGATATCGAGCGCAAATACGATCGCATACTCGCGTCGATCGGCATCGATCTCGCCCATCTCAGCCTGGCCGCCGGACACGCCTGAGATTCTCTCAGGCCTGGGTCAGCGGATACTGCTCCTTCAGTGTCTTCAGCACCTGGTCGCCCGGCATCGGCGCGCCGAACATGAAGCTCTGCACATATTCGCAGCCCATCTGACGCAGCTCCAACGCATCGCGCTCGTCTGATATGCCTTCGGCGACCACCGACAGGCCGAGCTCATGCGCCATGTTGACCATGGATTTGAGCAGCACCGCGCGTTTTGGCGTGCTGTCGTCGACGAAGCTCTTGTCGATCTTGATGGTGTCGAACGGGAACCGCGTCAGATAGGCGAGCGATGAATAGCCGGTGCCGAAATCGTCCAGCGACAGGCCGATGCCGAGCTGCTTCAGCTTGGTCAGTACGTGGGCCGTCTGCTCGGGATTGTCCATGACCAGGGATTCGGTGAGTTCGAGCCGGAAGCAGCGCGGCTTCAAATTGGCGCGCGCGATCACGGAACGCACATCGCTGACGAGGTCGCGGCGGATGAGCTGGCGGCTGGACAGGTTGACCGAGACCGACAGCGGCGCGTCGCCGATCTGCTTTTGCCATCCTGCGAGATCCTCGGCTGCCTGCTGCATGGCAAACAGCCCAAGCTGCACGATCAGCCCGCAGCTTTCGGCGACCGGGATGAAATCGGCCGGCGGGATCATGCCGCGGCGTGGATGGTCCCAGCGCAGCAACGCTTCGAAGCCGGCGACGCTGCCGTCTTCCAGGCGCACGATCGGCTGATAGGCCAGCGTGAATTCGCGCCGTTCGATGGCGCGACGCAGGTCGGATTCGAACTGCAGACGGTCGGTGCCGACTGTGCGGAAAGCCGGCCGGAACGGCTCGATCCTGTCGCCGCCGAAACGCTTGGCCTGATGCATGGCGAGCTCCGCATCCTTGACCATGTCCTCGGCCGAGGTCTGCGCCGAGGTCCAGGTGATCAGGCCGATCGAGGCGGTCAGCACGATCTCGCGCTTGGCAAAGGTGATCGGATTGTTGATCGCATGCTTGATCGCATCGGCCACGCCGGCGATGCGGGCGGGATCCTGCTCGGACAGCAGCATCAGCGCGAACTGGTCGCCGGCGAAGCGCGATAGCGAATCCTTCGGCTTCAACAGCCGGTGCAGGCGCCGCGCTATGGTGAGCAGGATGGTGTCGCCGGCCGAGATGCCGAGCCCATCATTGACCTGCTTGAAGCGGTCGATGTCGATCACGAAGACGGTCGGCCGCACCTTCTCTTCGGTGCGGGCGATCGAGATGATCGCCTCCAGCCGGTTCATGAACAATTCGCGGTTCGGCAGGCCGGTCAGATTGTCGTGCACGGCGTCGTGCAGCAGCCGCTCCTCGGATTTCTTTTGTTCGGTTACGTCGACCATGGTGCCGACGCAGCGGATCACCTCGCCGTCCGACCCGATCACCGGGCGCGCGCGCAGGGCAAACCAGTGATAGTGCCCGTCGGCGCCGCGCAGGCGGAAATTCTGCGCCACCTTGCCGCGGCGATGCTCCAGAACGACGTCGAGCGTCGTGCGGAACGTGTCGCGGTCATCGGCATGCAGCACCGGCAGCCAGTTGCGCGCGGCACCGCCCAGGCTGTTGGGGGCAAGGCCGAGCTGGATGCTGACATCGGGTTTGGTCACCACGCGGTCGCGCAGCACGTCCCAGTCCCACACCGTATCGCCCGACCCGGCGACGGCCAGCGCCTGTCGCTCGAGATCGGAGAACAGCCCCTGATGCAGCGCACCGCCTGCAAAGGCGTGCTGCATGACGGTGAAGCCGATCAGCAGGATGATCAGGATCAGCCCACCGCCGAGCGCCGGCTGGGCGATGTCGTTGTCGAGCATGCCGGTGATCGCCATCCACGATCCGCATAGCCATAACAGCACCATGACCCAACTGGGCACCAGCATGATCGCTCGGTCATAACCACGAATACCGAGGAAGATGATCAGGCCGAGCCCGGTCAGCGCCGTGGCGGCAAACGAGATGCGGGCGATGCCGGCGGCAACCGCCGGATCGACGATGGCGACGCCGGCGATCAGCAGCAGGCCCAGAATCCAGACCAGGGCGCCATAGCTGAAATGGCCATGCCATCGGTTGAGGTTGAGATAAGCGAACAGGAAGACCACGAAGGTCGCCGCCAGCGCCACCTCCGTTCCGGCCCGCCACATTTGCTCGTTGCCGGGCGAAATCTCGATGACCTTGTTGAGGAAGCCGAAATCAACGCAGATATAGGCAAGCACCGCCCAGGCAAGGGCCGCCGTCGCCGGGAACATCGACGTGCCCTTGACGACGAACAATATGGTCAGGAACAGCGCCAGAAGGCCTGCGATGCCGATGACGATGCCACGAAACAGCGTGTAGGAATTGACCGAGTCCTTGTAGGATTCCGGATCCCAGAGGTAGACCTGCGGCAGCTTCGGCGAGGCAAGCTCAGCGATGAAGGTGATCACCGTGCCGGGGTTCAGCGTCACCCGGAACACGTCGGCGTCGGGGCTGGTCTGGCGGTCGAGCGCGAAGCCTTCGCTGGGCGTGATGGCCGCGATGCGCGTCGAGCCCAGATCCGGCCAGAAGATGCCGGAATTGACCAGCCGGAAATGCGGCGCGACGATCAGCCTATCGAGCTGCTGGTCGGTGGTGTTGGCGAGCGCGAAAACCGCCCAGTCACCGGTCGAGCGGGCATCGTTGGCCTCGACCTCGATGCGCCGCACGATGCCGTCCGGCCCGGGCGCGGTCGACACCTGGAAGTTCTCACCCTGGTTGCGGTAGATCTCGACAGCGCGCGAAAGGTCGAGCGCGACATCGTCGCGCGCAATCTTGATGGGTTCGACGGCAAAGGCCGATGAAGCGGCGCACAGCGTCAGCATCGTCGCCAGCAGAACGGCGATCAGCGGCCCGTTTCGCAGGAAATTCGTCAAAATCAGTCCTTCGTTCCAGCGCCCGGCGGATCGTCGGCGATCCGGGCGTAGAGGTAGTGGTCCTGCCAGACGCCGTTGATCCTGAGATAGGATCGCAGAAGTCCTTCGCGCCGGAATCCGGCTTTTTCAAGCACGCGGATCGACCTGATATTGTCGGGAATACAGGCGGCTTCGATCCGGTGCAACCTCAGCGTATCGAAGGCGAAGCGGGCCACCACCTTGACCGCATCGGTCATCAGGCCGCGGCCGCCGAACCGCTCGCCGATCCAGTAGCCGACATGGCCACTTTGCGAGACGCCGTGGCGTATGTTGCCGAGCGTGATGCCGCCCGCGAGCTTGCCGCTCGACTTCTCGAAGATGAAGAAAGCGATCGCGGTTCCCTGCGCATAGTCCTCGCGATAGCGGCTGATGCGCAGGCGCCATGCCGTGCGATCGAGTTCGTCCGGGGTCCAGCGCGGTTCCCATGGCTCCAGGAACGCCCGGCTTTCGCCGCGCACCGTCGACCACTCGCGGTAGTCGTTGGTGAACGGCACGCGCAGCGTGACCAGGTTGCCCTTCAGTGCCGGCAGGTCACGGCGAAAGAAAGGGAGCGCGAACACGGCGCTGGGGACTTAGACGGCGAGCCTGCGGGCCGTGGTCTGCGTGCCCGGAAGCGAATCAAGGATCGCCTCGTATGGCGCCAGCGTACCCACGGGCCCGACAGCGGTAAGCGTCGGCTTGGTCGAGAACATCCGCGACGACAGATCGGTCAGGCGCTCGACCGTCAGCGCCGCTAGCCGCTCCATCAGCTCTTCCTTTGCGATCGGCCTGCCGAAAAGGAGCAGTTGCCGCGCGATCTGCGAGGCGCGGCTGGCCGGGCTTTCGGCGGACATGATCAGCCCGGCGCGATACTGCGCGCGTGCACGGTCGAGCTCTTCCTGCAGGATGCTGTCGCCGACCTTCTGCAACTCGTCGACGATGACGGGCACCAGTTTGGCGATGTCGCTTTGCCCCGTGGCGGCATGGACGCCGAATATGCCCGTGTCGGAAAAGCCCCAGTGAAAGGCATAGACCGAGTAGCAGAGACCGCGTTTCTCGCGAACTTCCTGGAACAGACGCGACGACATGCCGCCGCCGAGAATCATCGACAATACCTGCGATGCGTAGAAATCGCGCACATGGTAGGCGCGGCCCTCGAAGCCCAGCACGATCTGCGCGTCCATCAGGTCGCGGTCCTCGCGGAAATCCCCGCCCACATATTGCGCGTATTGCGGAATGGTGCTGTCGGCTTTGCTGCGGAAACCGCCGAGCCGGTTTTCGACCTCGCGCACGAACTTGTCGTGCTTGATGTCGCCCGCGGCCACGATCACCATCCGCTCGGCGCCATACTGGCGTTCGATGAAATCGTGCAACTGCTTGGAAGTGAAGGATTTTACGGTTTCGGGCGTGCCCAGGATCGAGCGGCCAATGGTCTGGTGGCGGAAGGCCGTCTCGGTGAAACGGTCAAAGACGATGTCGTCTGGCGTGTCGTGCGCGGCGCCGATCTCCTGCAGGATGACATGCTGCTCGCGCTCGAGTTCCTGCGGGTCGAATTCGGACTCCTGCAGGATGTCGGACAGGATGTCGACGGCCAGCGGCACATCGTCGGAGAGCACCCTGGCGTAGTAGGATGTGGTCTCGACGCTGGTGGCGGCATTGATCTCGCCGCCGACGTCCTCGATTTCCGAGGCGATCTCGAAGGCGCTCCGCCGCTTCGTCCCCTTGAACGCCATGTGCTCGAGCAGATGGGCCATGCCATGCTCTTCTTCGCGTTCATTGCGGGCACCCGATTTGACCCAGGCACCCAATGCAACCGATTCGATACTTGGAAGGGTTTCGGTGGCGACTGTCAGGCCGTTCGACAGACGGCTTACCTCAACACCCATATGGCTCGTACTCCTTAACGCGCCGCCCGCGCGCGGCGGCTGACGTAATCTTCCACCATTTTGAGGTCGGATGGAAGTACCGTGTATTTTTCCTCAAATGTCATCAATCCCCCTAGCCATGCGGGCAGGGCGGGCGAGACGCCGCTGGCGGCCTCGACGGCGGCCGGGAATTTCGCCGGATGGGCGGTGCCCAGCACCACCATCGGCACCGCGCCAGCCTTGTCCGCCGCCACGTGCATGGCTGCCGCCGTATGCGGATCGAGCAGGTAGTTGCTGTTTGCCAGCGTCGAGCGAATGGTGGCGGCGACCTCGTCCATGTCAGCGCGGCCGGCATCGAATTCGGACCGCATCCCAGCGATTTCCGCGGCTTCGATGGTGAAGGCGCCCGACTGTTTGAGGCCTGCCATGTAGCGTCGAACGGTCGCCGCGTCGCGGTTCGACGCCTCGAACAGCAGGCGTTCGAAATTCGACGAAACCTGGATGTCCATCGACGGCGAAGTGGTCGCAAAGACTCCCTTGGTCCGGTATTCGCCGGTCGCGAAGGTGCGTGCCAATATGTCGTTGTCGTTGGTGGCGATGACCAGCCGTTCGATCGGCAGGCCCATCTTCTTGGCGGCGTAGCCGGCGAAGATATCGCCGAAATTGCCGGTCGGCACCGTGAACGACACCGGCCTGTCCGGCGCGCCGAGCGACAGCGCCGAGGAGAAATAATAGACGATCTGGGCCATGATGCGCGCCCAGTTGATCGAATTGACCCCCGACAGCGACACCCGGTCGCGGAAGCCGTGATCGTTGAACATATCCTTCAGCAGGCCCTGACAATCGTCGAAATTGCCCTCGATCGCCAGCGCATGGACATTTTCAGCCGTCGACGTTGTCATCTGCCGCTGCTGCACCGGCGAGACGCGGCCATGCGGAAAAAGGATGAAGATGTCGGTGCGGCTGCGCCCGGCGAAGGCATCGATGGCCGCGCCGCCGGTATCGCCCGACGTGGCGCCGACGATGGTCGCATGCTGGCCGCGTTCGGCAAGCACATGGTCCATCAACCGGGCAAGCAACTGCATCGCCACGTCCTTGAACGCCAGTGTCGGCCCATGAAAGAGTTCGAGGACAAAAGTGTTGGCGCCGGTCTGCACCAATGGGCAGACAGCCCCATGGCGGAAGGTGGCATAGGCTTCGCGGACGAGGCGCTCGAAGACCGCCGCGGCGATCTCGCCGCCCAGAAATGGCGTCAACACGCGGATGGCGAGGTCGGGATAGGCAAGGCCGCGCATGGCGCGGATGTCGGCTGCCGAGAAGCGCGGCCATTCGCGCGGCACATAGAGCCCGCCATCGCGCGCCAGCCCAGCCAGGATGGCGTCGGAAAATCCAAGCGCGGGCGCTTCCCCGCGGGTACTCACATAATGCATGTCACAGATCCGTTTGCCGCCTGGTTTTTCCGTTCACCACAAGGTGGTTAATTTCTGCACCGGCTCTAGTCGCATTTTTGCCGCGCGGTTGATATACGTCACCAGCTTTGCGAGAGGGAAGTGCAGTTTCATGGCGTTTCGTATATCAAGTAGTCGCTTTTTGGCGGGTCTTGCGCTCACGGGCTTTATGCTTGCCGCCGCCGGCTGCCAATCAGGCGACAATGGCATCCTGAACCTCGGTTTCGGCAAGAAGGACCCGACGGCGCCTCCGCCGCCACAGGATCCCAAGGTGCTGGCCAGCCAACTGAACGCCTATTGCCCGAGGGTGACGGTGCGCGATGGCACGGCGTTCTTCAATACCTATGTCAACGAGGTCCAGAAGCCCAAGCCGAAGCTCAAGAAGACCGGCGACGCGGCTGCGGATGCCGCGGCCCAGGCCGCGGCCGATGCCGCTGCTGCTACGCCGCCCGACGATTCGGCGAGGATCATTTATCAGGCGTCGATCAGCGACGTGACCCGCGATTGCAGCCGTGCCGACGGGCAACTGACGATGAAAATCGCGGTCGCCGGCAAGATCGTACCCGGACCGAAGTTCACGCCGGGCACCATCACCATGCCGATCCGCACGGCGGTCATGCATGGCACCGACGTACTTTATTCGCAGATCCACCAGTATCAGGTTCAGGTGACCGATCCCTCGGTCGCCACCCAGTTTGTCTTCACCGATTCCAATGTCGTCGTACCGGCGCCGACGGCCGCGGACTATCAGGCTTATGCCGGCTATGATGAAACCGCGCCCAAGGCAACGACCGACAAGCCGAAGCGCAAGAGGAAGAAAGCCACGGCAACGAACTGAACGAAGCCCAGGCGCTCGCGGCAAGTTTGCCGAGGCGCATCGTCACATGCAGGGGACAACGGCCGCGTCGCTGGCGAACCCCACGCAGCCCGTCGAGTTACTCGGGCAGTCCTGCGCGCCGTAGTGCGCTTGCGAGAGCCTCCGCGAGTGCCGGCGCGCAGTTCACGCCTGCGAACTGGCGGCTGTAGCGAAAGCCAGGCTGAAGCTCGAGCACGCGAGTGGCGGCCACCTTCGCTTCATCCAACCGGTCCAGGTTGGCCAGCGCGGCGGCCAGTTGCACATAAGTGATACTGTGCGCCGGGTTGGCTTGAACGGACTTGTAGGCCGCACGGCAAGCTTCTTCGTAACGACCGCGCAGCAAATGGCTCATTGCTTGAGCGTCAAATGCCGCCCAAGTCCACGAATCGAACGGACTAAGCCGCATACCCTGCTCGCTCCATTCTATCGCGCGCTCAGCTTCGCCGCTCCATCCGAGGATGACGCTGCCAAGAATGTAGGTCAGCGCCGATGACGGGCTGATGGCGAGGGCGGCTTCCAATGCGGCGAATGCAGCGGCGCGATCGTGCGCATCCATTCCGATGGAAAAGCCGGCCCAGGTCAGCGCGAGCGCATCGTCCTGGCCATGGACAATGGCAGACCGGGCGTGCCGGATCGAAGACGCACGGTGGATCTCCTGCAGCCCGGCGCGAAGAAACAGGCAATGGTGGCACATCGAGGCATTGCCATGTGCCAGCGCATAAGTCGGTTCGAGCGCGATAGCGCGGTCAAGAAGCAGCAGCGCTCTGGTCACCTGCCTCGGCATGCCTGAATCGACGTCGGGCTGGGCTTGCAGCACGAGATCGTAGGCATCGAGACTGTCAGGCCGCTTCCGCCTGACACGTTCGATTTCGGCTTTCCGCACGCTGGGCGCAATTGCGCCCACCGCCGACAGCGCGATCTCGTCTTGAAGCGCAAAGATGTCTTCGGAGCTGCGGTCGTAGCGCTCGGCCCATACATGAGCACCGGTCGATGCATCGATCATCTGCCCGGTAACGCGCACATTACCGCCGGCCTTGCGCACACTGCCTTCGAGGACATAGCGAACGCCAAGCTCGCGACCGACCTGCTTCACGTCCACGACGCGACCCTTGTAGGTGAAGGTCGAATTTCGGGCGATGACGAACAACCACTTGATGCGTGCCAGGCCTGTGATGATGTCGTCCACCATTCCATCGGCAAAGTATTCCTGCTGCGGATCGCCGGTCAAGTTGGAGAACGGCAGGACCGCGATGGAAGGCTTTTCAGGCAAAGTCGGTGCCGACGCGGCACGGACGGCGGCCGAAGTATCAGGAACATTCATCGTGACAGCCGGGCCGACATAGCGATAGCCGCGGCGCGGCAATGTTTCGATCCAGCTCTCGACATTCGCTGTGTCGGCCAGGACGCGACGCAAGGCTGCGATCTGAACCGTCAAATTGTTATCGGCAACCGCCAATCCGCCCCAGCCGGCCTCGATCAGCGCGTCCTTGGATACGGGAACGCCCGCATTCTGGATCAGCAGGCGCAGCAGCGCGACGGCGCGTTGCCCAAGTATGGTCGGCTCACCCCAGCAAAAAAGAATGCCCACCTCCGGATCGAGGCGGAACGGGCCGAACTGGTAGAGGTCGCCCCTTACGGTCATCAGAGTCTTTTAGCAAATTTTTGGGAACGGATTCATGACTTTCCGCCGCGACCAGCCGATCTTGGCCAAATGCTTGTTAAAAGCATGCGCCCAGCCAAAGGAGGGTCATATGAGCGCCAATGCCTTCATCCGCAGGCCCGATGAGAAGAAAGGCGTCATGCTGCGTGGTCATCCCATGGCTTTCCTCGTAACCGGCGAGAATACCAGGCACACCAGCATGTTCGATTGGACGATCCCGCCGCAGTTCGCCACCGGGCGGCATGTGCACCGGGTGCAGGAGGAGACCTTCTACCTGCTCGACGGCGAGTGTGAATGGCATTTCGGCGACGAGACGATCCGCGCGACGCCTGGAACCTTTCTGTTCATCCCGCCGGGGGTGCCGCACAACATCACCAATATCAGCGAGAAACCGGCTCGCGTGCTGATGACCGTTTCTCCGCCTGGCCATGAGCATTATTTCGAAGAGCTCGCCAGCCTCGCGGCGCGGGGGGCGCCGGATCCAAAAGCGCTCGCCGATCTGCGAAATCGCTATGACACTGACCAACTCTCGACTCTGACGACGCGCGCGTAGGCTCGTCACCAAACTTCGATGGCCACTCCGGGTTTTTCTGAGTTCGGACCTTTCTACCGCGAGCCGCCGGACACGGGAACGACACCGGCTAAGCGGATGCGCTGGAAAATCTTCGCGAGCAGAGTTTCCGGCAGCCGCCCTAAGCGTCTTCCGACCATTCCGACAGCGCCGCGATCACGCTTTTCAACTCCGCCCAGCGGCGGATCACCGTTTCGGCACCGGCCTCCGTCAGGGCATCGGCATGGCCGGGATAGCTGTGGCTGGCGCCCGTAAAACCGATCACGCGCATGCCGGCGGCCTTGGCGCCGGTGACGCCGTGCACGGAATCCTCGATGACGAAGGTGTTCGCCGGGTTGGCGGCGAGCTTTTCGGCGGCATGCAGGAACACGTCAGGAGCCGGCTTGGTCTTTCCGGTCGGCGTCTCCATCGCCGAGAAGATGCGCCCGGCGAAGAATGGCAGCAGATGCACCTTCTCCAGCATGAACTCGATCCGCTCCGAACGTGAATTGGAGCAGATGCAGCGCTGCGCCGTGACCGAGGCGACCGCTTCGCGCACACCCTCGATGGCACGCACGTCGCTGCGCAGTTTGCGGTCGACCAGTTCCTCGGCGCGATCGATCAGCGACACCTGAAACGGGATTTTGGACTTCTCCTCGATCCGGATCAGGATGTCCTTGAAGGTCAGGCCCGCATAGGTCTCGGCAATCTCCTCCGCCGAGATTTCATATCCGGCCAAGGTGATCAATTCGGCCTCGACCCGCGCGGCGATGATTTCGGAATCGACGAGCACGCCGTCGCAATCGAAGATGACAAGATCTGGCTGGGGCATGGTGATCCGGACGATGGAGGATGGAGGGATGGCCACTCAGGGCTCAAGCGGCGCGGCATACACCAACGGCCGGACCTTCGCAAATCTGGTGGCCATCCGCGCGCCTTCACCGAATATTTACGCTGATCGGTAACCATAACGGGGAGTAAACAGTAACGCGTGCCTTGGGTGTAAAAATGTCAGCCGTGCGTCTTCTCGACGAGCTCTCCCACGCTCCCCAGCAGTCCGAATGGCTGGACACCATCCTGAAAGGCGATTGCGTCGCGGCCCTTGACCGCCTGCCGGAAAAGTCGATCGACGTCATCTTTGCCGATCCGCCCTACAATCTGCAGTTGGACGGCGATCTGCACCGTCCCGACCAGTCCAAGGTCAACGCGGTCGACGACGACTGGGACCAGTTCGAGAGTTTTGAGGCCTATGACGCCTTCACCCGCGCCTGGCTGCTGGCGGCGCGCCGCGTGCTGAAGCCCAACGGCACGATCTGGGTCATCGGCTCCTACCACAACATCTTCCGGGTTGGCGCCAAGATGCAGGATCTCGGCTTCTGGATCCTCAATGACGTGGTCTGGCGCAAGACCAATCCGATGCCGAATTTTCGCGGCCGCCGCTTCCAGAACGCGCATGAGACGATGATCTGGGCCTCCCGCGATCAGAAGGGCAAGGGCTATACCTTCAACTATGAAGCGCTGAAGGCGTCGAACGACGATATCCAGATGCGCTCCGACTGGCTGTTCCCGATCTGCACCGGTGGCGAGCGCCTGAAGAACGACAATGGCGACAAACTGCATCCGACGCAGAAGCCCGAGGCGCTGCTTGCCCGTGTCATGATGGCCTCGACCAAGCCGGGTGACGTCGTGCTCGACCCGTTCTTCGGCTCCGGTACGACGGGTGCCGTGGCCAAGCGCCTCGGACGCCACTTCGTCGGCATCGAGCGCGAGCAGGCCTATATCGACGCCGCCAATGAACGCATCGATGCTGTGCGGCCATTCGACGAAGCGGATCTTACCGTGCTTACCGGCAAACGCGCCGAGCCGCGCGTCGCCTTCGTCAGCCTGATCGACACTGGGCTGATGACGCCCGGCGCCACGCTCTACGACGCCAAGAAGCGCTGGGCTGCCAAGGTTCGCGCCGATGGCACGGTGGCGATCGGCGACAGCGCCGGCTCGATCCACAAGATCGGCGCCGAGGTGCAGGGGCTGGACGCCTGCAACGGCTGGACCTTCTGGCATTATGAGCGCAGCGGCGGATTGACCCCGATCGACGAACTGCGTCGCATCGCCCGCCTCGGTATGGAACGGGCAGGGGGCTGACCCCCTGCCGCTTGCATCATATTCGTTGATTCAAATTCTCAACGGATCGCCGCAAGCGATAGAGATCACGCCTTGATTCCAAAGCGTTCAAGATCTGCCTGAAGCGTACTGGCATCGGTGAACAGCACCGCTTGCCAGCCGGCGGCCTTGGCGCCGTCGACATTTTTCTGGCTGTCGTCGATGAACAGCGTCGCCGACGGCTCGAGGCCGAACGCAGCCACGTGATGGTCGTAAATGCCGCGGTCCGGCTTGATCTTGCCGATCTCGCCCGAGATGGTGACGCCACGCGGGCGATCGAGGAAATCGAAGCGTTCACGCGCTTCTGCCAGCGTGTCGGAGGCAAAGTTGGTCAGCATCGTCACATCGTGGCCGCTGTCGATCAGCCCGAGCATGATGGCGACGCTGTCGTCATAGGCATGCGGAACCATCTCGTGCCAGTGGCGGCGGAAATTGCGGATGTTTTCGGCGTGCTCGGGATGCTCCGCGATCAGCAGCGCTTCGGCCTCTTCCCACGTCCGCCCGCGATCCTGTTCGATGTTCCAGTCATGCGTGCAGACATTGTCAAAGAACCACTTTCGCTCTTCGACATCGGGAATGAGGCGGCTGAACGGAATGTTCGGATCGTAATGGATCAGCACGCGGCCGATGTCGAAAACGATGTGGCGGATTTCAGTCATGGGGCCTCTTTGCACTCAATGGCGACGGCTTTTTCGTCGCGCCGGGTATCGCAGCCTCGATTGCCTTTTTCATGACAGTGGGCAGCGCCTCGCCTGAAATGTCATGGGCCGGCGACCAGAAATACCCTGCCGGTGCATCACCTTTGATGGGAGCGCGAAAGACTTCGAGTTCGAGCGCGAAATGGGTGAAGACATGCGTGATTTTTCCGGCGCGCAGCCAGTTGCCGGGAAAAGGCGCCGCCGCTTGCGTGGTGGCTCCGTCCGCCCGCGCCGTCCAGGCGGTGGTAGGCACTTCCGTCATGCCGCCAAGCAGGCCCTTTTCCGGCCGCTTGCGCAAAAGAATGGCGCCGTCCTCACGTGTGGCCACGAAAGCCGCGCCGCGCCGCAGCGGTTTGTCGGCTTTTGGCAGCCGCACCGGGAAATTCTCGGGGTCGCCTGCAATGACGGCGCTGCAGTCCTCGCGCAGCGGGCACAGCATGCAGCGCGGCCGGCGCGGCGTGCAGATCGTCGCGCCGAGATCCATCATCGCCTGGGCGAAGTCGCCGGGCCTTGTCGCCGGCACCATGCGCTCGACATGGGCTCGTATCTCGGTCTTGGCTTCGCTCAGCGGCGTCGTGATCGAAAACAGCCTTGAGATGACGCGTTCGACATTGCCGTCGACAACGGCCGCGGGACGGTCGAAGGCGATTGCCGTGATGGCAGCCGACGTATAGGCGCCGATCCCCGGCAATTCTCGAAGTTCGGTTTCGGTATCTGGAAACCGGCCGCCGCGTGCCGCCACCAGATCGGCACAGGCCTTGAGATTGCGGGCGCGGGAGTAATAGCCGAGCCCCGCCCAGGTTTTCATCACATCCTCGGTCGGCGCCGCTGCCAGCGCTTCGACGTCGGGCCATTTCTCGACAAAGGTGCGGAAATAGGATTTCACCGCTTCGACGGTGGTCTGCTGCAGCATCACTTCGGACAGCCAGATGCGGTAGGGGTCGGGCCGCACACCGCGTGCATGCTCGCGCGGCGTCACGCGCCACGGCAATTCGCGATGATGCGCGTCGTACCAGGCGAGCAGGCGCGACGCCCTATCGTCTGAGATGGCCATGCTGGTCAGGGCCTTGCGGGTCTGGTCTGCTGGTGCCATTGATCTTGCGTTGGCCTGGCCGGTATCTGCTGGGTCGTGGCTGGAGAACGCACATGGCAGGGAAAAGGCCCTTCGGCAATCCCGTTCCGGTGAGCGACCTCGCCACCGAGATCCTCGACCCGGTGCTGCGCAAGCGGGCAGGCATATCGATCGGTCTTGTCCAGTCCTGGGAAGAGATTGCCGGACCGCGCCTGGCCATCCACTCGCGGCCCGAAAAGATCCAGTGGCCCCGCCGCCTGCACGAAGACGATCCGTTCGAGCCGGCCGTGCTGGTCATCGCCTGCGAAGGCATGGCCGCGCTTCATCTGCAGCATGAGACCGGCGAGATCATCAACCGGGTGAACGCCTTCCTGGGTTTCAGGGCGATAGGCCGGATCAGGATCGTGCAGAAGCCGGTAAGCTCGGGAAGAGCCCGGCCCAAACCTGCCCTCAGGCCACTGAGCGCGGCGGAAAAGGCGAAATTGGCCGATACTGTCGGCTTGATCGAGGATGACGGGCTGCGCGCCTCGCTGGAACGGCTGGGTGCGACCATTCTGGGCGCAAGGAAGGCCTAGTTATAACTGGCAACGGTCATAGGTTTGTCGTTAATCTCTCGCATTCGTGATCACCCTCGTCAGGTTTCGCGATTGGATTGGGGACAGGGATGCCTTAATTCGCGCCAACTCTCGCTTTTTCGTGCCATTGCATTGCAAAATCCAAACCCTTATCAGGTGATTCGTATGAGCCGTACCCCGTTTGGCCAAAGCTTCTCTCGCAGAAACGTCCTGACTTCGCTGGCCGCCATCCCGGCGGTGGCCCTGCTCGCCGCCTGCAGCGATTCCGGCGAACAGGCCAAGGCTGCGGATGTGAAGCCCGCGGACCCTGCGGCGCCCGCAAAGCCGGCCACGCCCGCCGCGGTCCAGGTGCCGGAAGCGCAGGGCACCGTCGACATGACCGAACTGATGAAGCCGGGTGCGCTGCCCGACAAGCAGCTCGGCAAGGATGACGCCAAGGTCACCATCGTCGAATATGCCTCGATGACCTGCCCGCACTGCGCGCATTTCGCCGAGACCACCTTTCCGGATTTGAAGACCAAGTATATCGATACCGGCAAGGCCCGTTACATCCTGCGCGAATTCCCGTTCGATCCGAGCGCCGAAGCAGGTTTCATGCTGGCGCGCTGCGCCAAGGACAACTATTTCCCGATGGTCGATGTCCTGTTCAGGCAGCAGGCGAACTGGGTCGGCGTGTCCAACACAAAGGATGCGCTGCTGCAAATCTCCAAGCTTGCCGGTTTTACACAGGAGTCCTTCGAGGCCTGCTTGACGGACCAGAAACTTCTGGACGATGTGAGATCGGTCCAGAAGCGTGGCGCCAATGAATTCAAGGTCGACTCGACACCGACCTTCTTCATCAACGGTAAGACCTACAAAGGGGCGATGTCGATTGAGGAAATGTCGGCCATCATCGACCCTCTGCTCTGACATCAGCTCAGCGCCGAAGCGGCAGCGCTCCGGCGCTGCTTGCCTCTCTATCTGTTCGCGCGCTATGCGCCCTGTCGCAAAACCTCGGTACAGTTTTGCAGAACCGGTGTATGAGGCGCGTGAATGAAGTTTTCGCGCCTCCGCCTCCTTGGTTTCAAGTCCTTCGTCGAACCTGGCGAGTTCGTCATCGAACGCGGCCTGACCGGCATTGTCGGGCCGAACGGGTGCGGCAAGTCGAACCTCGTCGAGGCGCTGCGCTGGGTGATGGGCGAAAGCTCCTACAAGAACATGCGCGCGTCCGGCATGGACGACGTGATCTTTTCCGGCTCGGGCACGCGCCCCGCCCGCAACACCGCCGAAGTCACGCTGTTCCTCGACAACAGCGACCGCTCGGCTCCATCAGCGTTCAACGATGCCGACGAACTGCAGGTGTCGCGCCGTATCGAGCGCGAGGCCGGCTCGCTCTACCGCATCAACGGCAAGGAAGCGCGCGCCAAGGACGTGCAGCTTCTGTTCGCCGATCAGTCGACCGGCGCGCGCTCGCCCTCGATGGTCGGGCAGGGCCGTATCGGCGAACTGATCCAGGCCAAGCCGCAGGCGCGCCGCGCGCTGCTCGAAGAGGCGGCCGGCATTTCCGGCCTGCACACCCGCCGCCATGAGGCGGAGCTGCGGCTTAAGGCGGCCGAGCAGAACCTCGAACGCCTGGACGATGTCGTCGGCGAACTGGAAAGCCAGATCGAAAGCCTGAAGCGCCAGGCGCGCCAGGCTTCCCGCTTCAAGAACCTGTCGGCCGACATTCGCAAGGCCGAAGCAACGCTCTTGCATCTGCGCTGGACGTTGGCCAAGACGCAGGAAGGCGAGGCGCGTTCGGCACTGGCGACGGCCACGGCGCTCGTCGGCGACCGCGCCGCCACGCAGATGAACGCGGCCAAGGAGCAGGGCATCTCCGCCCATCGCTTGCCCGACCTGCGCGACGCGGAAGCCGCGGCTGCCGCGGCCTTCCAGCGGCTGTCGATCGCCAGGTCGCAGATCGAGGAAGAAGCCGGCCGCATCCGCACCCGTCAGGCCGAACTCGAGCGCCGGTTGCAGCAACTCGACGGTGACATCGCCCGCGAAGAGCGGATGGTGCGCGACAATGCCGACGTACTCGAGCGCCTGCGCGCGGAAGAGGCCGCGCTGAACTCCGAAAACGCCGGCGCCGCGGAGCGAGAGGCCACTACCCGCGCGGAATTCGAACAGGCCGCCTCGACGCTTGCGCAAAGCGAAGCCAAGCTCGCCGCGCTGACCGCCGAGCGCGCCGAGGCCGCCGCCTCGCGCCATCAGATCGAACGGACTTTGCGCGAAACCGCCGAGCGGCGCGATCGCTTCGCCCGTCAGCTCGCCGATGTCGATCGGGAGTTATCGGACATCCTCGCCAAGGTGGCCGGCCTGCCCGATCCGGCCGAGAAACGGATCCTGGTCGAACAGGCGATGGCATTGCTGGAAGAGTCCGAGGCCTCGGTGGCGCAGGCCGAGCAGTCGGTCATCGACGCTCGTGGCGCCGAAAGTGCCGCTCGGCCCCCGCTTCAGGACGCCAGGGCGGAACTGGCCGGGATCGAGACCGAAGCGCGTACGCTGGCCAAGATCCTGAACGCGGCCAGCGGCGATCTCTTCCCTTCCGTGCTGGAGCAGATCAGCGTCGAGCGCGGCTTCGAGACGGCCCTGGGCGCGGCCTTGGGCGAAGACCTGGACGTGCCGCTCGACCGTAGCGCACCGGCGCATTGGGGCGAAAGCGAAATCCAGCCCGGCGACGCCGCGCTCCCGGAAGGGATCAAGAGCCTTGCCAGCGTGGTTCGCGCGCCGGCACAACTTGCCCGACGCCTGGCGCAGATCGGCATCGTCGAGGCCGCTGACGGGCGCCGGTTGCAGGGGCTTCTGGCTCCCGGCCAGCGCCTGGTCAGCCGCGAGGGCGCGTTGTGGCGCTGGGACGGTCTGACCGCCAGCGCCGATGCACCGACCGCCGCGGCACAAAGACTGGCGCAGAAGAACCGGCTTGCCGAACTCGATGCCGAAGCGGTGCAGGCGACGCTCGTCCTGCGCCAGGCCGAGGAGACGCTGGCACAGGCCGAGCAGACGCTGCGCCAGGCAAGCGAAGCGGAGCGAACCACACGCCAGGCCGGACGCGAAGCCCAGCACCGGCTGGACGCCGCCCGCAATGCGTTGGCCGAGGCCGAAAAGGCCGGCGGTGAACTGTCGAGCCGGCGTGCCGCGCTGGACGAAGCGCGCGCCCGCATCGTCGACAGCCACGAGGAGACATCGGCGGCTTTCGTCGAGGCCGAGATGCTGCTGCAGGACGCGCCGGATCTCGGCGACCTGCAATTGCAGCTCGAACAGTCCTCGGCCAATGTCTCTCGCGACCGCGCCACGCTTGCCGACGCGCGTGCCGTCCATGAGGGGTTGCGGCGCGAAGCCGAGGCCCGCACGCGACGGCTGGACGCCATCGGCGCCGAGCGCAGCAACTGGCTGGTGCGTGCCGAAAACGCCTCGACACAGATCGCCTCGCTCGGCGAACGCAAGGCCGAGGCCGAGGCCGAGCGCGAACGGCTGGCCGATGCGCCCGACGAGATCGACGTCAAGCGCCGTGCGCTGCTGTCGCAACTCACCGAGGCCGAGACCTTGCGCAAGGCGGCCGCCGACCGGCTGCAGGAAGCGGAGAACAGGCAGGCCGAACTGGACAAGGCGGCCACATCAGCCATCCAGTCGCTGGCCGAAGCGCGCGAAACCCGCGCCCGCGCCGAGGAACGGCTGACGGCGGCGGACGAACGCCGGCTGGAGGTCGAGGCGCGTATCCAGGAAACGCTGAACACGCCGCCGCATCTGGTCATCCGCCACACCGGCCTGGAAGCCGGCGACCCGATGCCCGAGATGCCCGAGATCGAACGCCAGCTCGACCGGTTGAAGATCGAGCGCGAACGGCTCGGCGCCGTCAATTTGCGCGCCGAGGAAGAGCAGAAGGAGCTTTCCGATCGCCTGGAGGCAATCGTGTCCGAGCGCGAGGACATCATCGAAGCGATCCGCAAGCTCAGGCAAGCAATCCAGAGCCTCAACCGTGAAGGCCGCGAGCGGCTGCTGGCCGCCTTCGATGTGGTGAACAGCCATTTCCAGCGGTTGTTCTCGCATCTGTTCGGTGGCGGCACGGCAGAATTGCAACTGATCGAATCGGAGGATCCGCTGGAGGCGGGACTTGAGATCCTGGCCCGCCCGCCCGGCAAGAAGCCGCAGACCATGACGCTGCTGTCGGGCGGCGAGCAGGCGCTGACGGCGATGTCGCTGATCTTTGCCGTGTTCCTGACCAATCCGGCGCCGATCTGCGTGCTCGACGAAGTCGATGCGCCGCTTGACGATCATAACGTCGAGCGCTTTTGCAATCTCATGGACGAGATGGCCAACACCACCGAGACACGTTTCGTCATCATTACCCACAATCCCATCACCATGGCCCGCATGGACCGGCTGTTCGGCGTGACCATGGCCGAGCAGGGCGTCAGCCAGTTGGTCTCCGTCGACTTGCAGGCCGCCGAAGCGATGCGCGAGGCGAGCTGACGCTGCGGGATCTGCGCGTTCGCCCTCAGCCAAGGATCGTAGCGAAGGGATCGCGGGCGGTAAGCCACGCATTCTGGAATCGACTTTCCCGATTATCGCAAAAGTCGCGGCAAAACCGAACAAGTCTTGGAGGGCGTCAGGCTGAAGCGGGTTGAATGCGCGACAGTGCAAAACCGCCTTTGCCCGACAGGCTCTCTTCCGCCGGCCGGAACATGTCCTCGAAGTCCAGGTCCTGCTCGAAAACTACGCCTCCGACGGTGACGGCCAGGATCTCCTCGGCGCCTTGAGGGGCAAAATAGACCTGCGAGACACTGGCGCGGATACGCTCGCCAACCGTCCTGGCTTCGGCCTCGCTCGTTCCAGGAAGGAAGACGCCGAACATGGACGCGCCTATGCGGCCGACGACGTCTTGCGAGCGCACGCAAGAGCGGATGGTCGAGGCTATGAGGCGCAAGGCTTCGTCGCCCCAGCTCAGGCCGAAGCGCAGATTGATGGCGTTCAGATGTTCAGGATGAACGACTAGGAAGGCGCCCGATCGCTCGCCAGGTGGCGAAGACCTGATTGCCCGTCTCTCGATCAGCGACGTGAAAACCTTGCCGTTCAGGCAACCGGTCAGTGTATCGAAGGTAGCGGCCCTGTTGAGTTCCCGCCTATAGCGACGGATCTCGGCCAGTTTCAGGCCTATGAACACAAAAAGCGGCAGGCAGATCACCAAAGGCAAAAGCGTTGCGGTGATCATGCCGCGCTCGAAAGGCGTCAGCGTCTCGCTGAACAACAGCAGATAATTCAGGATCAGGGAGACGCACAGGCTGCCGATGGTTCCAAGGAAAGCCAACCAGGCGACATTCTTCCATTCGTGATGGGCCGGGACATTAGCTGCTGCGTTGCTCATCGTCGATCTCCGTTCGAACGCCAAGCATAAGACCGGCAAGTTACGATTTCGGTCTCGAAGAACAATACAATTTGAGACGTATCGCCACTTTCTGAACAGACGATGCGGCCCTTTGTGGCGAATCCGGTTGCTGCCGCCTACGGGGGGCCGAAGATTCCCATCTCCGCCGTCCGGGCTGCTGCTTCGGCCTTGCCATAGATGCCGCTCGGCAAGGCCAGCGCCCAGCCATTCGATACGAGCCAGGCGCCGACATCCTGTTTGCCCAGCCTGCATGTCGCCGCGACAGGGAAGCGGTCGACCGTCGGAGGCACGAAACAGCTCAGCGCCCGCCCGCGCATCCAGTTGTTGAAAGCCACGCGCGCCCGCTGCCCGCAAGGCCAGGCACTCTCGTGAAACAGGCAGACCCTGTCGATCGCAACGCTTTGGGTTCCGCTGATGAACAATTTCCGCCCCATGGAGTCGAAACCGGCCGACGACGTGGCCACCGGACGGTACAGCGGTGTTTCCAGCCAATCCTTGGGCATCGATGGCTTGGGTTGTGGGGCGAGGCCGAGGTCGCCAAGGGGCAAGCGAGGTTCCACCCGCTCCATGTCGGTCCCCTCGATCTGCGGCGGTGCGATGAGATCCTCGGCAATCTTGCGGGCCGAATTGACGATCGATCGAACCGGGTGCTGCGCGACTTCATCGCTGGCTTCCGGGGCCGGGTTGGTGACGGTCCGTTCGACAGGGAACAGGGTCGCTGCCCTGATCAGAAGCAGGATGCCGACGAGAAGCTCGAGGCTTGCGACCGTGATCATCATGCGAAGGCGTCCGACTTGTGCCATCAGGCCGCCGCGCCCAATTCGCTAGAAGCTGGACGTCGATTTGGCAACCGGTTTGAGCGCGCCCTTTTCAATCCGGTAAAACGGCATCGAGCGTTCGCTGGATCCATCCGCGCGGAACCTGAACAAGCCGGTCGATCCGCGAAATCCACCTCGGTTCTCGAAAACCTGCCTGTTGAAACCGTTAGGTCCGGCAGCGCTCGCGATCCCCGCGGTCAGGGCAACCATGTCATAGGCATAAGCGACATTGACGTCGGCCTGGTAGTTGAAGGTTGCCTTGAAACGATCCGAGATCGGACCTGTTTCGTGTTGATCGAGCGTCGCGATATAGGCGCCTTCGAAAAGTGGACTGGTCGGGTGCTCCAGCCAGCGGTTCGTGCCAATCACGGAGGTCGATTTTCCAGGAATGCCCTTTGCCTTCAGGGCGATCAGGATTGGCGACGGATTGCTGTCGCCGCTGGCAACGATCACGGCATCGGGAACGTCCACCAGCGAGCCCATGTCCGTCACCGCCTTTGCCGCGCTGTCGGCGCTCGTATAGGGTATGGTGATTGCAAGGGCGGCTCCATACACGCTGAGGCTGTTGGCGACCCGCTTCTCCATGATGTCGGCACTCGCGCCCGCCGGCACCAGCAGAACGAACTTCTTGCCGCCCTTGGCCGCGATCGCGCCAGCTCCCGCGGCCGCGCTGTCCGCCTCGCTGAGGCATACCGCATAGACGCCCGGGCCACCGGCAAAATTGTCCGCAAGAGCCAGAACCACCGGCCGGTTTGAGCCCGACAGTTTTGCGACATGCTGCGCCGCCGCCAGTTCGGTCGGACCGATGACCACTTTCGCTCCCGAAGTAATGGCTTTAACCGCCAGTTGCTGGGAGTAGGTCGCGTCTCCCCTTGTGTCCTCGATGGTAAGCGTCAGCAGCGGGTTGCCGAGATCAGTCATCGCGAGCTTGGCGGCGTCGAGCATCTTTCTGCCGTTTTCGCCCGCGGATCCGGAAGCGGACAGCGGCAGCAGCATGGCGACTTTGGTTGGTCCCGTGCCGAGGGACTGCGTCGCCTGGCTTGCGTTTGCCACAACAACAACAGCAGCCGGCTGATTGGGGGCCTGGATGGCGGCGGGATCGAGCGCGTCGGACACCGCGCCTTTCGATTGGCAGCCGAGCAACGACATAGCCAGCATGGAAGCGACCACCCATGTCCGCGGGCCGTGGACCGGCCGGTCAAATTCCATTTTCTGCTCCCACCCTGTCTGCCGCGCATGGCGACATGTCTTTCCCGATCTCGTCCGCACGATATATCATGGCGGCTCCATTCGACCGAAGTGCTCAGTCACGGAACAGCTCGGCCCTGAGCGCTTTGATGCGTCTGGCCTGCTCCACGGTTCGATAGTCGGCACATCTCATGTAGCGTGGGCCGGGCACGAAAAACCTGCGCACACAGACACGCTTTGCCCCTGTCGGCATGTCTTCCTGCGAAAGGGCGGAAAACCCGAATGTCGCCACAGGCAACGGCCCGGCTACCTCCAGGCCGTCCCTTGCCAGTATGGCTCTCGCACGCTCGCAATAGCGAACGGAAAGTGCCGAGAACCGGGTCTCGTTGTGGCCAGCGCGATATTTCATCACGGTCGTGCACAGATCGCCGCCGGCGAGCTTGTTCGCGAGCGCCAGATACTCGACGCCAAACGCGATATTGGTCGCGGGCGCGCTGAGATTCTCGAGCGAACCGCGAAAGCCGAGCATGCGCGCGGTCGCCGGCATGACTTGCATCAGTCCGATTTCTCCAGCACCCCCGCGTGCGTCAGGATCGAAGCCGCTTTCGATCTCGATCACGGCATGCGCCAGTGCCGGTTGAAGACCGTAGATCGATGCCTGACAGGTCGCGAACGCCTTATAGGTCTCGCGCGACCACTGGGATGCGGCGCTGCAGTGCGTCCGCCGCGTTGCGATGGCCGATGTTGCCTGGTCGACGGAAGACGGCTCGAATTCCCTGGCTGGCGCCGCCGGCATCAGCCAACCGGTCAGCGCAATCGCCCCGGCGATCACGGCGAGCGATGCGCGATCGCCAATCATCGGACCCGCTGGCGCGCTCTCGCTGCGGTCAGTTCATGTACTCGACCATGCGATCGTGAAAACACTCGCACTTGTTGAGCGTGTCTTCGTCCTTATAGTTGGTCTTCAGGTAGCCGTAAGCCATGCCGCAGGCGACCTTGGCTTCCGATGCCCAGACGAAGACCGGCCGGGATGAATGGATCCATTCCGGGCTGTTGGCGACGGCGACCGACTCGTCCATCAGCTTCACGACCTGTTTCGTGAGGTCGACCGTGTTGTCGGTCAGCACGAGATTGGACGTTCCAACGGTGCGACAATAGTCGGCCACGGGTCCCTCGATGATGTCGGCGGCAAAGCCGGTCGATCCAGCCAGGAACAGCGCCGTGGCCGAAATCAGCAACCTTGAACGAATTCTCATGTAAGCCCCTCTCCAAATTGCCATTTCATGTCCCGCTAATGCATAGCATGGGAGCACGAGCACGCAGAAGCGCTAAATCGTGACATGCTGCTGCGTGTGTGTTGTGTCGTCATAGAGGATGTTGATGGTGCCGGCTGCTGGCGCGTTCTGCAGTACAGCCACATCCACGAAGTTTGCCGCGTTGCCTGAGCCGCTGGTGTCGACGCTCACCGTGCTGGTCGCGCTATTGTAATGCACGTAGTCGGCGATATTGCCGGCCGGTGCCTTATCAAACAGAGCCGTCAGGTCGATCTTGTCGCCCTCGGCGCCATGGTAGTCGGCGATCAGATCCTTGATGTTCAGATTGTCGATCTTGAACGTGTCGGCGCCTGAGGTGCCGGCGAGGGCCATCGACTGCTGCGCCGGGGCAACCAGTGAAGTATCAAGTTCCACCTCGACATAGTTGCCGCTCGTGCCGTCGGCCATCTGGAAAGTGCCGTTGCCGGTCACGGTCTGCCCGTCGATTTCGCCGACAGCAGGGTGCGCTGCCGTGCTGATGGAGACAATACCGTTGTCTGCAAGGTGCGACAATTCCCCGGCGTCGCTGATGCCGTCGGCATTGGCGTCGTTCCAGATCAGCAGGCTGCTGAACGCCGTGTCGTTGTGGTCGATCACGCTATCGTGGTTGCTGTCGAGCGATGCCAGAGCGGCCGCGCCGCTGGCGAAGTGGCCGCCGTTGAAGTTCGGCGTGAACAGCTCCGTGCCATCGTCGATCTTGCCGTCATGATTGAGGTCGACCGCCAACATGCCATCATGGGATGTATTCCAGGCGATCTGTTCCTTGGTGCCATCGCCATTCATGTCGAACTGAACACCGTGGCTTACATCCGAAAAGGCAAAGCCATTGTGGTTCAGATCGAGAATGATGGGGTCGATCGATCCTCCAATGAGGGTGTTCAGGTCCGTAACCGTGACGTTCTGCAGGTCGACCAGCGTTCCGCCGCCGGCATCGGCAGTTGTCTGAGTGTAGACGAAGGTGTGGTTTATCCCCGAGATCGTCGCCGCGAAAGCGAGCGTTGCCCCCGCATTGCCGATGTCCGTAGCGTTAAGATACTGGACAGCCGCCGCCAGGCTGGCGGCGGACGTGACTGCCAATGGTGTGGTAAAGCTGTCGGTGCCGAAGAAACTGGCCATGCCGTTCGTGACCGAGTGGGACTGAACCGTGTCGCCGCCGATCGTCAATGCGGAATCCCCGCCATTGACGTTGCCTGCGGTCGCAGCCACCAGCCCACCCGGCAGGGTCAGCTTGTCGGTGCCGGCGACGAAGTCGGTGATGATGTCATAGCCGGAGATCGTGCCGGCGTTGCCCGATCCGCCGATGGCCGGGGTAGAATCCCCTGCGCCGATCACAAAGATGTCGTTGCCGATGCCGCCGGTCATCGTGTCCGCGCCGGCGCCGCCGACGAGGGTGTCGTTGCCATCGCTACCGTTTAGAATGTCGTTACCTGAGCCGCCGATCAGCAAATCGTTGCCGCCCGCACCGTTCAGGGTGTCGTTACCGTCCAGGCCGGCCAGAACATTCGCCGAGCCATTCCCGGTAAGCGAATCCCCAAAATTCGAGCCGATGATATTGTCCACGCCCGCGCCGGCTGTCTCATTCACCAAAGAGCCGGAACTTGAATGATCCGTGGTCGCGCTGCCTGACGAAAGCAGGTCGACGACCAGAGGACTGGTGGAAGTATCGCCATCTGCGTCCGTCAATGCGAGGTTGAAGTTGAGTTCGACTGAGGGGACATTTGTGACGGTGCTGACGAATGCAAATGCACCAATATCGAATGCCTCGCCATCGAGGCTGGGGTTCACGCCGTTGATGGAACGGGCATTCTCGATTTCAATCCTGTCATAGCCGGTCCCGGACGCTGTCACGAGGACGGTGTCATTGAGGTCGAGACCTTTGATCAGGTATCCGCCAAGCCCGTCGGTCGTCAGCAAAGCAAGGTTCAGACTCACGCCGTTCACCTTAATATCGGTGATGGTGTTGAGCTGCGGGTCGTTCGCTAGCGCTGCGGAGTCGTTCGCGGTGTTGGGGTCATCGCCCGCATTGTAGATACGCACCCAGGTTTCGATGGAATCTGCGGGAGGACTGCCGTTCACCTGGACGATGGCGAACTGGAAACTGTTGACGTTGTAATGCGTCGTGTAACCATATGAATTGTTGTTGCCGGATGAGGCAGTCGCACTATTTACAAAGTCAATACGCAAATTGTCGCCGTCATTCATCGAGTTGTTGGCGACGCCGATACCAGTCGTACTTGCCGAGACCGACGATCCCGATGCGGCGTTGCTTGTACCATTCGCTTGGCGTTCGTAGCCGGAGAACAGCACGTCCTGAGTGGTGCCAGCCACGTCCAGCACCTTGAATTGCTGCGTGTTCGAGCCAAGCGCCGAAAAATTGTCGATGTGCGTCTGTTGCGTGGCACCAATCGCGGCGAACACTTGAACCTGGTAATGGTCGGCACTGGAGGCCAGGCTTCCGTCGGGTTGCAGCGTTATCTGGAAGATCTCGGTTCCGGTGCCCAGACCACCTGTCCACCCTTGCAGTTGCAGCGGGGTGGCGGGGTTGAGGTCGTGATCGACAAGGAACAACTGGATAGGCTGACCTCCCGATGTCAGATTGACCGAAGCCCCATTTATGATGCCGGTGGCCAACTGGCCGTTCGTGATGTTGGAAAAGTTTATCGAGCCAAGCTGGTCGGCGCCAACATTGTTGTCAATATTGGCATCCGCATCCAGGTCGAATGTGGCGGTGCTGCCAGCGATGTTGACGAGAACTGCCCTCTCTGGAGACAGCATCGTCGGCACGTCGTCGACGACATGGACGACGAGATTGTCGCTGGCGGTGGTTCCGCCGACACCGTTGACGGTCAGGGCGACGCTGTCGTTGAAGCCGGTGGCGTTGACGCTGTCGTTGCCGGTCGGCACCTTGCTGTCGTTGTCGATGGTCGCCGACAGGGTGTAGCTGTAGTTGACGGTGCCCGAGTGGGCGTCGCCGGTATAGCCGGTGAGCGTCAGGATGCCTTCGCCGGTGTTGACGGTCTGGGTGCCGTTGAAGCCCTGGACCTGTGCGAACGAGAAGGCGGTGCCGCCGATGACGATGTCGTGGATGCCGTCGGTGGCCGAGATGGTGAAGGATCCGGTGTCGGTCTCGGTGTTGGCGGCGGCGTTGGAGCCGTTCGGGTTGAGGCCGGATTCATAGACGGTGTTGTCGGCGCCCTGGCCGGCCGCGCTGGTCACCACGGATGCGGTGTCGTCGGCGCCGGCGATGGTGATGGTGAGCGTCGCCGGCGAGGTGTCGCCGTCGGCATCCGTCATGGTGTAATGC
>NZ_VFUR01000014.1:0-165732 GCF_006441095.1 Mesorhizobium sp. B2-5-4 | reverse complement strand
AAGGCGGCCCGATCGCCTTTCAAAAAACGCCCATGCATCACGTGCGCCAAATATCGGCTCCCGTGCAAAGGCCTCCTCGTGGGGGGAGATGTCCGGCAGGACAGAGGGGGGCGCGAAGGAATGCCAACCGTCGCAGCTATAGACGCCCTGACTACCCCGCCGCGATCAGCACCGTGCTCTCCGGTGACCACCGCAGCACCACATCCTGCCCCTCCGCCAGCCTGTCAGCGCTTCTTCCTGGTCGTGGGTGACGAAGATGGTGGTGATGCCGATCTCGCGCTGGATGCGCTTCAATTCGATCTGCATGGAAGCGCAACGCCTTGTCGAGCGCGCCGAGCGGCTCGTCGAGAGCACGCGCAGCTATGTGAACTCTGTCAGCGATCGCCGCGGACGGACGCTTCACCGCAAGTGGCCCAGTATCACCCTGCGGCGAGCCAGCACTTCGAGGCAATCGCTTTGATGAAAAAGGAAAGCCCGCTCCGGGGACACCGGGCGGGCCTTGGAGGAGGATGAAAGGGTGGGACCTTCTCCTCTTGTTTCCACGGGGGTGTGGACCGCAATCACCATATGCGAGTCCCGCGGAATGCCGGATCACAAGCCGGCTTGCTTGCATCACAATCCGGTGCCCGGCGACGTGGCGATTGCCGCCGTGATCGAACTGCTAAATGCGTCCCAGAACGACAAGGATGATGACGATGAGCAACACAAGTCCGAGACCGCCACCACCATAATAACCGGTTCCGTAGAACGGGCCACCGCCGAGACCGCTGAAGCCGCCGAGCAGCGCGAGGATTAGAATAATGATCAGTATCGTTCCTAGACCCATGGCCTTCCCTGCTCCTGAATGCGCGCTTTCGCGCTGTTTCAACATCGCGCCATTTCGGATGTTGCAAGGTATGAACGTTTTAGGGGGGCTGGCGTTCCGCCGGACCATTGCAACTGCGGAACATTCAGCCCCGAAACGCAGAAAAGCCCGCCTGGACGGCGGGCTCGGACTGCTGACAACCCTGGCTTTTGCCGGGAATCTTTGATTCACTGGGCGATGTTGAGGCGACCCGCCCCTGAACAGCCCAAAAATGAGTTCGCCAACAGTGCCTTGGCGATCTTGCTCTCAGAATAGCCGATAGAACAGCCTGTAGTGCACGCGTTCCATGTAGGCGCGATACTCCGCCACGGTGGCCAACAAGGCCTCCTCGCGCAAGATGCGGTAAAGCTGGAGATAGGTAATTACCGCATAGACCGCGAGATTGTGGAAGGAAAAGGCCGACAGGAGGTAGAGCACATGGCCGGCGAGGTAACCGGCATAGATCGGATGCCGCACCAGCCGATAGGCACCGCCCGTCATCACACCGCGATTGGCGGGCAGGATCGCAAAAGAGCGCCCCAGCGAGATCTTACCCCAGATAACGAACAACAGTGCGATGAACTGCAACGGCGCGGCGACATAAAGGGGGATGAGTGCAATGCCTGGTTGGAGGGTGATCAACGCAACGCCAAAACTGGCTGACACCGAAACGATGACCGTCAGCGGATTCCAGTCACGCGTCACCGGACGCCGCGACAGAAGCAGCCAGGTGAAGGTGAGTATCTCGGAAATCGCCACCAGCGCGGCATTGAGCCGGGTCGGATCCTCGATAAGCTGATAGACGCCGCGATAGACGAACAGCCCCGCGCACACCAAGGCGCAGACACGAAAGAAACCTTCGCGCAGGTCGAGCAGAATCTCGCGCTTGCGCGCCGCGGACAAAAACCGGTTATCTGCTGCAGGCGAAAGTGTGTCGCTTTTTAACATGAGCAAGGCAAGCATCCCGATGATCCCTCGGGGCGACCCTCGCACGCAACCATTGCCGGGCCGTTAACCGAGAAGATCAGATCGGCATCAAACCGGATCGAAGGTGAGGGCCGCACCCGGGGTTTGTCGGGGCCGCAACCTTGGCGACATCCCGGCGTCCAGCATCGGACGATCCTTTCGCGGTTCCGCATTGATGCCTATCTGAGGTACACATTGCTGAAATATTTCGCAAAATCGGGACGTTGCGCGACGATCTTGCCATCGGCATCGTGCAGGATGCCGGCAGCAAGGAGATAGGAGCCGATCGCTTCCATCTTGGCCGGATCCATGATGCCGATGGTGCCGTCTTGCCCGCGCAGATAGTGCCCCTCGATCAGTGTCTTCAGCGAGGCGTGGATCAGCGCCGGATTGCTCAGGGCATCCTTGTTGGCGGCGATCAGCAGCGTGGCGGCTTCCTCTGGATGATCGACCGCGAACTGATAACCTCGCCGCGTTGCCTGGATGAAGGATGACGCCAGCTCGGGATTTGCCTGGAGATAGGCTTCGCTCGAAGAGATAAGCGTCGTGTGCTCGTCGGGGACGCCATAGTCGGCGTAGACGAAGCTGCGCTGCTTGACGCCCTTGAGTTCGGCTTCGACGCCCTCCCAGGTCGACACTTCAAGCGTGAAGTCGACCGAGCCGTTGGCCAGCGCCTCGTAGGCGGAAGTGCCGAGCGTCACCGTCTCGAAATCGCCCTTGCCGCCATCATGCCGGATGATGGTTGAAATCAGTGCGTTCTCCCAGGCACTGCCGAAGCCGCCATAGGTCAGGCCATCCAGATCCTTCGGACTTTTGATCTCGCTGCGCGCCGCATTGAACACCAGCCGGCCTGTCTCGGACTGCACGACGGCATAGACACCCTTCAAGTCGGCCCCAGCGGTCCTCTGGGTGAACAGGCTGATGGTGCCGTTGATGCCGAAATCGGCGACGCGGTTGGCGACAAGCGTACCGGCACCGGTATCGCTATAGGGCAGGATGTCGACCTCGAGGCCGGCCTCGGGATAAAAGCCCTTGTCGCGGGCGACGAACAGTCCGATGTGGTTGGTGTTGACCGTCCAGTCGAGCGCGACGGTGACCTTCCGCGTTGCCGCGAAGGAGCGGCTCGATCCGGTGATCAGCGGTACGCTGCCGGCAAGGGTGAGCAGCAGAGCTTGCCTGCGCGTCAAGTCAGTCATGGTCATGTCCTTTGGATGGCTGGAGGTTGAGCAGAATATCGAGGATTTCGGCCTCGAGTGCCCCGGCCTGCCGTGTGGCGGTGCTGGTCGGATCACGCGGGCGCGGCAGTGGCACCTTGATTTCGCGCACGACATGGGCCGGCCGCGCCGACAGCACATAGATGCGGTCGGACAGGAACACGGCTTCGCGCACATCATGGGTGATCAGCATCGCCGTCCAGCGATGATGCCGCCACATCTGTTCGAGCCAGCGCTGCATGGCCGCCCGGATCAGTGCATCGAGCGCGCCGAACGGCTCGTCGAGCAGCAACATGTCGCGTTCCTGCACGACAGTGCGCAGCAGCGCCGCGCGCTGGCGCATGCCGCCCGAAAGCTGCGCTGGAAAATGCCGCTCGAAGCCGGCAAGCCCGAACTCGGCAAACAGCGGCGCGACCCGCGTCCGTGCCGCCTTGCGGCTGACGCCTTGCACCTCGAGCCCCAGCGTCGTGTTGTCGAGGATGCGCCGCCACGGCATCAGCGCGTCGCGCTGCGGCATGAAGGCGAAATGCCTGCCGTGATCGTCGAGCGGCGCGCCGTCGAAGAACATCTCACCCTCGCCATGCTCGGCGCCGGTCAAAAGCTGGAACAGCGTCGACTTGCCGGCACCCGAAGGCCCAAGGATCGAGACGAATTCGCCGGCATCCACGCGCAGTGAAATGTCGGCGAGCACTTCGAGCCCGCCAAAGACCTTGCGCATATGCCGCAATTCGAGCCGGCTCATGCTTGCGGGCCTCTTCCGGCGGCTTGCCTGCCAGCGGCTTGTTCCCAGGGCATGGCCAGACGCTGCAGCAGCACCGTCAGCCCGAACAGGACGAGGGTGAGCGCGGCGCTGACGCCGACGGCGGCGAGCACCAGGTCGGGACGGAAATTGTTCTTGGCGTTGAGCATGTAGATGCCCAGCCCTTTGGCCGCGCCCGCATATTCGGCGAAGATGGCGCCGACGACGGCGTAGGTGATGGAGATCCTGAGGCCCGCGAAGAAATACGGCAGCGCCGAAGGCAACCGTGCCAGCATGAAGACCCGCCAGCGCCCTGCTCCCATGGCGCGCAGCATCTGGCCAATCTCAACCTCGGTCGCCTCGTAGCCCTGTACGAGGGCCACCAGCATCGGGAAGAAGGTGACCAGCGCCACCAGCATGATCTTGGGCGTCAGCCCGAAACCGAACCAAAGCACCACCAATGGCGCAATGGCGACCAGCGGCAAAGTCTGGCTGACGATAAACACGGGAAACAGCGCGCGCCGCAAAGGCTGGAAGAAGTCGACCAGCATCGACAGCGCGAAGGCGGCGCTGAGCGAACAGGCAAAACCGATCAGCGTGGCGCGCATGGTGGGAATGGCATTGTCGAGCAGCGCGTCACGATTGAGCATCGCCTGTTCGAAGACGCGCGAGGGCGCCGGCAGAACCGTCGGCTTGATGCCGGAATGGTTTGCGTAGAGTTCCCAGGCCACGAGCACCAGACCGATCGTTATCACGGCCGGCGCTGCCTGGGCGAAGAAGCCCACGAGTTGACGCGGGTTGAATGACGATGAAACCACGAGAGGATAACCTTGACGGCGCGCGCGCTTCGGCGCGAGCGGTTCAGACGGCAGTGGGACTGTTGGCCGAAACCGTGACGTCGAGGGTTACGTGGCCGGCGCCTGGCCCGAAGCGGCAGAACGCTTCATCGAGCGCCGAGAAGATCGCGCCGGCATCGCCGCGCAGCTTGGTGCAGAAATTCTTGGAGCGATCGTAGACGCCGGACTGCTTCAGGAAATCGATGCAGCCATGGATCTCGTCCATGTGGTCGTCCGTGCCCATCACATAGAGCGAGAACTGCGCCGCCGCTGGCTGGCCAGTGGCGGGCGCGCAGCGCACGGCGGTGATGGCCGCTTGCTTGCGTGGTCCGAGTGGCCCGGCGGGTCCGCCGAACGTGTTGGAGCGGCAGATTGGATCGTCCGGCTCCCCTGGACAGCCACGCGAAATGGTGGCCGACAGCACGCAATGCTTGCCGCTGCCGGACGCAGCCACGAAAAGGTCGCGCAGCGCCGGGAACAACACCTCGGGGGGCCCGACCAGCAGGGTCGAGATGTCGTCGGTCTCGATCCTGAGCTTGTCGCGGTACGGATCGAGCGCGCCGAGCGCGCCCAGGATGACGCCGACAAAATCGTCGGCCATTGGATATAGGGAAACCTGTGCGCCTGAAAACATCGCCCGCCTCGCTCCGCTGGTATTACCCAGATCAGCTTCTAGGGTCTGTGGGCTTGCCGCCCCCGTCTCAGCCCCGACCGTACGGAGCACCCCTGTGGATGGCGGCGTTAAAGCACCATTCGATCGGTTGGGGAAGCTGTTTTTTCAGCAAGCTGCACCAAAAGCATTGCGCCAGCGCAGACGCAACCGGGTGCCCCGGCTCGGAAATTTGTCTGGAACCTTCGCAATGCCGAGGGGTTGTTCACCAGACGCAATCGCAGGAAAAGTGTGAAGCGGTTTCTGGCCGGACTTGCGTCAAAACAAAGAGATAGAGCGGTCAGTTGCTTCCGCGAAGCCCGTGAACCGCTCTGGCGTTGAATTTATAGAAATTCTGCCCGCCGCCAAAAAAACTTATGAAACTGCCTTTTCGCGAACCGGCAGTTTCCAGCCTGGCCTGATGAAATGGCAGGTGTAGCCGTTGGGATATTTCTCCAGATAATCCTGGTGCTCGGGCTCGGCCTCCCAGAACGCACCGACCGGCGCGAGCTCGGTGACAACCTTGCCGGGCCACAGGCCGGAGGCATCGACATCGGCGATGGCGTCCTCCGCCACACGCTTCTGCTCCTCGCTGGTGTAGTAGATTGCCGAGCGATAGCTCATGCCGACATCGTTGCCCTGGCGGTTGCGCGTCGTCGGATCGTGGATCTGGAAGAAGAATTCCAGAAGCTGGCGGAAGCTGATTTTCGCCGGATCGAAGGTGATCTCGATGGCTTCGGCATGCGTGCCATGATTGCGATAGGTGGCGTTCGGCACGTCGCCGCCGCTGTAGCCGACACGGGTGGCGAGGACGCCCGGGAAGCGCCGGATCAGATCCTGCATGCCCCAGAAGCAGCCACCGGCAAGCACTGCACGTTCGCTCGAAGTCGCCATGTAACGTCTCCTCAAGGCAATCCCAGGAAAAGTGTAGCGGCTTTCCCCGGGGAATTGCGCGACAACAAATATGGATATCCCCATAAATGGGCATTGTCGCCCGGTTCGTCCAGTCAGACGAGCGGCCATTCGGTCATACCGGTGGAAGGCGCCCCCTAACGAACCGGCGCATGACACTGCCCGCCTTAGACGCGCGGATGCCGGGTCCGGCTGCTGGCGGCAACCGGCAGATATCGCGTACCAGGCGGAATGGCGGCAAAACTGATCGCTACCGGCGGCGCCTCGCGCGACCAGTTGAAAAGAACCGTCTTGACCGGGATGTTGTCCAACCATGCCCGCAACTGTGGCGGCACGCCATGACCCCGCCAAATCATCAGCATGCCATGGTCGCGCAACCGCTGCCTCGTGATCCAGGGTGCGAACCGCATATCGAGGTCGGTGAAGATCGACGGCTTGTCATCGGCATTGAGGCCCGCCAGCATAGCAAGATTGGTGTCGCCACCGACGATGTCGAGCTGGCCGGGCGCCGCCGCGTGCCAGATTGCCTCGGCCTCGTCCGAGATCGGCTGCGCCGGCCAGCAGACGGCGTCCATGCGCCCGCGCACATTGCAGTCCGTCCAGCGGATTGCCGCATATGCGCCCGACATGGTGACGATGCAGATGAAGGCGCAGATCGCTAGCTTTCGCATCTCGACGGCGGCGAGCCGGTGACCGAGAAAGGCCAGCGCGACCACACCGACAAGATTGTACATCGGCGCGCTCCAGGCCTCGCCGGTGCCGGTGAACAGCGAGGCGACCATGACTAGCGCCGCGGGCCCAAGCCCCATCCATATGAGATAGACGAGGGTGCCGCGCTCGACCGGCTCTTGCGGGGCTGGTGAGCGCCGCAAGAGCCCTGATAGCGCCAACACCAGGAGAAAGCCGGAAAACCCGGCGATCTGGACGCCGATATAGTAGAGGCGCGCACGGTGTTCGGTCACCCAAGCGTCGCGGCCGGCGAAATAGGTCAGCGGCAGGAAATCCATGCGGTAAAGTGCGACGGCCAGCGGCGCGGCGACCGCGAGAAAAACGGCCAGGCCAAGCCATGGCCAGGGTGTCGCCAGCCGGCTGCGCGCGCGCGGCTCGTACAGCAGCCAGAGGCCGCCGAAGGCAAGCAGCAGTCCGGTAGAGAACTTGGCGTAGAGCCCGACGCCGGACACCAGTCCGAGCGCCAGCCACCAGCCTGGCCCGCCGGCGCGGCCGGCGCGCCACAACAGCCAGCAGATCGCGGCCCAGAACGGCATCTGCGCATAGTCGTGATTGAATTGCGGCGTCGGCCAGCCGAAGAAATATATCGATGGCATCAAAAGCACGGCAGCCAGCGCGCGGCGTTGTCCGAGCATGTCGCGGGCCAGCAGATAGACCAGGACGAAGGTGGCCGAGATCGTCAGCTGAGCGAGCAGATATTGCGGCCAGCGGAACGATCCGGTCAGAAGATGGCTGGTCTCGAGCAGCCAGCCGGGCAGTTGCGGATGCTTGTAGGTTAAAAGCACCCATTCGCGGCCCCACATGAAGCCTTCCACGACATCACCGGGCGGAGCGGGATTGATGAGTGTTGGCACCACCGTCCAGCACAGGGTCTGCGCCAGGCACAAAAGCGCCAGCAAACCCCAGGGGTGCCGAAGCAGGACGGACCAGACCGACGCTGAGTCCAGCCCCGCGGCAGGCAGCCCTGCTGGCATCCAACGATCGATGGAGTCGTCAATTCCCGCCATGCGGCGCTTAGACCACATCGCCTGGTTTGCCGAACAGCCCCAACATCAAAGCTCACAAAAAAGTATGCTTTCAGGTCATTGCAAGACCAAGATTGAGCGGGATCTACGGTCTCTTACTGCCGTCGCCGGGCAGAACAGCCCGCACACTGATCCCACTTGAACATCCCGGATACTCGATGCGTCACCAGCATGCCGTCATCCACCACCGCGCGCTCGACTTCTGGCTGGCGCGCGCGGCGGTCCTTGTCATCATCTGCCTGCAGCTTCTGGTCATCAACGATCTTTCGTTCGGCCCCCGCTGGCTGGCGCCGGCGCTGGAGGCCGCCCTGCTCGTACCCCTGTCCGTAGCCACCGCCTGGACGCAGGTCGCCACCCAGAAAGCGGTCGAGGAGGAGCACTGGTATCTGGTTGGCCGGTTTCGCGTCATGATCCGCAGGACGGCCCTGGTGATGACCGGCCTCGTCAGCGTCATGAATTGCGGCTCTCTGGCGCTTCTGGTGCGTGCCTTGCTGGCCGGCCATGCCGGCTCCAGCGGCCAAACGCTGCTGGTCGACGCGCTCAACATCTGGGTCACCAACGTTATCGTCTTTGCCTTGTGGTTCTGGAGCACCGACCGGGGCGGGCCGCCGACCTGCGGCCTCGTCACACGCGCCCATGCCGATTTCCTATTTCCGCAAATGACCCTGAGCGACCGCGAGATCCGCGACTGGCTGCCGGGCTTCGTCGACTATTTCTTCCTCGCCTTCACCAATGCGACGGCGTTTTCGCCAACCGACACATTGCCGCTCTCCCAACGCGCCAAGCTGCTGATGATGGCCGAGGCGATGATCTCGCTGCTGACGATCGCGCTTGTCGCGGCCCGCGCGGTCAACATCCTGGCCTAAGGCACGTCCCCAAGCCCGCCGGGCACCGGGAGAACGGCAGGCATGAAGATGAAGACCTGAGCGCGCGTCGCCTCGATCCATTCAAACGCGCCTTGGGCAGGAGCCACAAACGCAAAAAGCCCGCCTTGGCGCGAGCCAAGGCGGGCTTTGGCTCGATCGAGCCGCGGAAGAGGCCCGGGTCATTCCTCCCCCGCTGGCCTGAACTTCCGCACGATCACCTCGAACAATATATCCGAGAGCGTGTCCAGTTGGTTGATGGCGACATCGATGTCCTTGGGCAGTACCGAAAGCACGATCTTGAGATACTGGTCCGGCTTGTCGGCTCGCACCTCGGCCAGGACACCGGCGCCATGGATGCGAAAATCGGCCCGCACGGCGGCGAGAAAATCGGCGCCCAGTGACTTCTTCGTCCGCTTCGGGCGGGGCGTCTTCGCGGCTGCCGGGCTGGCGGCGGGCTTGCGCTTTGCCGACCTTGCCTTTGCGCGCGACGGCCCGGTTTCGTCAGTCATGGATCTGCGCCACGGCATTGGTATCACCGGCGGCAGCCTCCGGCAGCGCCTGCTTGGCCCGCCTGGCCGGCTTTTTCGAGCGGGCGGATTTCTTCCTGGCCCGCTTGGCACCCTTCTGCCTTGCCGTGCTGGCCGGTTTTGCCGCGCTTGCAGGTTTTGCAGCATTGGCTCGCGCCTTGAGTCTGGCCATGACAAGACCGACAGCGCGGCTGTCTGTGCCTGCTTGCGGAAAACAGAAACCGCCCGCCGCCTCCCGCACCATGCCGATCAGCACGTCGGGCGCAACCGCCTCGACACGGCCGAGGCGCGCCCGAGGCGCCGCGCCCTCGAATTGGCCGATGGCGCTGACGACCTCAAGGCCGTCGTCGCCGGTGATGATGGTGGCGTAACGTGTCATGGGATTTCTCGCATCTCGCGGAGGTAGCGCTCTACGGCACCCCCCTCTGTCCTGCCGGACATCTCCCCGTCTTAGGGGGAGATTGGCAGGTTGGACGCCTCGCCCAGTCTTGGAGCGCAGGCGGTTGGCGAAGGTCGCGATTGTATCTGATCTCCCCCCAAGAGGGGGAGATGGCCGGCAGGCCAGAGGGGGCGCTGTCCCGCCAGCATCCAAATTTGCAACCGCAGTAGCGTCCCTAGGCATGGCGGCAGAAACACAAAACCCGCCTTGGCGGCGGGTCGTTGGCGCAAATCAGCACCATGGACAAATTTATAGCATGGCTGCCCTCACCCGGTCAACGGCTTCTAGGAAAAAATTCACATTTGACCGAGAGAGCATGACGCCAGCCCAGACATTCATCCGGCTTTTCATCAGCCGGCTCCTGTGAAATCATCAGCGGCAGCTCATGGAATGATTCCCGTCGCACGGCCTTGTGGAGAGGACGATGGACAGACCAGCCATGGCATCCGTCTTCAGGATGCGGCACGCTCCGGCCACGGTTTCCGGTGTGCGCAGCACTGGCCAGGGCCAGGCCGATCCGATCATCCGGGTGCACTCGCTTGGCGAAGCGATCCGCTTCGTCGCCGGCGCTTACCCCAACTACGACATCGGCACCGTCGCCATAGACTGCGGCGACCCTTCGATCCCGCGCCTCGGCAGCCTGGAGGTCAGGGCGCTGTGGCGCGAATATGGCGAGCGCCTGACGGAGGAGTAGACGCATGTCGCCAAAAGGCCGCGGCGCTTCTCCACGTCGGATCGGAAATGCCGCTCGCGCGTTTGGAACCCAGCCACTGGAGCAATCGCCATGAACGTCGCCAATCTGCAACTCGAGGGCCTGCTGATGGCCGTCGCCTCGATCAACCACGTCCTCGTCAAAAAGGGGGTGCTCACATCGGAGGAGATCGACATCGCGCTACGCAAGGCCGAGGCCTCGGAAACCGGCGAGGAGCGGTCAGGAGGCATGTCGGCGTCGAGCCGCGACGCCGTCAACTTCCCGATCCGGCTGCTGGAACTTGCCAACCAGTGCCAGCCGGAGGCGGACATGCCGTCCTTTTCGAAGCTGGCCCGCATGGTCGGCCAGATGAAGGAGCCTTATAACGACCAGATGTGAGGGCTCCTCGCGCCCCGGTCGGGTCCTACGCCCTGCCCCGGGCGGGCCCCTAGGCCCTGCCCCGGGCGGGCCGCTAGGCCCTGCCCCGGGCGGGCGTCATGCCCTGCCCCGGGCGGGCCGCTAGGCCCTGCCCCGGGCGGGCGTCATGCCCTGCCCCGGGCGGGCGTCATGCCCTGCCCCGGGCGGGCGTCATGCCCTGCCCCGGGCGGGCGTCATCCCCTGCCCCGGGCGGGCCGCTAGGCCCTGCCCGGCCATCCCAGGTTCAGCGCCAGGATTCTTCCCGGTCCATGGACCGCCGCGAAAAGCAGTCCGGCCAGGAACGAAAAATGGTCGACGAAGAAGCCGAATTCGGCCTGGTTGCCGGCCCAGTGGCTGGGTCCGTGGAAGGCCAAGGCCAGGAACAGCACATAGGCGGCGGCGACCAGCGCGGCCTGGGTGAAGAAGGCACCGCTGAGGAAACACAGCACCAGCGCAACCTCCAGGATCGCCGCGCACCATGCGAGGAAGAGCGGGAACGGGAAACCGGCGGCCGCGATATAGCCCGCCGTGGCCTCCATGCCCATGAACTTGAAGGTCACCGCCATCAGGAAGACGGCCGCGAAGATCAGGCGGGCGACGAGAAGGGCCGCGGTCTGCCACGGCGATTGTGTGATTTGCGACGGCATGGTTGTATTCCTCCAGTTTCATCAGCCCCAAGGACGCACCGCCGCGCGCGGATCCGACATCAGCCAGCGATTTTTCTCTCCGACTTCGGTTTGACGGCTGATGTACGGCACCCCTCGAAGGGGAAGCAAGCAGGCCCAAGGCGCCGATTGCCGGCCGCCGCGACACGCGCCAGGCGTTCACGAACAATTAACGATCCTGAAACTTGTCCGTAACCGGCAACATGATATGTTAGCTATGGCTAATGCATGGCGTGTTCCGTGCAGTAATCTTGGGTGGGTCGAGTTTTGGGCGCAAACGTCAGGTTGGGGACGAAGTCCTATCTGGTCCGGTCGCCGGTCCTGGAGTGCGATGGCTGCGGCGGCACCGGACAGGTTTTCCAGTGCCCGCGTTGGGCGAGTTCAAACGGCCTTTGCTGTCCCGCCGGCACGCATTCCCGCGGCTGCCCCGGCGCCAGCGCGCCCTGCGCCGAATGCGGGGCGCCCGACAGCCGTGGCGCCGGCCCCGGCCGCTCCATCGGCCTGAACCGGGGCCGGCGGTAAGTGCCCGCCGGTCACCGCCATCCGCCATGGAACCAGCATGGCCGATCCGTGTTATGTCTGACCGCGACATCTAGACGTCCGCGCGACCATGCGGCTTACAGAAAGTGAGGCCCGCCATGCCCGACGACAAATCGAAGACCAAACAGGACCGCAAGCTGGTCTCGAGCGAGGACACTTATGAGGTCGCCGCCTTCGCGCGCAAATACGGCATTCCACAGAGCGAGGCGCAGACCATCATCAAGCGCTACGGCCCCTCGCGCAAGAAGCTCGACAACCACATGGCGGCGCGAGGATAGAAGAAGGCGCGAGGCGGCAACCATTTCGCCTGCGTCGCGTTGGAGGATGCTGCGGGCCGCGTCAACCGGGCCCGGCGGTACGGTGAACAGGATGTCTTTTTCCCGGTTTCTCATCCTGGCCAACGAAATGGCAGACGAGCATCTGTCCCGCCCGGCCCGCGGTATGCCAAACTGACGAAACCAGACTGGCGAAAAAGGGAGGGGCCGCAACCATGTCCGAGATAACCCGCAGGACCGGCAGCTGCCTGTGCGGCGGCGTGCAGTTCGTCGTCACCGGCCAGCCGTCGCGGGTCGGCCTTTGCCACTGCAAGGACTGCCGCAAGGCGGGCGGTTCGATCTATTCGGCCTTTGCCATCTGGCCGCGCGATGCTTTCGAGACATCGGGCCAAGTGGCCAGCTACGGCACACGCAGCTTTTGCCCGACCTGCGGCAGCCGCGTCGCCTGGGTCGACGACAACGAGGCCGAGGTGATGCTCGGCAGCCTCGACATCGCACCCACGGACCTGGCACCGCAATATGAATTGTGGACCGGCCGGCGCGAAACCTGGCTGCATGCCTTGCCCGGCGCCGAGCAGTTCGAGCATGACCGGCCGCGGGCGCTGGGCGCGGATCTGCCCGCGCCCAGGCCATTGTCGGACGCCGTCGCGCGCGACTGAAAGCAAGATTGAAAATTGATCGTCGGGCCCGGAACCCTCCCCTGTCGGTCACGTTATCCGCCGCTTCCTCGGTGCATGTCGGCTTCTGCTCACATGCACCATTCATGGAGACGACCGTTGAACGACAAGATGTTTCCCCGACCGATCCGCCTCAAATTCGCCCCTGAGCGGGAGCGCGTGGTGCGCAGCGCCTGGGAAGGGCTGGAGTGCCTTGGCGATTGGCCGGCCGGCCAAGGCCGGCGCTACCGGGCGGCACTGCGCAGCTGCCGCGATGCCCTGGATGGCTGGGCGCCGCCGGAAAAAGCGATGCGGGCGATGATCGACGCCGCGCGCGAAGCGCGCATCCTCCAATAGCGGGAATAAAAATGGCGTATTTGATGCTGTCGACACCGCTGCGGGTCAAGCCGCATGGGTCGGACACGATCCGTGACGTGGCCACGCTCCAGGACGCCAGTGAAATCCTGATCGACTGGCCACAAGCCAAGCGCGGCCCTTTCTACCAAGCCGCGCGCGAAAAGATCGAGTCGGCGCTGCAAAACAATGAAGGCGTGGCACAGGCGCAGGAGGCCTTCACCGCGCTGTGCGATCACGCCGGCCTTCTGGTCAGGTAAGTCAAGAAAAGTCCAAAAAAGCAGGCGAACCCGCCTCCATTGTCTGGAACCAGTGGCGATCTGCGAGGTTCCGCTGCCTCGATGATGATGTCGCCTGACCAGTTCTACTGCTTCGGCGGCTGGGGCGGCACTTCGCCCGGCTTGATTATCGGCGTCTTGCCTTCGTCGGGCGCCGGCGCGGCCATGCCCTGGTCGCCGGTGGGCGGCGGCTTCAGCACGCCGCCGCAATCGTTGAGCTTTTCGCTGAGGTCGCCGCCGCCGGGCTGCTGCTTGCCGCCCTGGTCCGTTTGCGCCCGGCATTTGTCGGTTTGCTGGTTCGGTATCTGTTGATCCGCCTGTGCCGCTGCCGGCACCGCCAGGGCCAGCATCGCGGCGCATGACGCAATGGCGAGAGGTTTCATCTCGGCCTCCTTCGTTGAATGGCCGCCCGCGGCGGCCTTCCCTTCATGGAGACAACGCCCGTCGGCCCAAAAGGTTGGCCCCAAGGGTTGGCCCACAGCGTTGGCCCCAAGGGTTGGAAAAAAGGTTTATTCGCGGAACCGGCCCGTTGGAGCCGGAGCGGCTTTCTTGTCGGCCTCTTTCGCAAGGCCAGCCTTGGGTTCGAGCCGGTGCGCAAGCACCAGCACGATCAGCTCGATCAGCGTGGCGCCCGGCTTTGCCCGGGACCACTTGTCGCGGCGCAAAGAGCCGGTGCTTGCGCGAAAGGCGCTGCAACCAACCCCGTCCTCCAGTCGTTGCCTGTGCCGGAGGCCAGCTATGTTCGAGCACTTCCAAGCCATGGACGTCGACATCGGGGACGCCGGCATTTTCGTGCGCCGCGCCGGCGCCGGGCCGGCGGTGCTTTTGCTGCACGGCTTTCCGCAAACCCATCTGATGTGGCGCGATATTGCGCCGGTGCTTGCCGAGCATTTCACCGTCATATGCGCCGACCTGCGCGGCTATGGCCGCAGCGCCTGCCCGCCGTCGACCGCCGATCATGCGCCCTATGCCAAGCGGGCCATGGCATCGGACATGGTGGCGATGATGGCCAAACTCGGCTTTACCTCTTTCATGGTCGCGGGCCATGACCGCGGCGGGCGTGTCGCCTACCGTCTGGCGCTCGACCATCCCGACCGCGTCGAAAAACTCGCCGTGCTCGACATCGTGCCCACGGCCGACGCCTGGGACAGGGCCGATGCCCGGCTGGCCCTCGGCTACTGGCCGTGGTCCTTGCTGGCGCAGCCCGAACCCTTGCCGGAAAAGATCCTGGCGGGCACCGCCGACGCCATCGTTGACAATGCGCTGGGCGGCTGGGGTTCGCCGCCCGATGTCTTTCCAGCCGGCATCCGCCAGGCCTATGTCGATGCCTTGCGCGAACCCGCCCACATCCACGCGATCTGCGAGGAATACCGGGCGGCGGCAACGCTCGACCGCGACCACGACCGGGCGGACAAAGCCGCCGGCCGGCGCATCGCCTGCCCGTTGCTGGCATTGTGGAGCGGGCAAGGCGCGCTCGCCGAATGGTATGCCGGCGAAGGCGGGCCGCTAGCGCTATGGCGGAACTGGGCCGATGACGTGCGGGGCCGCGCGATGTCAGGCGGACATTTCTTCCCCGAGGAAGCGCCCGGGCAAACGGCTGGCGCGCTGATCGATTTCTTCGGCGCGGCTGGCGCCGGTTAGCCACCCGCCAGGGGCGCCTCGGATCAGCCGGCCGATTCCTCCGACGTATCGTCGTCTTCGGGTCTATCGGGCCGGAGAGGATCGGGCATGCGCGGACACTCCTCGAAACCATGGTCGCGGCCGCCGCAGAAGGAACAGCACATCGCCGGACGGCCCTCGTTTCCGGGCCGCCATTGCGGTGTTTCGTAGGGCTTCCTGCCGTCCATGCCCAGCAATGCGCAACGCCTGATTTGGTTGCGCGGGGGCCCGCGCCGCGCCCGAACGCGCGCGCCGCACAGCCTGTCGCGGAACCAACGGACACGAAAGGGGTTGTGTGCGACAATGCAAGCGGCCGTTCCAGTGCGAATCCGGACCGGTCGCCAATTTTGTCAAACCAAAGAGAACCGTCATGTCCGCTCGCGTTCTGACCCTGTTGACGGCCATCGGCGCCGTGCTCGCGACGACCGGTCTGGTCGATGCCCGCCCCGACAGCCGCTCCATGGGCTGCGGCGAGATCCGGGCCATGATCCAGAGCCATCGCGCCGTGGTGCTGACCACCGGCCGCAACACCTATGACCGCTATGTCAGGCAGTTCGGCAATGAGTGCGACTGGCCTGAAGTGCCGATGTCGGCCTATGTGCCGTCCCGCGATGGCCACTGCCCGGTCTATCGTTGCGAAGAGCCGGTCAATAATTTCCCGAATTGACCGCAAGCTGCCTGGGCGCCATAACGTCCAGCCTTTCCCGCTTCGTCTAATGGTAGGACAGCGCCCTTTGAAGGCGTGAATCGTGGTTCGAGCCCATGAGCGGGAACCAACAATTTACTTGGCGCCGGGTCGCCACATTTCTTACTGAAACGCAGAGGACATAAGGCGCCACTTATTGGTAAGCCATGGGAACAACGGTTATGGCCAATCTAACAATTCTACCCGTTTCCATTGCCTCTGACCTGGGAGCCCTCGCCCTGGAAGTCCGGCGCAAAGTGTTCATTGTCGAGCAGAACGTGCCCGAGACGGTGGAACGGGATGCCTATGACGCGGAGGCCACTCACGTCGTCGCCATCGACGGAGGCGATGTCGTCGGCACGCTGCGGATTGTCTTTCTGACCGAACATGCCAAGTTCGGCCGCGTCGCCGTGCTACGCCAGGCAAGGGGCAATGGCATCGCCATGCGGATGATGCAGGCGGGGATGCAGATAGCGCGGTCACGTGGCGAGAACCGCTTCTACCTCACGTCCCAGACCGACAAGACCGCGCTTTACGAAAAGCTGGGCTTCGTCGCATGTGGCGACGAGTTCGAGGAAGCCGGCATCCCGCACCGAGCGATGAAGAACTATTAACAGGGGCTGGCAAACCCTGCCGGAGAGCGGTCTCCTGCCGCCCGGCGGTCCTACGCCCTTCGAAGCGCAAGGATGTCTCGTTTCATTCGGATGCTTCGCATCTATTGCAGGAAGCACCCCTCTAAGGAACCAGCCGCGCCAGAACAGCGGTCGATGATGCACCACCGATCGGCTGACCCCTTAGTTCGTTCGGATGCTTTGTGCGAGTTGCCTTAAAGAGCGCATAAACTCTTAGCCGGCGAGACGACGCGGCCCCCCGCTAATCTCGTCGGTTAGGCTCGGCGTCCTCCCAGGCAACTCTCCTTCTTGGATGCCGAGCCGGCATGCGCTTTGCCACGCCGGCGTGCGAGCATTCAAGACTGAGATCGAGGGCTAAAGCTTCCGCAAGCTGCGCGCAGTTCGCCGGACACCGTACGCAACAATGTTCCACGCGGCTCCCGAATTTAGGACGCTATGCTCAAGCTCTACCGGAGCCCGCCCGAGCTATCACGGCCAAAGGCCGATCCACCGGGGGAGGCGATCATCACCATGGGTGGGAAAGCTTACAAGTGGCGGCTGACGCCCGATTAACGGATCGTTGACCGCGCTGTCCTATTCTGAGACAGCGCGGTCAGATCCCACCGGACTGCGCAGGCGGCTTCGGCAACTAGCCCCGCCCGCTTTTGTCGGAGCCGCCACCACACGCTGGAATAAATACCAGTAATGGTTGAATCAACCGTTACTGAAGTTGTTAAAAAGCTCATGGCCAAGTCGTAATTCAGCCGAGGCACGTCTTCCAGTCGCTCTTTAGCACTTGCTAATGATTGTCTAGTCTCTCTCCCGCAACGGAAGCATTCTCTGCTTCGGGGAGTGGAGGGCTTGGGAAGAAGCCATCGTATAGAGGTGCTGATCACCGCGTGCCGGAGCACGCGAGCGTGCGGCGCCGAAGGTCATGCCGCTCCCGATCCTCTCGCATCAATTTGGACACAATCCGGGACAGGTAAAGAACGGCCGTGATCCTTCCGGGCAGGAGGAAGGTGGCTTCAGCCCAGGACCCCGCTCGCGATTGACGGCCAGTTAACGTTACGTTAACTTTAAATTAGCCAACTCTAAAATAGGAGATCCTCATGAAGATCGCCTTCGTTTGCCTGGCGCTTGTCCTCGCCGGGTCGAGTGTCGCTGCGGCGCATGGGAAAAAGGCAACAGTCACTGCTGCCAAGGCATGTGCTTGTCTGTCGATCAAGGCGGCAGTGGCGGCAAAATTGGACTGCAGTGCAACGGGAACCGCCACAGCAACCCAGACTGACGCAGCGAATGCCAAGCCGCACCTTGGGTACGAAAACGCTTGGACGATACCCTCGTTCGGCCTTTAACGTTCCCAGCATTTCCTCTACCCGAAGGCCCGGCGACCGAGGCGCTGGGCCGTTGTAAAACGTGAGTGCACTATCAGACCTCGTGCTTGACTCTAGCAATCGCGGCGCGCTGGGCCCGCATGAAACCTCGCGGCCTGTTGCGCGTTGTCGGCCAACAGGAGAATTCCATGGATCCGGGAACCGTGGCAGTGATGGTGATGCTTTCATGCAGCGCATCGCTCTGCAGGCCTACGGAGTCGCGCCCGGTCGTCTATTCATCGATGGAGGAATGCCAAGCGGCACTTGAAGCCAGACTGGCACCGTGGCCGAACGGCGAAATGGTCGGCCGATGCAAGCAGGTCGACCAGACGGCGACTGGCTCGATTCCTCCGGAAGGCTATGCCGCGGTTCAAGTCACGCGGGGAACCGGCAGCGATGCGGTCACCACCAACTATTTCGTGCCGAGAGCCCGCAACTAGAAGCCCGCCAGCAACGACAAGTCCGGATGCCGAAGCCGCCGGGCCGCGACCAACGTCGCCAGTTGGCGAACGGGTAGACATCGGCGGGCTCTCGGTTTTGACCCGGCCCTCCTGAAACCATTTCAGGGACCCGGCGTTAACGACCGGCATGGCCAGACAAAGGAGACATTTCCATGACCGTCAACTGCCGCATATCCATCGACAACCGGCCTGACGCCACCAACGCCATTTTCCAGGCTGTGCCGCGGATTGGCGAGAGCGTTTCCCTGCCGGTCGACGGAAGCCCACAGGATCTCAGGGTCTCGCGCGTCGTGCATGTTCCCAACGGCGGACTGGAAGGCGCCGCGATTGTCGTCGAGGTGACGACCAACATCCTCTAGGCATCGTTTCGCCGGGAGATGCCGGAGAGTTCACGCTACAGTGATCGGCGGCAACGAAACCTCGCGCGGCCAAACACGTTCCATACCTGCAACAGGGTCCAGGTTCCAATGCAAACCGCGTGGTTCTCCAAGCCCGTCGTGGTTTCGGTCGGCGTTACCGGAGCCACCCGCAACCTGTCCAACACACAACAGGCCATCGAGTTGCTGACGACACATTGGCGCGATGCCGGCAGCCTGAAACACCAGTCCGCGCTGCGCGCCTGCCGCCGCGCAACGAGCGGCGACGTGCCGCCCGACGTCGCCAGGGAGGCTTTTGTCGAGGCCGCGCGCGAGGCGCATATCCTGGTCGAGTAGGTCGAGCACGGATTGTGGGCCACGGATTTTGGGCGGCATTCCGGACCGGCGGATTGCCCTAGATGCCGGCACCCGGCGAATCGCCGTCAGCCTCGCTACCGATCGGCGCCACGACGATGGACGCCAAGGGCGCGCTCAGCCGCCATTTGAAATAGCCGGGCGACCGCTCCAGAATGGCGGAACCGCCCAGCGATTGCGGCGCCACCCGCTGCAGCACAACGGTGCCGAACCCCTTGCGCGTGGTCTGGTCCCGCCGGTCGCCGGGATGCGGCGTCGACGTCTCCTCCCAGGTCAAGTGAAATTCACGCTCGCCCACGGAGCCGGGGTTCTGCGTCCCGGAGTCGATTGTCCAGGTGATCTCCACCCGGCCGCCCTCGCTGCCCAGCGCGCCATATTTGGACGAGTTCGTGCCCAGTTCGTGGAAGGCCATGCCGAGGTTCTGTACCGCGTTCGACTGCAGCGTCAGGACCGGGCCGGAGAGCAGGATCTGCTCCTCGAGACCGAAGGGCTTGAGATGCTCCTGGATCAGGTCGAACAGGCTCGCCCCCGCCCATTCCGAGGTGACGAGCAGATCGTGCGACCGCGACAGCGCCATGATGCGGGCGCGGATCAACTCCTCGAACTCGCCTGGATGGGTCGAGCGCTTGCTGGTCTCCCTGACCATCGACAGGATGACCGCGAACTGGTTCTTGACGCGATGGTTGACCTCCCGCATCAGCAGCCTGATGCGGCGCTCGCTCTCCTTGGCGGCGGAGATATCGCGGGCGATTTGCGAGGCGCCGATGATCCCACCATTGCTGTTCTTGATCGGCGAAATCGTTAGCGAGACGGAAATCGGCACGCCATCCTTGCGCTTGCGCATCGTCTCAAAGCTCGCCACCCTGTCGCCGCTGCGAATCTTGCTGATGATCTCGATTTCCTCGTTCTTGAGGTGATCGGGGATTAGCATGAGAATGGATTGGCCGATCGCCTCCTCGGCGGTATAGCCGAACATGCGTTCCGCCGCCTGGTTCCAGCTTTGGATGATGCTGTTCAGGTCCTTGCTGATGATGGCATCGAAAGAGGAATCGACAATTGCCGCGAGCCGGGCATCGGCGGTCGCGAGCCGGGCATCGGCGGTCGCCCCCTGTCTGTCGCTGCCGTCGACGTCGTTCATCGCCACCCGCAATTGCATCTTCCCCCAATCAGATAAGGCGCAAACGGATCAAGGCAATCGCCGGCGCGAGGATGGATAGGCCTTAACGCATTTCACTCCGTCTGTTCCGGCGGCGTCTTGCCATCGCCATTGGGCCTGAGCACGCCGAATTCCTGCGACTTGGCGCCCATCTCGGCGGTCAGGAACCCGTCGGAGGCAAGGCCACGGCGCAGCAATTCGCGCACCGCAGCCGAACGGCTGGGCATGCGCTTGTCGAAACGCCAGTTTTCCAGCGCTGCCAGTTCGTCCTGTGTCAACATGACCTGCAATCGTTCCGGGCGTTCCAGTTCCATGTGCGTTTCCCCGCGTAAGATTTGCTGAGTTAGTAACTGTCTCATTCCACTTACAGTTAGGAATTCGCTCATCTTGCGTCAAGCGTGGCTAATGCGCGAATGCAGCATTGTACCAATGATGATCATCGAACGCAGGTTGCGCGTTCGTGTAACTCTACTAACTAGCTGATTTTATTTGTCAATTTTTCATTTTTTGACTTGTCAGGCCGCGGTATCGGGCGCATCTTGCCGCCTTGAGGAAACCAACTCGCTTTGGGAGGTTTCGATGCGATACGATTATTCCGCACAGCTGCGTGAAGACGTCTATTCGATCGTCTGCGCAGTGTTCAGGACCGTTGGCATCATCGAACTGTCGGCAGTTGCGGAAAGGATCAGGCTCAGGAACCTGGCCGAGAATGTCGCCCTCGAGGACATTGAACATCTGGTCATGCAGGCTGCTCAACTGCATGGCGCGCCGATCGAATTCGACACTTTGAGCAACGGATTGGCGCCGTCTGGAAACGGGCATGTCGAGAACGGCGATGAGAGTGCGACAGTCCATCTCGGTCTTCAACGATCAGGCTTGATGCAATAGTCAAAGCCCGAGGCGCGACAGATCCATGTGCCATGGAACGAGTCTAGCCTTCGGAAATTACTGCATCGCCCGATAAAGGAGGATGTAGTGAAGGCCCTGCGCAGTCTGCTTGCCGAACTGTCTGCCAACTGGCTCCAGCGCCGCAAGACGAAAAAACCAGTCGCCGGAAATCCTGTCAAACCCGTTTCCCGCGTTGCCCGCCAGACCGCGAGAACGCGACCGGAACACAAGCCAAAGCCGCCCTCCTCCCGTGACGTCGCTTCAAATAGGTGAGCACAGTGCGCTTACCGCCAGACCTGGGCTGAGCGGTCTGCTGGCAACCACACCCAAATCGGAATGAAGCCCGACTATCTTCGAAGCCCTGGACCCAGATGTCCTTTCGCACATTCGCTGCAGCGTGACGCGCGATCAGCCTGTAGCTTGACGGCGAAGCCGGCGCGTACAGCGTCATGCCCGATGCTATCCATCGAGACCGTGCCGAACACCCTGTGGGAATTGAGCGAGCGCCTTATATAATCCGGGTCATCTCCTTCCTTCCCTCTCGGAGCTCCACCATGACCCTCAACACACGCAAGCTCGGCAGCCAGGGGCTGCAAGTCTCGGCCATTGGTCTCGGCTGTATGGGCATGAGCCAGTCCTACGGCCCGGCTGACGAGGCCGAATCCGTCGCCACGCTGCACCGCGCCATCGAACTCGGCTGCACGTTCCTCGACACCGCCGAGGTCTATGGCCCGTACACCAACGAGGCCCTGCTCGGCCGGGCGTTGAAGGGCAAGCGCGACAAGGTGACCATCGCCACCAAGTTCGGCTTCCGCATCGAAAACGGTAAACAGGTGGGAGTCGATAGCCGGCCCGGGCATATCCGCGAGGTCGTGGAAGCCTCGCTCGGCCGTCTCGCCACCGATCATATCGACCTGCTCTACCAGCACCGCGTCGACCCTGCGGTGCCGCTGGAGGACGTCGCGGGCGCTGTCGGCGAGCTGGTCGCGCAAGGCAAGGTGCGGTTCTTCGGCCTGTCGGAGGCAGGTGCCGCCAACATCCGCCGGGCGCATGCCGTTCACCCGGTGTCGGCGTTGCAGAGCGAATATTCGCTCTGGGAGCGCAATCTGGAGCCGGAGATCATCCCGCTTCTCGGGCAACTCGGCATTGGCCTGGTGCCGTTCTCGCCACTCGGCCGCGGTTTTCTCACTGGCGAGGTCAAGCGCGCGGAGGACTACGCCGAGGGCGATTACCGCCGCAACGACCCGCGCTACCAGGGCGAAAACTACGACGCCAATGTCGACGCGGCGGCCAAGGTGCGCGACATCGCCACAGCCCGGGGCGTCAAGCCCGGCCAGATCGCGCTGGCCTGGCTGCTGGAGAAGGGCAACGGCTTTGGCGTCGACATCGTGCCCATCCCCGGCACCAAGCGGATCAGATATTTGGAGGAAAACGTCGCCGCCGCATCATTGAAACTCGACGCCGCCGAAATGGCCGCGCTCGACGATGCCCTGGCGCCGGGAAAAATCTCCGGCCCGCGCTACACCGAGCGCGGCATGGCGATGGTCGATCGGTAGGCGCTCGGAGCGCAAACGGGATCATCCTGGCTTGTATCTCGATCGGCGAAGACTTTAGACTGTGCGCACCGCATGCCTTGCCAGCGCGTGCTCGATCAGCGCGTCGATGACCTCGCTGTAGCCGATGCCGATCGCCGCCAGCGCCTTGGCGTACATCGAGATGTCGGTGAAGCCGGGCAGCGTGTTGACCTCGTTGACCAGCAGGGAGCCGTCGGCACGCAGGAAGAAGTCGACGCGCGCCAGGGCCTCGCAGCCGAGCGCCTTGAAGGCTTGCCCCGCCATGTTCCTCGCTCTGTCGGCGACTGCGGCGGGAATATCGGCGGGCACTTTGACCACCGCGCCGTCGGCGTCGAGATATTTGGCCTCGTAGGTGTAGAAGCCATGCTTGCCGGCCGGGATGATCTCGCCTGGCAGCGACACCGTGAGCGAGCCGTCTGCCCGTTGCAGCACCGAGCACTCGATCTCGCGGCCTTCGACGAACTCCTCGATCAACGCCTTGCCGTCATAGCGGAAAGTGGTTTCGATGGCTGCTTCGAAGCCATCCCTGTCGTTTACCTTGCTCACTCCGAAGGACGAGCCCTGGCGCGCCGGCTTAGCGAAGAAAGGCAGCCCGAGCGCCCCGGCGGTTTCCTGGAACGAACCGACATCGCCTCTAAGCACGGTGACCGAGCGGGCGACGGCAAGGCCGGCCTCGCGCAGCAGCCGCTTGGCGACGTCCTTGTCCATGGCGGCGGCCGAGGCGAGGATGCCGCAGCCGACATAGGCGACATCGGCAACCTCGGCATAGCCCTGCACCGAGCCGTCCTCGCCGAACGGACCGTGCAGCACGGGAAAAACGACATCGACCGGCGGCAGGTCAGCTTCCTTGTGCGACGCTAAGATCAGCCGGCCCTTGCCGCCGGGCAGCAGAGCGACTTCCACGCCGTCCTCCGACACTGGAGCCCCTGCCCCTTCGCCGAAGGCCTCGGACGCCGGCTGCAGCAGCCATCTGCCGTCCCTGGATATGCCGATCGGCACCACCTCGTACCGGGTCCGGTCGATCGCCTTCAGCACATTGGCCGCCGACAGCCGCGACACCTCGTGCTCGGCCGAGCGACCGCCATAGAGGATGGCAACCCTGATCTTTCCGGTCATCGAAATCCCTCAACTGTCAAAAATCAAATGCTGACGGCAATGCCGCGATTGGCGAAGAAACGATCGAAATCGGTGGGCGCCAACACTGCGTCCGCCTGTGTGGCGCTGGTATGGCCGGATGGGTTGTGGAAGCGAAAACCATCGTCCGACGCCGCCGTGACCAGCACCAGATGACCGCCCTTCGACGGCGGCTCGCGCTCCGGCCAGCGGATCGAACTGCTGACCGAAGCGATGAAGAAGCGCGACCGGGCGAGGATCCCTGGGACGTCCGCTGCCGCGACATCGGTCATCACCTCGGCCTCGAGGCCGAATTCCTGCTTCACGAAAGTGACGAAGGGCGCGTAGATCAGGCCCTTGATCGAGCCTTCATTGACGACATAGCCGCCATATCCGGTGCACCGCCTTGCCAGCTCGATCGTCGGCACGATCTGGCCGCGCGTCGCCAGGATCATCTTGAGGCAAGCCATGCCACAGACATTGGCGGCCCAGACCGCGTATTCGTCGAGCGTGGCGGCACCCGATCCCTGCCACAGCGGATCCTGCCGCAACGCGGCTTCGGCGCCATCGGCGAGCACCGCCAGCGTCATGTCGGGCGTCTCCCACTGACTGAAAAACGGCACGGCTTCAGGCAATGGACTCATGTGGACTCCTCGGGCAGGTGAAAGCCGCTCGGACACCCCGAATTTCCCGGTGCGTCCGCGGCGTCTACTCAACCTTCGTCCAGCCGAACACCAGCCAGGCTATTTCGATTTTTCATCGGGTTCGGCGGTGTTGGTCATCTGTATGTCGCCGCCCTTGGCGTAGATATCGAGCCTGGGCGCCGTGTCCGGTTAGCACCGGAGCCACCGAATTGGCAACGCAGGGCAGCGATCGGCAAAGCTGATCGGAACCAGTCTTCGCCATATCGAGCTGCTTGCGAACGTGCCGGCGCGGAAAAGCCCGCTTGCGATTCAAGGAAACGATGAATCGCTCTACCTGGCGCCACTCGGCGTCGAGCCGAAGCGGCGGCGGAAACAGCGATTGAAATAGGAGACGTCGGAAAAACCGCTCAACAGCGCGATCTCGCTGACCCGCATGCTGTCGTTGCGCCGGTCGCGCAGCATGCGATGGGCTCTCTGCAGGCGCAGTTCAAGAATATGCTCGGCGAAACTGGAGCCCGTTTCCTGCAAGAGATCATGGACATAGCGCGCGGAAAGCCGCAAATGCTGGGCGATGTGCTGAGCCGAGATCGCGGGATCGGCGAAGTTGTCCCGCATCTTCTGCAGGATGGCCTGCAGCCTTGCCGCGCGCAGGCCGCGCACGCCCGCCAGCTCGGCGATCTCGCCCTTGGCGCCGGTCGCCAGCCCGATCAGGTCGACGATCGTCTCGGTGGCGTGGGCGACAAGGTCGGGCGAGAGCAATGCCGGTCCCGCTTCCAGGAAGCCGCAATAGCGCTTGAGCATATCGAGCGCTTCATTGTCGGCGCCGATGGTCAGCGCCAGGCGATCCTCGAGATGGGGGAAGGCATTTTCCAGGATTTCGCGGGGCACCACGACATTGGTCCAGACATTTCGGTCGCCGCCGGTCATTTCCAGCGCTTCCGAAGCCGAGACCAGCGCGCCTTCGCCCCTGCCGATGCTGTAGTCGCGGCCGGTCTGCACGCCGCTCAGCTTGGTGTCGCCGTCGTTGACCAGCAGCAGGTAGCCGTCACGGCCGTCATCGGCGATGTTGCGCGTCTTGCGGCTGGCATGCCTGATCGTCCCTGCCATCCGCCCCAGCACCAGCGGCCCGATGGCGGTGGCTTCGATATCCGCCTGGAACGGCACGTTGCCGGAGATGGCGTATTCGACCGACCATATCTCCGCGACATGGATGTCCTGCCAGAGCGCGAAACGCGCGCGGTCGTCGAGATGCGGCGGCAGGTCGACCGATGAGAAGACGTTCTTTTTCAACGACCAACCGGCCTTTCCCGCGCACGCGTCTTCCCTGAAGCCGCACCGTATGGGACCGATTTGCCTCTTGTCCAGAGGCGACGCTATCCATGCCCTGCAGGACAATTTCAGTGCCGCCCAGATCAAGGATCCGATCCGATTCGCCGGCCCCGCGTTTTTTTCAAATGCGCGGAACATGCAGCGGCAAGAGAATCACCATCCGACGCGCGCATCGCGGTCGCCCGGCCGGCCGGGTGTTGCTAGAACGTGATCTTCACGGAAGCGGCACTCCGGTTGGCCGGGCCGTGGTGGACGGCCTCGATGTTGTTGCCGTCCGGGTCGAGTAGGAAGGCGGCATAATAGCCGGGATGATAGGGCCGCTCGCCGGGCGCGCCATTGTCCGTGCCGCCAGCCGCCAGCCCGGCCTTGTGGAAGGCATCGACCATGGCGTGATCCCTGGCCTGGAAGGCCAGATGATGGCGGCCGGTCAGCTTTCCCTGTGCGGCCCGGCTGTCGACGCTGGAGATGAACAATTCGTCGGCCCAGAAATAGTCCTCGCCGGTGCCGCCGATCGGGATACCGAGCACCTGGAAGAGCGCCTCGTAGAAACGCCGGCTGGCGGGGATATCCCGGACCACGAGCTGGAGGTGGTCGATGAGCCGGCCGCGATGCAGTTCCATGAAAGCTCCTCCTCGCAAGGCCTCGAATTTAGGCGCGGGCGGCAAGGCGTCAACGCGGGGCGCCTGCATCTGCTGACAACCAGCGACAATTTTTTGGGCCCGACGGAACTTTTCGGCTGACCGGAAGTTTGGTGGCGCGGCGGGAGGATTGCGATTGGATTGTTTTCAGAGGCTTGAAGCCTTGGTCGACAGCGCAGGCGCCGACGGCATCGAGGAAGCGAACGCATTGCTGCGCCGGTTCAAGGACAGGTCCGAAAAGACGGCGCGGGCCATCGACGAGTTCATGCTGGACTTCAAGACCTTGGTCTTCGTCGTCGAAACCGGCGAAGAGGGTTTCCAAAAGCCGATCCGCAAGCTCGCCCGCGCCAGGCTCGCGAAGCTCAAGCAACTGGTGAACGTGCCGGCGTAAGCTTGGCTAACCCTTGAGCAGCGCCGCCAGCCGTGGAATGCCCTCGCTCACCGCGCGACGGTCGGCCAGCGTGAACGACAGCCGCAGCGTGTTGCGGCCGGTGCCGTCGGCGTAGAAGGCATTGCCGGGCACGAAGGCGACGCGCGCCTCCTTCACCGACCGCGCCAGGAGTTCCGTGGCATCGGTGCCTTCCGGCAGCGTCACCCAGACGAACATGCCGCCTTCCGGGCGGCTCCAGCTCACGCCCTCCGGCATGTTGGCTTCCAGCGCGCCAAGCAGGCCGTCGCGGCGCTCGCGATAGGCGCCGATGAGTTTTTCCACCTGGCTGTCGAACACGGATTCGGCGACGCGGTGCATCACCATCTGGTTGACCGACGGGCTGTGCAGGTCCGAAGCCTGCTTCATCAGCACCAGTTTTTCGACCACGTGGCGCGGCGCGCAGACCCAGCCGACGCGCATGCCCGGCGACAGGATTTTCGAAAACGAGCCGCAATAGAGCGTGCGCGCCTTGTCGATGCCGCCGGAGCGCGCGCAGTCGAGCGCCAGGATCGGCGGCACACCCTCGCCGTCATAGCGCAGCGCCCGATAGGCGGCGTCCTCGATGACGGCGATGTCGAGCTCGCCGGCAAGGTCGAGCACGGCCTCGCGCTGCTTTCGGTCCAGCGTGGCGCCGGTCGGGTTGGCGAAGTCGGGCACCAGATAGGCGAATTTCACCCGCCCGCCATTGGCGGCGGCAGCGGTGTGGTAGGCCGCCGGCGTCATGTTGCCGCCTTCGGGCCGCAGCCGGTCGTAGCGCGGCTCGTAGGCGTTGAAGGCCTGCAGCGCGCCGAGATAGGTCGGCCATGTCACCAGCGCGGTATCGCCCGGCGACAGGAACAGCTTGCCGAGATAATCCAGCGCCTGTTGCGAGCCGGAGGTGATGAAGATGTTGGCCTCGTCGCAGGCAATGCCGAGCTTGCCCATCTGCCCGGCAAGCCAGCGCCGCATCGGCAGATAGCCTTCCGAAACCTGGTACTGCAGGGCCGCCCCGGCTTCCGCGCCGTCCAGCACATCGCCATAGGCATCGCGGATGGCGTCGGACGGAAACAGCGACGGATCGGGAATGCCGCCGGCGAACGAAATGATGTCGGGCTGGTCGAGCAGCTTCAGCAGCTCGCGGATTTCCGACGCCTTCATACGCGACGAGCGCGAAGCCAACAGGTTCAAAAGGGTCAAGACATGCCTCCCCGACGTTTTCTTATATAGGTCAACCTGACTGACCTATATCCGGTTTGCCGGGCGATTTGAATAGTGCCTGAAAGGCTTCCGCTATACGCCAGTCGCCGCCAAGCCGGAACCGGCGACAGCGTGCTGGCGTCCGCTAAAGGCTCTTCTTGTAGCTGGCGGTGAAGCCCAAGCCTTCATAATTGGATGTTGGCCATAGCGGATGAGATACGGCCGTCCCCGGCGGCAAGGTTCAGCTCCCCCTTCCCGCCCTTGTGGGGGAAGGGGGCCTCGCGAAGCGAGGTCGGATGAGGGGTGTTCCAGCTTGGCAACATGCTTCTCGCGACACCACATTACGCTGAATTATCAACGGAATATTTCTTTCGGCACCCCTCATCCGTCTCGGCGCCACGCGCCGATCCACCTTCTCCCGCAAGGAGAGAAGGAAGAGGCGTCACCGCCCGCGAAGTTGGATGTGACAATGGGCCAGCAACTATAGCCGCCACAGCTGCCGCACAGCACCACCGATCAATCCCCATCCCCTGCAGGCTTGGCCTTGCCGCACTGCGCCAGCACCTTGCCGATGGCCGCGCTCGATCCCTTCAGCGGAAAGTTGATAGCGCCATATTTGGCCGCGCTGACCGACACGTCCCCCTTCGAGCGCAGCAGGTCGAGCAGCGGATCGGCCTTGGCGAGATCGACCACGAAATAATTGTACATCGCCTCCAACCGCAGCGTCTTGGTCACCGTCTTGCCGTCGGCCTTGAAGTCGAACGCGCCGCTGGTGCCCGGTTCCAGTTCCTGGCCGCTGGCGCCCAGATCGTAGCTCAGCACCGGTTTGTCGTAACAATTGAGCATCAGATAGGCGTCGCCCTTCGGCCCGCCGCAGACGGAAGCCGTCAGCACACTGCCGCCCTCGTCTTCTTCCATCTTCGCGCTCCAGCCGCAGGACGCGGCAAAGGCCGGCTGCGCGCCAAGCAATGCCGCCAAGGCTCCGGCGGCAACGACATATCTTTTCATGACTTCCCCCTTCGGGCATTTGCAGCACCCGCCGGCAGCATATAGGAAAAGGCGTTGAATGGCATTGCATGTGCGGGGCGCCTTGGTGTTGAGAACTTGTATTCGCCTGTGTCTTGTGACAGCCGCCCTGGTGGCCTCGCCGCTCACCGCGCAGGCCGAATGGAAGCCGGTCGAGAAGGTCGAGACCTACGCCATTTCAGGCCAGTCCGGGCTGGAGCTCTACCGGTCGATCGGCGAGAACGGGCCGAATGCCGGCATTGCCCGCGCCATCGCCCACACCAATTTCAAGCTGACCTGGACCAGGGATTATCAGGCGCATGCCGGAGCCTGCGTGCTGGTTTCGGCGAAGCCCAAGCTCATCATCACCTACACCTTGCCCAGCCCCTCATCGCCGCTGCCCTCCGCCATCCAGAAGAACTGGGAGGTTTTCCTCGCCGGCGTCAGCGCCCACGAAAAGGTGCACGGCGCGAGCATTGTCGACATGGCGCGCAAGATCGAGGCGGCGACAGTGGGCCTGACCGTTCCCGACGACCCAAAATGCAGCAAGATCCGGGTCGAGATGACCAAGCGCCTGTCCGCACTCTCGCAGGCGCAGCGCCAGGCAAGCCGCGATTTCGACCGCGTCGAACTCGGCCAGGGCGGCAATCTGCAGAAGCTCATTCTTGCCTTGGTCAATGGCGGCTGAGCCACCGCACCCCGCGGCGCGGCGGCATATCCGCCGTTCGCCCCGGCCTACCGGCTGAGGTCGAGCGCCGCGCTCAGATCCCCCATCGGCGGCTCGCCATTGGCGGCCAGCGCCTTGTCGCGGGCAACGATGCCGGTCAGTACCGGCAGGTCGTAGCGCGCGGTGATGAAGCGCAGGATCGATGTCGTGTCGTATTGCGTGTGGTCGACCATGCCCATCCTGGCATAGGGCGAGACGATGAAGGCCGGGATGCGGTTGCCCGGGCCCCAGCGGTCGGCCTTGGGCGGCGCGACATGATCCCAGAAGCCGCCATTCTCGTCATAGGTGACGACCACCAGCATGTGGCCCCATTGCGGGCTCTTCTCCAGATGCGAAATGAGGTCGGCCAGATGCTGGTCGCCGCTGGCCACGTCGGCATAGCCGCCATGTTCGTTGAGATTGCCCTGCGGCTTGTAGAAACTCACCGCCAGCAGCTTGCCGTCGTCGATCGCCTTGATGAACTCGGTGCCATTCAGGCCGCCGTCCCTCAGATGCTCGGTGCGCGCGGGGGTGCCGGGCGCGTAGGCGGCAAAATAGTTGAACGGCTGGTGGTGGAACTGGAAGTTCGGCACCGGCGTCGCGTTCTTGCCGTCCAGCGTTGCCTGCCAGGCGCCGGCATACCAGGCCCAGCTCACCCCCTTCAGCGACAGCAGATCGCCGATGGTGATGTCGTGCTGCGGCGGCAGCGTGGTGGGCGCGGCCGGGTCGGCCAGCGCCTTGTCGCCGCCCTCGGCCGGCTTGTTGGCGCTCGGTTGATAGGGCGGCTGCATGGTGTTGACGGCATGGAAGTCGGGCGTGATGGCGCCGTCATTGACGAATTTCGGTACGCCGCCGAGTGCCGAGGCCGGCGAATTGTCAGCGACCTTCAAGGTTGTGCCATCGGCCTCGACCACGGCGATCTGGCCCTTGATCGGGCCGGTGTCGGCGTGGGGGTAGACCGGTGTACAGGCGCAGGCGAGCTGGAAATGGTTGAGGAAGGAGCCGCCGAAGGCGCCCTGGAAGAAATTGTCGGCCAGCACATACTTCTTCGCGACCTGCCACATCGGCAGGATGGAGCCATCATAGTGCCCCATGACCAGGCCGCCGGAATCGGCCCAGGCGACGAATTTGTCGTTCTTGCCGCCGTCGATCTGCATCTGCTCCTGGTAGAAGCGGTGCCACAGATCATGGGTGATGACGTTGGTGCCTTCGTTGAAGCCCTTGGGATCGTCAATGGCGAAGGCAGCGTTGGCGAGGTGCGCGGTCTCAGCCTCCGTCACCACGGGCGTGACGCCCTTTCCAGTCAGCCCGCCCCAGGCCGGCGGCAGTTCGGCCAGCGGCTTGCCATCGCGGTCGAGCTGGCGCGCCTGGTCGGCCGAGACATTGGCCAGCCCGTTGGCGCCGGGGAAGCCGCCATAGAGATTATCGAAGCTGCGGTTCTCGGCATAGATGACGACGACAGTGTCGATCTTGTCGAAGGCGGGAGGGGCGGCATTGGCCGCGAGGGGAAGCAGGGCCGAGCCGGCCAGGCAGAAGGAAGTGAGGAGTTTGAGCCTCGTCATAGGGAAGACCTCGTGGCTTGACTGTGGCTGGAGGGGCGCGGGAACCATAGGGGCAGCTAACGTGGATGCCTTGTCACCTTTGTGACATCCGCCGCCGCGGCGAACACGGTTTCGTGAGCACTGGAGCCGTTCATCAATCCGTTGCACTCCATTCCTATTTCCGGGCCAAAGCGGACATTCCCCATGACGACGGGACGATGAAAAAGACGACGAGACGATGGAAAAGCCTGATGATCGCGATTGCCGCGATCTCGACCTTTGGCTTTGCCGCGCCCGCGAATACGGCGGATGGCGTCCATCCCGGTCCGCTATCGCGCGCGCAAGCTTTCGCGCGCGCCGAGGCGCTGACCGCCTTGGGGCGAAAAATGTTCTTCGACCCGGCGCTGTCGGCCTCGGGCAGGCAGGCCTGCTCGTCCTGCCATGATCCGCGCCATGCTTTCGGACCGGCCTCGGCCACGCCGGTCGAGATGGGCGGCCCGAACCTCGACCAGCCCGGTGTGCGCGCGGTGCCCTCGCTGCGCTATCTCCAGGCCGCTCCCGCCTTCACCGAGCATTTTTACGATTCCGACGACGAAGGCGACGAGAGCGTCGACAACGGTCCGACCGGCGGCCTGACCTGGGACGGCCGCGCCGACCACGGCAAGGATCAGGCGAAAATCCCCCTGCTCTCGCCCTTCGAGATGGCCAACAAGGATGCGGGGGCTGTCACCGCCGCCCTGCGTAAATCGGCCTATGCCGACGAGTTCAAGGCAACCTTCGGCAACGATGTCTTCGACCGCCCGGGCGACGCCTTCGACGCCGCCGCCGAGGCGCTCGGCACGTTCGAGCAGAGCGCCGCCGATTTCTACCCCTATTCCAGCCGCTACGACGCCTTCCTCGCCGGCAAGGCGACATTGTCGGCGCAGGAACGGCGCGGCCGCGCCCTGTTCGAGGACGAGGCGAAAGGCAATTGCGCCTCCTGCCACCTCAGCGAACCCGCCAATGACGGCGAGCCGCCGCAGTTCACCGACTTCGGCCTGATCGCCATCGCCGTGCCGCGCAACCCGGCCATCCCGGCCAACGCCGACCCCGCCTATGCCGATCTCGGCCTGTGCGGCCCGCTGCGCACCGATTTTCACGGCCGCACCGGCTATTGCGGCCTGTTCAAGACACCGACGCTGCGCAATGTCGCGCTGCGCAAGAGTTTCTTCCACAACGGCTACTTCCACACGCTGCGCGACGCCGTCGCCTTCTACGCCAGCCGCGACACCGACCCCGGCCACTGGTATCCCAGGAATGCAGACGGCATGGTGAGGCAATATGACGATTTGCCAAAGGCTTACTGGGGAAATCTCAACCAGGACCCACCCTTCAACGGCAAGAAACCCGGCGACAAGCCGGCGCTCAACGACACCGAGATCGACGACATCGTGGCGTTTCTGCGGACGCTGACGGATGCGGATCAGACGGCGAAGCGGTCGCGGTGAACTGGGAAGCCCCGCCATAGTGGGTCGCTGGTTGACTGGCGACTAGCCGAATCCCTCCCTCCCTTCGTCATCCTAGGGCGGAGCAAGGAGCGAAGCGACGCGGCGCAGACCCTAGAATGACGAAGGGAGGGAGGGATTCGGCTAGGCTAATCCGAGAGGTATCGGACTGAAGCCAGCCGCCTCTCACAGCGCCCGGATGACGCCCCCATCCACCCGGATATTCTGCCCGGTGATGTAACCCGCCCCGTCCGACGCCAAAAACGCGATCGTCGCGGCGATCTCCTCTGATGTGCCGTAGCGTTGCATCGGTACGTTGTCGCGGCGCTCTTCGGTGGCGGGCAGGCTGTCGATCCAGCCGGGCAGCACATTGTTCATGCGCACATTGTCGGCCGCATAGGTGTTGGCGAAAATCTTGGCGTAGGCGGCAAGGCCGGCGCGGAACACGGCCGAGGTCGGGAACATCGCGTTCGGCTCGGCCACCCAGGCCGTCGAGATGTTGATGATGGCGCCGCCCTTCTGCTTGACCATCTGCGGCGCCATGATGCGCACCGGCCGGATGACATTCATCAGGTAGACATCCATGCCGGTGTGCCACTGCTCGTCCGTGATCTCCAGGATCGGCGCGCGCGGCCCATGGCCGCCGCTGTTGACCAGCACGTCGATGCGGCCATAGCGCTCCAACGTGAGGTCGGCGAGACGCTGCAGGTCGTCGTTCGACTGGTTGGAGCCGGTGACGCCGAGCCCGCCAAGCTCCTTGGCCAGCGCCTCGCCCTTGCCGGACGAAGACAGGATCGCCACCTTGAACCCATCCGCCGCCAGGCGCTTTGCCGCCGCCGCGCCCATGCCGCTGCCGCCGGCCACGATGACGGCTGTCTTTTCTACACTCATCGGATTTCCTTTTCAGATTGGCGAGAGCCACGGTTTCAGCGGTCCCTATAGCCGGTTTCGCCGCGCGGTTCGAACGAGAAAGCCTGAATCGAGCTGCAGAAAACTTGCGCGGTGAGCCGCGCCCTACCCCTCCACCGTCTCCAGCACGGAGAGCAGCGTGCCTTCCATGTCGGGCTCGTCGCCGGAGCAGACGCACAGCATTTCGGCGTCGCCCTCGCCCACCGAGAGATAGGCATGGCCCATGGTGGAATCGATGTAGACGCTTTCGCCCGCTTTCAGCCGCACCGGCGCGTACTGGTCGGTGTGCAATTCGATCTCGCCCTTGAGCACGATCAGGAACTCCTCGCCGGCATGCCGGGTCAGCGGACCGAACTCTTCCGGCGTGCGGGCGCGTGCATAGGCGTGGATCGGCACCATGCGCTTGCGCACGAGATCGGTGGCGAGATACCGGTAGTCGTAGTTGCGGGTCAGCTGGCGCAGTGTGTTGGACTGCGAGGTCACCGAACGGCGGGTGCGCGCCGCCGGCTGCTTGCGGTCGCCGCTGAGCAGCTCGGTCACATGGATGCCGAGCCCTTCGCAGATCTGTAAAAGCTTGTCGTAGCTCAGCGACATCTGGTCGTTCTCGACCTTGGACAGCGTCGACACCGCGACGCCGGTGAGAGAGCTGACCTCCTGCAAGGTCCAGCCATGTCTTTTTCTCAGGGCACGCAGACAATCACCGAGATTCGGTTGCTCCGACATTGTCAGCTCCATGAAGCGGCGGCACGTCACTACCGCGGGGTTCACCCTAGGTAGTCGAACTCGAGCGGGCCATCAACAACATCAATAATTTTCTTATACGCTAAATATTGACTGCATACGAAATTATTTTTACGACTGATGGATGCAGTCGGATTCTCCCACCAAGATCATCGTCATCGGCGGCGGCATCGCCGGTCTCTCCCTTGCCGCCGAGGTGGCGGACTGGGCCGATGTCACCGTCATCGAGCGCGAACCGCATCTCGGCTATCACGCCAGCGGCCGCTCCGCCGCTCTGTTCACCGAGACCTATGGAAACCGGCTGGTGCGCGGGCTGACGCTGGCCAGCCGGCAGGCGATAGTCGAGGGCGGCTTCGTCGCCCACCGGCGCGGCGCGCTGCACGTCGGATGGACTGGTGACGATACCGCCATCGACCGGCTGGCTCATGAATTGCAGGCGCTGGTGCCGAGCGTGCGCCGCCTATCGGCGGCCGAGCTCCACGCGCTGGTTCCGGTCATTGCCAGGCAAACCACCTGCGGCGGCGTCTATGAGCCGGACGCGGTGGATGTCGACACCGGCAAGATGCTGGGGTCCAGCGCCTCGTCGCTCAAGGCCCGCGGCGGCATCATCCGCACCGGCGAGGAGGTCCGCGCCATATCACGCGACGGCCGCGCTTTTCGGGTTGAAACGAGCGCCGGCGTCTACTCGGCCGACATCGTGGTCAACGCCGCCGGCGCCTGGGTCGATGTCGTCGCCGGGATGGCGGGGCTGCCGGGCCTCGGCTTCCAGCCCAAACGGCGCACCGCCTTCCTGTTCGATCCGCCCGCCGGGATGGATATCGCCGGCTGGCCGCTGGTGGTCGACCTGCACGAGCAGTTCTACTTCAAGCCCGATGCCGGCAGGCTGATCGGTTCCCTCGCCGACGAGACGGATTCCGAACCTTGCGACGCCTGGCCGGAAGACCTCGACGTCGCCATCGCCGTCGACCGCATCGAACAGGCGACATCGATGCGCATAGGCCGTCCGTCGACACCATGGGCTGGCCTGCGCACCTTCGCGCCCGACCGCACGCCGGTCGCCGGCTTCGACCCGCGCCTGCCCGGCTTCTTCTGGCTCGGCGGCCAGGGCGGCTACGGTTTCCAGGTTTCGCTGACCTTGGCCAGGCTGAGCGCGGCGCTGCTGCGCGGGCAGTCCATCCCGGGGGATGTCACGGCGCTCGGCGTCACCGCCGGGGCGCTGGCGCCTGATCGCTTTCTTGTCCCGGCGGCGACCCCATGAATTTCAGCCCTTCCCTCAACCCGTAAAGTGTCATCAGGAGCGTTTGCGATGAAATCCACCGTTCTGCGCACAGTGCTTGCCCCGTCTCTTCTGGCCGCGTCCCTTCTGGCCTCGACCCTTCTGGCCTCATCCGTCCTCGTCGGCGGGCAGGCCTACGCCAAGACGCTGGTCTATTGCTCGGAGGCCAATCCCGAGACCTTCAACCCGGCGATCGGCATCGCCGATTCCACCATGGACGCCGCCGCCAAGACGATCTTCAACCGGCTGGTCGAGTTCAAGCCGGGCACGACGGAGGCCGGGCCGGCGCTGGCCGAAAGCTGGGATGTTTCATCGGATGGCAAGACCTACACCTTCCATCTCAGGCACGGCGTGAAATTCCAGTCGAACGAGCACTTCACGCCCTCGCGCGACTTCAACGCGGATGACGTGCTCTACACCTTCAACCGCCAGCGCGATGCCAACAATCCCTATCACAAGCTCGGCGGCGGCGCTTACGAGTACTTCAACGCGCTCGGCATGGGCACACTGATCGACAGAATAGACAAGGTCGACGACTACACGGTGCGCTTCACGCTGACGGCAGCCAATGTCACCTTCCTGGCCGGGCTGGCGCTCGACTATCTCTCGATCCTGTCGCTGGAGCAGACGCAAAAGATGGTCGCGGCCGGCACGCCGGAGCTGATCGACAGCATGCCGGTCGGCACCGGGCCTTTCGTGCTTCAGGCCTATGTGCCCGACAGTCAGGTCCGCTACGCCGCCAACAAGGATTACTGGCGCGGTGCGCCGAAGATCGACACGCTGGTCTTCGCCGTCACGCCCGAGCCGACCACCCGCGTCGAGCGCATCAAGGCCAATGAATGCCAGGTCGCCGCGCCGCCGCCGCCAAGTGCGGTCGCCGACCTGCGTGCCGATTCCGACATCACGGTTCTCGATCTCAAGGGCCAGAACATCGGCATCCTCGGCTTCAATGTCGAGCACCAGCCGCTGGGCGACGTGCGCGTGCGCACGGCACTGGCCAAGGCCATCGATCGCAAGGCAATCGTCGATGCCGTCTACGCCGGCGCCGGCACGGTGGCCGGCAGCGTCGTGCCGCCGGCGCAGCTCGGCGCCGTCACCGATGCCGGCATCGACTATGATCCCGATGGGGCGAAGAAACTGCTGAAGGAAGCCGGCCACGAAAGCGGCCTCAAGGTCAGCCTGTGGGCGATGCCGGTGTCGCGCCCCTATAACCCCAACGCCAAGCGCATGGCCGAGATGATCCAGGCGGACTGGGCCAAGGTCGGCGTGCACTCGGAGATCGTCAGCTTCGAATGGGGCGAATATCTCAAGCGCACCGCGGCGGGCGAACAGGACACCTTCCTGCTCGGCGGCAGCAGCGACAATGGCGACCCCGACAACATGCTGAGCTATCTCCTCTCCTGCGACGGCGTGAAGGGCGGCTCCAACCGCTCGCGCTGGTGCGATAGGGATTTCGAGAAACTGCTTGACGAGGGCCGCGTCGCCGCCGACCCCAAGGAGCGCGCGGCGATCTACGGGAAGGCGCAAGCGATCCTGAAGGCCGAGGTGCCGGTGGCGCCGATCGCCCATTCGATGGTGGCGATCCCGATCCGCAAAAGCGTGCTCAACTACGTGCTCGACCCCTTCGGCCGGCAGAATTTCGCCGCCGTCGATATGGCGGAGTAGAGCTGGGCTGCCCTTCCCTTCTCCCCTTGCGGGGTGAGAGCCCGGTTTGCCGGAGGCAAATTGAAAGGTCCAGTGGACCTTTCAAAGGGCTGGAACGCCCGGAGCCATAGCGAAGGGCCGGGAGGATGAAAGAAACTCCCTTTCGCTTGTGGAGAAGAAACGATCTCGGTCGGATGAGGGGTGTTCCAGGGAACGCCAACGCCCCACTCCGCTGGAACACCCCTCAACCGTCTCGGCGCTGCGCGCCGATCCACCGCCCTGGGCGAGTCACGGGCCTCGCCCGCCCTTCGGGCCCCACAAGGGGAGAAGGAAAAAGGAAAGCGAGACCATCATGCCAAAAAACCTGACCTCCCTCCTAAACAGCTACCTTGCCGACGGCGCGGTGGGTGCCTCGCTGGCCTACGCCAAGGGTGACTCAACGCCGACCGCCCTTACCGCCGGCCTCGCCGACCGCGCGCATGGCACATCGGTCACGCCAGACCAGCTGTTCAAGATCGGCAGCTGCACCAAGACCTTCGTCGCCGCCGCCCTGGTCAAGCTCGCCGAGACCGGCAAGCTCGATCTCGGCGCGCCGATCTCATCGTGGTTCCCGGACCTGCCGGGCGCCGGCGATATTTCGGTGCGCCAGTTGATCAACCACCGCAGCGGCCTGCCGGAGTTCGAATACTACATTCCGATGGACCCGGGCCGGCAGTGGACGCCGCGGCAGCTGGTCGACATCGCCTTTGCCTCCGACAAGCAGAAGGCGCCGGGCGGGCCAGCCGTCTACAACAACACCGGCTATGTCCTGGCCGGCATGGTGATCGAGGCCCTCACCGGCCAGCCGCTGGGCGCCTATGTCAGAAGCGCGATCCTCGAGCGGCTCGGCCTGAAGAACACCTGGTCGCCGGCGACCGAAGCGTTTCCGGAAAAGTCGATGGTGCGCGGCTATTACCACCGGCCGCCGCCGGCGCCGAACGCGCCCACCGACATCGCCTCGGGCGGCGAGATGTGGCGCATGGACGGCGTGCTGCCCTATTCCGACGAGCTGCAGGATTCGTCCGACTCCTTCCCGTTCGGCGCCGCCTATGGCTGCGGCGACATGGTGTCGACGCCATCCGACATGGTGGGTTTCATGCGCGGCCTGTTTTCTGGGAAGCTGTTGTCACCGCCGTTCTTCGCCGAGATGTTCGAACACCGCGTGCCGGCGAGCTTTCCAGGCACCCGCATGCGCGAGGCCGGCGCGGGCATGTTCCAGAGCGCTTATGCCGACCGCGCCTTCTACGGCCACCAGGGCAGCATTCCGGGTTATGTCGCCGTCATGCTGCACGATCCCGAGACGGACCTCACCATCGCCATGACCAGCAATGTCGGTTCCGGCAACCGCTTGTCCTTCCAGGCCAGTGGCCTGCACCCGGTGGTCGACCAGGCGATCCGCATCATCCTCGACTGACCGCGTTCAGCCGCCCTGCCCGGACGATGGATCGGGCAGGCCCGGCAGCATCTGGCTCAGCACCCGGTCGCGAAGGAAGACGTGATGGAAAATGGCAGCGGCCGCGTGCAGGCCAGCGAGCCACATCATGATATCGCCGAGCGTGCCGTGGATCTCCGCCAGCGGCGCGCCCCAGGTGCCGGAAAACGGACCGATCGCTCCCAACCCATAGACGGTGACCGGGTGGCCGCCGAACAAGGCGCCGACCATGGCTGTCGCCGGAACCGCGAACAGCAGCGCATAGAGCGCCCAATGCGTTGCCTTCGAGGCGACCTCCATCCAGATAGGCATGGCCGGCGCCTCGGGAATGCGATCGAACCGGCGCCAGACCAGGCGAATGACCAGCAAGCAGAAAACGGTAAAGCCGAGCGACTCGTGCAGCAGCAGCGTGGGCGCCCTGGCCGCTGAATAGACCCGCTCCGGAGGGCCACCCGCCGAGACCAGGAAAGCAATGAGCACCAGCAGTGCCGTCAGCCAATGAAATGCCTGGGCGAGGCGTCCATAGCGGGTTGTCGTGCCGGACAGCGACATGCGAGAGCTCCGAAACAATTGGACATCTCCCCTCGCCCTCGAATGTGGCCTTATTTCAGCTGTTCGTCAGGCGACATGGGTTTGCTGCGCGAATGGCGGGCATCACCGAGTTCGCCGGCGGCGCGGCCTGACAAGGTTCAGCTCATACTCGTGGAGCGGAAGTTCGCGGCGGCCGCGGCCACGATCTCGGCATTGTCCCTCGCCACCGTTCTATCGCTCAGCGTATTGCCGTCCTCCAGCCCGACCCGTGTCGACCAGCGCTTTTGCCGGGCAATATCCACGAACGGCCAGACTGTGCCGTCGACGCCGTGCAGCAGGATCTGCCGCCGCACGCCCCCGCGTTCGAGCACGGCGGCGATGCCGCGCGCCTCGTCGAGGGCTGTAGGCAGGTCCGGTATGTCGATCTCGATCAGGATGCGCAGCACCCTGCTATGATCGGCAAGCGCCACGAAGCGCTCCGCATCATCCGTCGTGGCAAGCCCCGCCTCGATGCCGATGCCCTGTTTACGCAACAGTTCCATCACCTCGGGTGCGTCGGGCTCCGAGAGATTGACCGAGGCATAGTCGGGCAGCTCGCGCCAGGCCGCGATCGCCGCGCGGGTCAGCGCCACATCGTTCTCGATCCAGGCGCCGGTCGACACACCGATCAATGTACCCGGACAGGCCTGGCGCACGGCAAGCACCGTCATATCCACCGCCGCCAGGCTTTCGCGCCCGTCGGCGCCGCGCGGATGAATGTGCAGTTCGGCGGCACCCGCGGCGACGCAGGAAGCCGCATCGCCGGCCATCGCTTGCGCCGTCAGCGGCAGCCTGGGATGGAAATCGCGCGGGCGCGCGCCGTTGATGCAGGCCTGGACGATCATCGATTTCACCTCGGACAAAAGAGCGCAGTCTAATGCATGCTAATGCATGTCGCCCTGAGGTGCCTCGGTTCCGGGACAACGACATGCATAAAATCAGAAGCTGTAGGCGCGCCGCCAGACCGCGCAAGGCCGCGGCGCCGCCACTCCTGACACGACGTGCCGCCGCCGCCGCGAGGCATCCGCCGGCATTTGAATAAAAGGCGCTTGTGGATATTTACCTCAAATTGCGCCAGGCCGGCCAAGATACATTAGGGCGGTATCATGGAGGGACCATTGACCAGTGATTTTTCAGCCGCCCGTCTTCATCTCGAACGCGCCTACCACTATCTGCGCGGCAATGACGAGACGAGCCGTTCGACATGCGAGGCCCTCGATCTGTTGATCGAGACGGTGGCGGAAGCACAGCACAGGAAGCCGGAACCAGGGGTGCTGGAATTTCCCCGAGCGGCGGCGCGCCGACACGGCTGAACAAAACCCGCCGCGCTGAGCGGATTCGGGCTACGCGCATCAAGTCTTCACGAATGTCGTTATCCAGGCCGCTTTCGGCGACATGCAAGTTGTCCGTCAGGACGCCTTGCGACTCGATGCACCGCCCGCCATTTGCCCCGCGCGCGCCACGATCCGCTCCAGCGGTTCGGGCCGGTGCAGCAGGAAGCCCTGGCCGAACTCGACGCCCATATCGCCCAGCATGGCCACTGTGTCCTGCCGCTCGATCTTCTCGGCCACGACGGCGCAACCGAGGCTGCGGGCAATGCTGGCGATGGCCAGCACGATCTCGCGGTCGAAGCGGCTTTCCGTGACGTGCTCGATGAACGAGCCGTCGATCTTGATGGCATCGACCGGAAAGCGCCTGAGATATTCGAACGAGCTCATGCCGGCGCCGAAATCGTCGAGGCTGACCTTGCAGCGCCGCTCGCGCGCCTTGCGCACGAAGGTTTCGGCGGCATCGAAATTGGTGACGGCGGCGGTTTCGGTGATCTCGAAGCCGATGCCCGAATGCGGCGCCCCGGTTTCCTCGATGATGCTCTCGACGAAGTCCCACAGCCCGGGATCGCTCAGCGTCTGCGCCGACAGGTTGAAGCCGAGCGTGATCGCGCCGGATTTCATCGCCGCGCCGTGCCGCGACAGCGCAGTGCGGATGATCCAGCGGTCGAGCCGGGCGGCAACGCCGAAGCGCTCCGCCGCCGGTATGAATTCGCCGGGCGGGATCAGCCGGCCGGTCTTTCCGTCAAGCCGCGCCAGCACCTCGACATGGCGGCTCTCTTCCCAGGGCCTGCCTAGCTGGTGGATCTCCTGGCCGAACAGTTTCAGCCTGCCGTCGTCCATGGCGTCGACCGTGTCGGCGGCGAGCCGTGCGGCATTGAGGCCGCCCGAACCGGAGACGGCATCGGTCGAAAACAGCGCGAAGCGATCGCGCCCGGCGGCCTTGGCCGCGTAGCAGGCATCGTCGGCGCAGGCCAGGGCGTCGGCAACCGTGGTGACACGGTCGCGGACGATGGCGATGCCGATGCTGGCCGCCAGCCGGCGTGACATCGCGGCAAGGCCGAGATCGGCGTCGCGCACGGCCGCCAGGATGGCGCCGGCCAGCTGTTCGGCTTGCACGGCATCGCAATCGGGCACCATCAGCGCGAACTCGTCGCCGCCGAGCCGCGCCGCGTGCGCCGACGGCGGCAAGCAACGGCCAATACCCGCCGCGACGCTCTTCAGCGCCAGATCGCCCGCGGCATGGCCGGCGAAATCGTTGAGTGCCTTGAAGTAGTCGAGATCGATGTAGAACACCGCCAGAGACGCGCCGGTGGCGATTTGGCCGGCGAGCAGCCTGTCGAAAGCGGTGCGATTCCACAGTCCGGTCAATGCGTCGTGACGGGCGGCGAAGGCCAGTTCCTGTTCGCGCACTTTGTCCTCGGTGATGTCGCGCACCGTGCCGAGAACCAGGCCGGCCGCGCCCGCCGCGGCGACGAAGCGCAGCAGCGATTCGACATGGCGGATCTGGCCGTCGCGCTTGATAATACGGTATTGCGCGGCGATGACGCCGTCGGTTTCCAACGGCACCCTGTGCGCGCGTTCGGCGGCGTCCTTGTCGTCGGGATGCAGGTAGCTGTGCCAGAGATCGGCCGTCACCTCATCGTTCACGGCGACGAGGCCGAATATCTCCCTTGTGCGCGCGTCCCAATAGCTCTTGTTGGTGGCGATGTCGTAGTGCCAGATGCCGCTGCCGCTGGCGGCGAGCGCCAGGCGAAAGCGGATATTGACCTGTTCGAGCGCGGCTTCGGCCGCCTTCTGCTTCGAGATGTCGGTCTGCACGCCCATCAGCCTGAGCGGCTTGCCGTCGGCGTCGCGCTCGACGATGCCGCCGCGGTCGAGCACCCATATCCAATAGCCCTGCTTGTGCTTGAGCCTGAGTTCGGTCTCGATAGCGTCGGTCAGCCCGGCAATGTGGCGGTCGCCGCTGGCCTGCGCCCGTTCCCGGTCGTCGGGATGGGTCAGTTGCAGCCACAGGTCGCTGGTATTGGCGAGTTCGCCCTCCTCGTACCCCAGCATCCGCGCCCAGGTCGCCGAATAGAAGCAGTCGCCGGTGCGAAGATTCCAATCCCAGACGCCAAGATCGGCGCTCTCCAGGGCCTTGGCCCAGAACGCTCCGTTGCGACTTTTCTTGCCGTGACCCGCCATCGTCCGTTTCGCCTGCTCCACCCCACCCGCAATCTGCGGCAAAACCAGAGAAGAAACAGTTACCGGGCAGCGGAGGGTCGGAATGTCAGACAAACGATGCCCTCTTCGACCGCGGCGGAGGCGCGGCAGCGTTTCCGGCGGAACAGGCAATCATCGACACTGCCGCATTTCATCGACGTCTTCGTGAACAATTCCTTGAGGAAAATGGAAGAATCATATCCGTCAGATACTTGAAAGAGCCTTCCTCCAAGGTGTAACCGGGCAGTAATACTTCGCGTTATAGACAAGATTCGGAAAACTTGGGCAGCTGGCGGGATGTCTTCGATGAGTGCGTACACCGGGCACAGGGACGGCGATGGCCGCACCCTTGCCGTTCCTGACCTGGACATCGCGACAACCAGGAGCGGCTGGCTGCTGACGGCCATGTGCCTGGCCTACGCCCTGGCCGCGCTTTGCGTCGCGCCGGACCGGTACCTGCACCTGGCCCAATCCTACGTCCAGCCGTTCGCTTTCTTCCTGCCCGCGCTGTTTGCTGCTGGCCTCGGCCTGGTGGCGCTGACATTCTCCAGGCAAAACCCAACCAGGTTCATGCTCGACACGATCAGGCAGCGCTGGCTGGGCGCCGCACCGGTGATCCTGCTGTTCTTTCTCGGTATCACAGCCTTCACCACCTTCAAGATCTCCATCCCGGACTTCGTGCCATTCTACGCCGACGGCATGCTGGCGGAACTTGATCTTGGGTTGCATGGCGCCGACCCCTGGGCATGGGCGCACAGCGTCGTTCCCGAATCCGTCTCGGCCGTCGTTTTCTTCGGCTACGCATACGGTTGGCACGTGCAATGGTTCGGCACTTTGCTGTTCGTCGCCTTCTGGAACAACCCGGCAGGGCGTCTGCGCTATCTCTGGGCGCTGGCGCTGACCACGATCGTGTGCGGCACGGTCCTGGCCACGTTGTTGTCGTCCACGGGTCCGATATTCCACGACCAGTTCTATGGCGGCGACCGATTTGGCGCATTGCGGGATGCTCTGGCGCACAACAGCTATGCCGCGCCGGTTCATACCTATGCCAACTATCTGCTTGCCGCCTTCGAAAGCAAACGGCCGGAACTTGGCGGCGGCATTTCCGCCATGCCAAGCATGCATGTCGCCTTCGCCACGCTCAACGCGTTCTTTCTGAGCGGTTTCGGTCGCCGGTGGGCGTTTGCCAGCTGGTCCTTCGCGGCGTTTATCCTGTTCGGTTCGGTCTATACCGGCTGGCACTATGCCGTGGACGGCTACCTTTCCGTCCTTGTCGTGTCCGTGCTGTGGTACCTGGCCGGACGTTTCGTTCTGCCGCGGGCGAGCCGGGACAGCGCCGGGATGGAACTGCCGCTGCCCGAAACGGCATCGCGATGATCAGCCTGTCTGGCTTCGTCCAAGGCAGCAAGAGCCGTCTGCTACGCCCGCATCGCTGATTTCATGGGGTCGACAGGAACTTTCGGACAACGGCCACGCGGCATTGGCGCCGCCTGGCCGTGCCGGTTACTGGCTCGGCGCCATCGCGTGCTCGCATGACACTTTCGGGTTCATGTCGGCGAACGTGCCGGTCGGGTTGCCTTTCCAGGCCCAGACATGCAGCTCGTAGAATTCACCCAGGCCATAGCGGTTGGGCGCGCTGTTGAAGTTGAACAGCTGTCCCTCAAGCGAAGCCGGCCCCTTCGAGGCGATGTATTCAACCGCCACCAGCCTCAGCGTGCCGTCGGCCATCGGCTCGTACATCACCGCTTCGGGACGGGCGATGTCGATCTTGTCGTCCTTCAGATACCCGCCATTGACATAGTGGATGCCCATGGCGCCGCCGGTGATGCCGCTGGCGCAGGGAATAGGCGCATAGCCTTCCGCCGTCGCGGCGTTGACGTCGAGAAACCGGCTGTTGGCGGCTCGCACCTTCTCGGCCAGCGGACTGGCATCCGGCGCGCCCGCCGCCGCTTCCTGATGCGCCTGGGCAAAGGTCGTGCAGACGGCCAGCATGGCCCCCGCCATGAGAAGCCCGTTGCGAAAGTTTGATTTCATATCCATTCCATTCCTGTTGAAAAAGCACGGCTGGCCGGCCGCCGGCAATACGGCGGCGCGACGGGCAAGCGCCGTGTCTGTTGCTGCTTGGAGATCCCGAAAACGACGCGGCGAATGCCGGTCATCCTTTCGGCAGATACGGGATCGTTCCTGCCAGATCGGTGTCGTCGATCAGCTGGAAACGGCTGTCGCTGCCGTCCTGGCGGGCCGAAACGAAGGGCGCGTAGGCCGGATCGTTGGTGAAGGCGCGCGCCGCCGCTTCCGACGGGAACGCCATTAGGGCGATCAGCGTGGTGTCGAGCGGCTTGCCTTCGAGCGTCTTCACATTGCCGCTGCGCGACAGATATTTGCCGCCATGCTTGTGGACGAGGTCGTGCACCGAGGCGGCATAGGCCGGGACCCATTTCGGATCTCTCATCTTGATGTCGGCGATAACGTAAGCAGTCATTGTGGTCTCCTGGTTGCGGCGCACAGGGGTATCCCGTGCACCGGCCAAAGGGCTCGCATGGCAAGGCCCGCGCCAGCCAGTCCGCGATCTGTACTGGGCCGGTACAGTTTCTGTACTCGCCGCCTCAATCGCGAAGGGCTAATGTTCTCCCAAGGTTCGAGGGAGAGGCACAGCCATGACCCAGCACGGATACAAACAGTTCTGCCCGCTATCGATGGCCGCCGAGGTGCTGTGCACCCGCTGGACGATGGTGCTGATGCGCGAGCTCGTGGCGGGGTCGACCCGCTTCAACGACCTGCGCCGCGGCGTGCCGAAAATGTCGCCGACCCTTCTGTCGCAACGGCTGAAGGAGCTTGAGCTGGCGGGGATCGTCGAGCGCAAGGAGGTCCAGGGAGAAAAAGGGATTTTCGATTACCGGCTGACCGAGGCCGGCCGCGATCTGCGTCCGGTCGTCGAGGCGATGGGCTTCTGGGGCCAGAAATGGGTCGAATCCAGGCTGTCCCTGAAGAACCTCGATCCGTCGCTGCTGATGTGGGACATGCGGCGCAACCTGAACCCCTCGCCGCTGCCCGAGGGACGCACGGTGATACAATTTCTGTATCAGGAACTCCCCGCCTCCAAACGCTCCTGGTGGCTGATCGTCGAAAAGCTCGGTGAAGTCGACCTGTGCTGGTACGATCCGGGCTTCGACGTCGACCTCTATGTCTCGACCGACCTGCACACGATGACGGCGATCTGGATGGGAGTGCTCACCGTCGAAAAGGCCGGCGCGAAGGTCGTCCTGACCGGCGACCAGGCCATCGGCAGGAAGATGCAGGCCTGGCTCGGGCTCAGCCCGTTCGCGGTGGAGCCCAAACGCGCGGCGTAGGAGCCGGTGCTGCCGGCAAGCGCGTGGGAGAAGGCCTATCAGGTCGCCCAAAACTGACCTTGGTTTTGGGACAACGACATGCATAAAAACAAAGACCTAAAGCGCGTCGCATGCATCTGTTTCGCCGCGACGCGCTTTAGGCGCGCTTGCCGCCCCTTTCATTTGCGAGGTGATAGGGTTGCACGAGAATTTCGGCGGGAATGTTCCATTCCTTGTTCAGTTTGAAGATCATGTCGAGGGTAAGGGGGCGCTTTCTGTTCAGCACCTCGGTCGCCCGAGGCGACGATCCGATCACCTCGGCCAAAGCCTTTCGCGGCAGGTTGAACAATTGCATGTGCGAATGAATGGCTTCCACGGGATCGGGTGCTTGAATTGGATAGTGCTTATCCTCATAAGCCTCGATCAGAGTCGCGAGAACGTCGAAGCGATCACCGTCGGGTGAGCCGATCTCCGGCTCATTCTCGAAGTATTTGGTGATTTCGGCGATCGCCCAATCGTAATCGGCTTCGGTCTTAACAGGTCGGATGTTCTCCATCACACCTCCTCCGGATCAATTTTGTCATTCTTTGCCGGAATTGGGAGCGAAATTGGTTGTATCTCGGTTTGAAATCAGATCGTCGGCCAAAGCGCCCATTCAAGGCATCTCCTCTAAGGTCGCTATGTAGTGCACCCGGCTACCGCTGGCGTAGACGGTGAAACACTTGTTGCCCAAGCGGTCGTTTTTGACAGTAAGCGAGGTGGTATATCGCGGAGCATTTCGTGGCAATGGGGTCGTGACGGGTGGCAGATGGCCAGCAGCCAGCCGTCCGAGAAGCAGAGCTAATTGCCCTTCCGCCAGGGACTTCTCGGGGATCGAATCCTCCCATCGGTCGGGCGTCCCGTGGCGTACAATCTTCCAAACTCGCGACATGTCTCCCACCCATGTTTTCCGCTGAACATCTAGGCACTTTCGCCTATGCGGCAAACCGGAATAGACGCCTTAATATTTCAATTTCTAACTGAGACACTACCAGAAAATTGTGGAGCATTCCGATCGCCCCGCCTTAACGTCACGAATATTGATCAAGCTTCCCCTCCGGCAGTTGTCAGGAAACGGGTGGCGAGGCCGGCTTTTGGCGGCTTCAATGGACTATGTTCATCACCCTGGCCAAACATCTGCAACCCGCGCCGCTGCCGGTGGCCCACGATCCGCGCTGGGCGCGCATCGTGGCACGCGACAAGTCGGCCGACGGCGCATTCTGGTATTCGGTGGCGACGACCGGCGTCTATTGCCGGCCGTCCTGTCCGTCGCGGCGCGCCAACCCCGCCAATGTCCAATTGCACGACACTTTACAGGCGGCGAAGGCGACAGGCTTTCGCCCATGCCGGCGCTGCAATCCGGACGGCCCTTCGCTCGAGGCCGCCAACGCCGCGATGGTCGCCGATGCCTGCCGCAGGATCGAGGCGAGCGAGGCGGAACCGTCGCTCGCCGAACTGGCTGATGCCGCCGGCCGCAGCCCCGGCTATTTCCACCGCGTTTTCAAGGCAGTCACCGGGCTGACGCCGAAAGACTATGCAGCGGCCCAGCGTGCCGCCCGGGTCCGCCAGGGCCTGGAAGATGGCGCCAGCGTGACATCGGCGATCTACGATGCCGGCTTCAATTCGTCCGGGCGTTTCTACGAAAAATCGACCGGCATGCTCGGCATGACGCCGACGCGCTACCGTGCCGGCGGCGCCAATGAGGAGATCCGTTTCGCCGTCGGCGAAACGTCACTGGGCACCATCCTGGTCGCCTCGAGCCGCAACGGCGTCGCCTCGATCCTGCTTGGCCAGGATCCCGACGCGCTGGTGCGCGACCTGCAGGACCGTTTCCCCAAGGCACGGCTGGTCGGCGGCGACAGCGACTACGAGGCGCTCGTCGCCCGCGTCGTCGGCTTCGTCGAGGCGCCGGCGCTCGGTCTCGACCTGCCGCTCGACGTGCGCGGCACCGCGTTCCAGCAGCGCGTCTGGCAGGCCTTGCGGGACATCCCGGCCGGCCGCACCGTCTCCTACGCCGAGATCGCGCGGCGTATCGGCGCGCCGAAGGTGACCCGCGCCATCGCCGCCGCTTGTGCGGCCAACACCCTTGCGGTCGCTATTCCCTGCCACCGCGTAATCAGGAAGAACGGCGCCCTGTCGGGCTATGCCTGGGGCGCGGAGCGCAAACGCGCGCTGCTCGACCGCGAAGCCGGCCGGCCTTCGCGGGCTTGACGAGGATTCGGCAATGCGCGCGATGGCCAGGTCTTCCACCACCGGTGCGAACAGCCAGATCGCTAACGGCGCTGCCGTCAGTAGAGAGGACGCGAAGACGCTGGTGATGGCCGCCATGGGAGAGCTGGTCGAGGATGGCAAGGCCGAGTGGGGCCGCACGGCGAGCGGTGAGTTCGAGCTGCGGTTGATGACCGGCGAAGTGTTCGTGCTCGGCGAAGTGTCCGTCACGCGCGTCGCTTAGATACACTTAGCGCTCTACTCGGCGGTCGTGGTGAGCGCTCGTGAGCTGAGACTTCAATTTGAAAGCAAGCATCGGAGTGAGCGGCAGCGGCCAGATCGCTAGGGTGCAGGCACAACAAGGAGTGAAGGCAATGAACCACATGCAAACCCATATGCCGGCGACAGCCGCCGGCGTAGCCCTCGACACCATCACCTATGCCATCGGCCAGTGCGCGCTTGGAAACATCCTCGTGGCGCGCAGCCCCGTGGGCGTCTGCGCCATCCTGATCGGTTTCGACACCATTACGCTGGAACAGGACCTCGCCGACCGCTTCCCCGGCAGGGTGCTGCTCGAAGACGAGGCCGGCTTGCGCGACGATCTCGCGGCGACAATTCGCTTTATCGAAACGCCCGGCGCCGGTCTCGATCTGCCGCTCGACATGCGTCACGGCACGCCCTTCCAGCAGCGCGTGTGGGCGGTGCTGCGCACGATCCCGTGCGGCGCCACCACCACCTACACCGCCCTTGCCCGGCGCCTCGGCATGCCGGACGGCGCCCGCGCCGTGGCGGCGGCCTGTGCCGCCAACGCCATTGCGCTCGGCATTCCCTGCCACCGCGTGCTGCGCGCCGACGGCTCGCTGTCCGGCTACCGCTGGGGGATCGAACGCAAGCGCGCCTTGCTGGAAAGGGAGGCCGCGATATGAACGCCGACGCCAGGGTCGCGCCATCGCTGGTCGAAGCCGCCGAGACACGCATCGCCGCCTATGACTGGCCGGCGCTCGCCACCGAGCTCGACGGCTTCGGCTGCGCGGTGATGGAAAAGCTGCTGTCCCCGCAAGAGTGCCGGCAGCTCGCCGGCCTCTACCCCCAGGAGCAGCATTTCCGCAGCCACATTCACATGGCCAGGCATGGCTTCGGCAAGGGCGAATACCGTTATTTCCGCTATCCCTTGCCCGATCTCATCGGCGGCCTGCGCGGCGCGCTCTATCCGAGGCTGGCCGAGGTCGCCAACCGGTGGAACGAGCGCATGGGGATCGCCATGCGCTACCCCAGCACGCATGCAGCGTTTCTCGAACAGTGCCATGCCGCCGGTCAGGTCAGGCCGACGCCGCTCTTGCTGCAATATGTGCCCGGCGACTTCAACTGCCTGCACCAGGACCTCTACGGCGACCTCGCCTTCCCGCTGCAGGTGGCGATCCTGCTTTCCGAGCCCGGCGAGGATTTCACCGGCGGCGAATTCGCACTGACCGAACAGCGGCCGCGCATGCAGAGCCGGGTCGAAGTGGTGCCCTTGCGCCAGGGCGACGCGGTGGCTTTCGCCGTCCACAACCGGCCGGTGCAGGGAACCAAAGGCAATTACCGCGTCAATCTGCGCCACGGCGTCAGCCGCCTGCGCTCAGGCATGCGCCACACGGTCGGCATCATTTTTCACGATGCGAAATGAGCGCCGGCTCTTGCTCCCAATAGGGGGGATCGCCGAAAGCGTCGCGCAGCCATGCGGTAAGCGCGCGCAGTTTGGCGGATCCGCGCCGATCCTCGGGCCAGGCGATATAGATGGTGGCTCCTTCAGGCTCCGCAGCCACATCGACGACCGTCAATCGCTTGTCGGCGATCTCGGTGCGGGTGAAGTAGGCGGGGAGCAGCGCCAGGCCCAGGCCGGCAAGCGCGGCGTCGCGCATCAAAATCCCATTGTTGACGCGCAGCGCGGTTTCCGGGCGGATCGTCACCAGCCGCCGCGAAATCTTGAACCGCCAGTCGGCGGCACCTCGGAAGGAATAGATGATGCCCTTGTGCCGTTTCAAGTTTTCGATCGTCCCGGGCCGTCCGAACCGCTCGAGATAGTCCGGCGAAGCCACCAGAGAGCGGCGGCTGGAAGCCAGTTTCTTGATGATGACAGGCCCGTCATCGACGACCGGCCCGTGACGCAGGATGGCGTCATAGCCATTGGCCACTATGCTGACGAAGCGGTCATCGAGATCGAGCGTCAGTTCGATCCCCGGATGCTTGGCCAGGAAGCCATACAGCGCCGGGCCGAGATGCAGGATGCCGAAACTGGTCGGCGCCGCTATCCTGAGCGGACCGGCAAGTTCGCCCCGGCGCTCGGCGATTTCAGCGCTGGCATCGGCCACTTCCTGCATGATGCGCTTGGCGCGTTCGTAAAAACCGCGCCCCGCCTCGGTGATGGACAATTTGCGCGTCGTGCGGTCGAGCAGCTTCGTGCCGAGGCTGCGCTCAAGTTCCGACAGCCGCTCGCTGACGACCGATTTCGACAGCGCCATGCGCCGGGCCGCTTCGGTGATCGAACCGGATTCCGCGACGGCGACGAAGGCGGCGGCGGATTCGAGCTTCAGCATTGTTCGGCTTTCCCGAATTCACAATCAGGCGACCGTCGCCTAACGAAATCAAGGACATGGTGTCATAGTTGGCGAAGCCGCGATATGGCGGCGACAAACAAAATCTCGTCGGGAGTACAGTATGTTTCGTCCTTTGGTCATCGTCCTTGGTCTGTTGGCAATGAGTGTTCCAGCATCGGCTCGCGTGGTCCCCTTTCCTGCCGGTTTCAAGACGCGGACGATAGAGACCAACGGCACCAGCCTGCATGTCCGCGTCGGCGGAAAAGGCCCTGCGGTCGTGCTGCTGCACGGTTTTGCGGATACGGGAGACATGTGGGGAGCGGCAGCGATAAAGTTGATGAAAGACCACACGGTGATCGTGCCGGACCTGCGCGGCATGGGCCTTTCGGCGCACCCCGACGATGGCTACACCAAGAAGAACCAGGCCGTCGACATCGCCGGCGTGATGGACGCGCTGAAGATCGACAAGGCCGATCTGGTGACGCACGACATCGGCAATATGGTCGGCTACGCGCTTGTCGCCCAGTATCCGAAGCGCATAACGAAATGGGTGGTGATCGACGCGCCGTTGCCCGGTATTGGCGACTGGGAGAAGATCAAGCAAAGCCCACTTCTGTGGCACTTCAACTTCCGCGGCCCCGACATGGAACGGCTGGTGGCGGGCCGCGAGCGCATCTATCTCGACCGCTTCTACAATGAGCTGTCGGCCGATCCCAAGAAGATCGACGAGGCGACGCGCGCCCACTACGCCAAGCTCTACGCCCGGCCGCATGCCATGCACGACGCCTTCGAGCAGTTCAAGGCGTTCGACCAGGATGCGATCGACAATCAGGCGATGCTCACCACGGGCGGCAAGCTGACCATGCCGGTCCTCGCGGTTGGCGGGGAAAAGTCGGCCGGTACGACTCAGGCCGATGTTCTCCGGCTTGTGGCGACCAATGTGACGGGCGGGATTGTGCCGGCCTCCGGTCACTGGATCATGGAAGAAAACCCCGACGCCACGGTCAAGCTGATCACGGATTTCCTCGCCAAGTAACAGCACGGCTTCAGCGACCACCGCACTCGGTGAAGTAGGCACGGAAACGATACCGGCGAGGAGACCAGGATAGATCCATTACCCCTCCGCGTTTGCCATCTCCAGGATCCACGGGCAGGCATAGTAGTCGCTGATGCTGTCGATTACCCCGCCCGTGGCGCCGATCCGCACCAGATATGCCTGCCGCCAGACCTCGCCATATTGCCTGTCGACGACCAGCACGATCTCCCCTTCGAACGCGCCCGGCCGGATGCGCCAGGGCAGCTCGCTGCGCTCATATTCGACGAAATAGGGCGAGGCCGAGAGCAGGCCACTGTAGCAGTCCGAAACCTGCAGGCGCGCATCGGCGCTGGTCAGCGCCCGCACGCCGTCCCAGTCCCTGGCATTGAAGAGCGCGACATAGCGGTCGAGCAGCCGCTCCAGTTCAGGATCGTGTGGCGGCGCCGCGACCGGTTGCGCTGGCAGGGCGGCGAGCTTGGCGCGGCCGCGATTGAGCGCCGACTTGACGCCGCCCGATGTCGAACCGACGAGGTCGGCGATCTCCTCCAGCGAATGGTCGAAGACATCCTTGAGCAGCACGCAGGCGCGCTCCTTCGGTGGCAGATGCACGACCAGCCGCTCGATGGCGCGGCCGGCCCCCGGACCGGCCGGCTCGACCGGCAGCACGATGTCGTCGCCGGCATAGAAGGCTTCGGCCGCGTGCCGCGTGCGGCGATTGCGGATGAAGTCGATGCAGCGGTTGTGCGCGATGCGGAAAAGCCACGGCCGTAGCGCCTGCGCGTCGTCGAGCAGCTCGATCTTGCGATAGGCCTCGAACAGCGCCTCCTGCATGATGTCCTCGCCATCCAGCGCCGAGCCGGTCATGCGCGCGCAATAGCGATGCAGCCTGGCGCGCAGATGCGAAACCGTCTCCAGGAACGCGGCATAGCGCAGGTCGAACACGCGGTCGGGCTCAGGCCAGGTCCGCATGCCTTGCGTCGTGTCGAGGGATTTGCGGATTTGCTGGTTCATCGCGGCACATAGATCAGGGTCACCACACCATTGTCGAAACGATGCGTGCCGACAAGATCGAGGTTGATGTAACCAACATCGTCGAAGGCGCGCTTGCCGTGCCCCACCCATGTCGGCACGATCGACAGATGATACTCGTCCACCAGCCCCGCGGAAAGCAAGGTGCGGTCGAGCTGCGACACGCCATATTTCAGGATGTCGCCGCCCGGCTGGCGTTTCAGCGCCGCGAGCGCCTCGGCGACGTCGCCGTTGATGAGCGTGGCATTCCACGACACCGTCTTCAGCGTCGTCGAGGCGACCAGTTTCTTCAGGCCGTTGATGCGGTCCATGTAGGGACCCTTGATCCCGGGCCAGCGCGCGAAGAACATCTCGTAGGTGGCGCGGCCAAGCAGGAAGAACTCGACGTTCGAAAGCGCCTGCAAGGCGTGGTCCACATTCTCTCCGACGAAGAACGGCGAGGCCCATGTCATGGGCCCCTCGATGACGCCGTCCAGCGAGACGAAACTCGACACGATCAGCCGTCGCATGCTCACGCCGCCTTTTCGCGGGTCTTCTCACCGGCAGCCGGCAGCCCCAGTCTCGGCCGTACCCAGGCGGCGAAGCGGGCAATGGCCTCGTTGGCCTCCGGCGCCCGCCCGGCCATCATCTGGAAGGAGTGCAGCATGCCGTCGAACACGTCGAGCCGCGTCTCGACCCCCGCCTGCCTTGCCCGCTCGGCGAACATGCGGCTTTCGTCGACCAGCGTCTCGTCGGCGCCGGCCTGCAGGAAGACGGGTGGAAAGCCGGAGAGATCGGCGTAGAGCGGGCTGACCTCGGGATCGCGCCGATCGGCATCGCCGATGAAATTGGCCGCCAGCCAGTCGACGGCTTCCTTGGCGAAGGCCGGATCTTTTTCGCGGTTGGTCTGATAGCTGGCGGCGGTCAGCGCCATGTCGAACCAGCCGGAGATGACCAGCGTGGCGACGGGCAGCGGCCGCCCCTGCGCACGCAGCCGCTGCAGGACGCCATAGGTCAGCACCGCGCCGCAGGAGTCGCCGGCGATCACGATCCGCCCGGGGTCGAAGCCCTGGTCGACGAGCCAGTTCCAGGCCGATATCGCGGCCTCGAGCTGGGCCGGATGCTTGGCTTGATGCGCCAGCGGATAGTCGTAGAGCAGCGCCCGGCAGCCGACGGCCTTGGCGAGATGGCCGACCAGCTTGCGGTGGGTGTAGATCGAGCCGCCGATGAAGCCTCCGCCATGCGCATAAAACAGCACCCGCTGCTCGTCGGCGCCTTTCGGCACGACCCACATCGCCGGCATGCCGCCGGCATCGATCTCGATAAAGTCGACGCCGCGCGGCTCGCCGGTCAGCGCCGTCCAGTGGATATCGTTGTGGTCGATGATCGCCTGCGGGCTGGTCAGCTTGCCCGCATTGGCCGCAATAACAGCGTAATGGTTCCTGTTTGCCTCGCTCTCGATGCTCGCCATGACATTCTCCTCGGGTTGCGGATCGCGGAAGACGCGACCTTCGGAAGGCAGAGACGGACGGGCAGACAAAAAGGATACGTGACGATGGGTGCTTTTTTGCGGACGCACTCAGCCTCCAAACATTGCGGCATACCGCCGGGCGAATTCGACGAACGGCGTCGGCCGCACGCCGAACATCTCATGCGTCGCCAGATGCACACGCGATTTCGGCCGGCGAAGCCGCTCCGCCAATTGCTCGTCCAGTGCGTCGGCGAAGTCGGCGGGGACACCGGCGGCCAGCAGATTGCGCCGGCGCTCCCGCGGGCTGATATCGACGTAGCGGACCGGCTTGCCGATCGCCTGCGATATTCGCGCCGCGATGTCGCTCATCGTCAGCGCCTCGGGTCCGGTCATGTCGAGGCTCTCTCCTTCGTGGCCACCGTCGCACAGCAGCCGGACGGCGACCTTGGCGATATCCTCGACATCGACCGGCGACAGTTCGGTGTCGCCAAGCGCCAGATAGAAGGCGCCTTCGGTGGCGATGGTCGGCGCGTCGCGCAAATAGACCTGCATGAACTGGCTGGGGCGAAGGTGGGTCCACGCCATCCCGGCCGCTTCGAGATAGCGCTCGATTTCCTCATGCATGCGCGTGAAACGGAACTTCGTCGCGTCGTAGCCGATGTTGGATTCGGCGCCGGAAAACTTCACCACATGCGCGACGCCGGCCTGCCCGCAGGCGTCGATGAAACGACACTGCGTCTCGACCATGTCTTCGGCCGCGGTCGAAATCATCAGCACGCGATCGATGCCATTAAGTGCGGCACCAAGCGTGTCCGCCCGGCGCATATCGCCCTCGATCAGGTCGATGCCGGCAAGTCCGCCGAGCCCCGCCGCCGATGCCCGGTTGAGATCGCGAACCAGCGCCCTCACTTGATGCTTCTGCCGCGCGAATTCGCGCACGATTGCCTTGCCGTTCAGGCCGGTGGCGCCTGTCACCAGGATCATGGTCTGTCTCTCCATTCAGATTGATGGGGCCGCCCTTGCGACGACCGCACCTTGAAGACGAAGAGAAGCGGGCAAAGGATTCCGGCCAAACGTCTTTTTTGTCGGCGCGAGGCCTGTGCGCCGATCAGCCTGCCGGCGCGTAGCGGCTGACCACCATGCCGCAGGCATAGGCCTTCGAGCCGAGCAGCCGCAGGTTCCGGAACCCACCTTGGTCGAAGATGCGACGGCCGGCGCCCAACACGGCAGGATTGACGAACAGCTGGAACTCGTCGACCAGCCCGGCCGCGATCAGCGCCGACGCAAAGCCGGCGCCGCCGAAGACGGCCATGTCGCCGCCGTCGCCCGCCTTCAGCGCGTTGACCTCTCGCGGCAGGTCGCCGCTCACCACTGTCGTGCGCTCCCAACGCGAGGCTTCGAGCCTGTCGCTCGGCACCACCTTGCGCGCGTCGACGATGCGCCGGGCGAAGGCATAGAACGGATCGGCCGGATATTTCCTCGCCGCATTGCCCCAATGGGTGAGATAACCCTCCTCGGCCATCTTGCGGCTGAGCAGGATGGTGTCGATGCCGGCAAACACGGCGTTGAAATCACGCTTCAACTCCTCGTCCCAGCCGATGTCGTCGCCCCATCCCCAGAGTTGCCAGGGATGGTCGGCATCGCCGCCGACGAAACCGTCGACCGACATCTGCATCTGAAGGATCAGCTTTTTCATCGGGTTCTCCTCGTTTCCGGATTCCAGGCAGGAAGGATCACGTCGCGCTTTGCGAACGGGCAAAGGCTTGTGCCCAGCTCTCGAAAGTGGTCGGCGTGGCGTTGCGGATTGACGGTGCCTCGAGCGCCCAGCGTTCGCCCTTGTTGAAACTCGCCGCCGTTTCGCCGAGCGCATCGGCAAAGCTCGGTGACAGGCCGTTGGCGATCATCCCGGCGCGCGCCTCGGTGAGTGGAGCCGCCTTGTAAGTGACCTGCCTCCCCATCGCGCTGCCCAGGATCGCGGTGGCCTGCTCGAACGTATAATAGCCGCCGCCATGCAATTCGATGATCCGCTCGCTTGGAAAACGCGTGGCGTCCAGCAGGGCGGCGGCGCGCTGGCCGACATCGCTGGCGGCAATCAAAGGGATCGGCAGATCGCCCCGAAACGGCGTCATGAAGATGCCCGAAGCGGCCTGCTGGACAAAGCCCATGCCCTTGGCGAAATTCTCCATGAAGAACGAGGCGCGCAAAAACACCAGTTCGTCGAGGCCGAGCGCCGCCAGCCGTTCCTCCATCAAGACGGCGCCGAGCGAAGTTCCCATCCTGAGATGGGCGTTGAGGCCGCTGAGCAGCACGACGCGGCGCACGCCTGACTTCGCGATCGCCGCCGCCAGCCGCGCGCCGACTTCATCTTCAAAGCGATGAAGATCCGGCGCCGTGACGTCGAACGGAATCATTACATAGGCGCTGTCGGCACCGGAAAAGGCGGAGGCGAGCGCGTCGCTATCGTCAAGCGCGACACCCAGGCCGCGCGCCACGCCGCGCACAATATGCCCCCGCCCGGTCAGGGCCTGGGCGACTGCCTTGCCAACCTCGTTGGTGGCTCCGATGACCACGACGGTTCTTGGTGTGCTGATTTTCCCGACGGCCTGGCTCATGACGTCCTCCTGCTGGCTAAGTTGCGATCTAACGATTTACTTTTGAAAGCATTTGACTGACGGAAAGAACGATGTCAATAGTAAAGTGATTTAAAAATGGAACCATAGATATGTCGACGCGTGAACGATCCGCTTGCCCGATCAGCCTGTCGCTGGAACTGCTCGGCGATCGCTGGACGCTGCTCATCATCCGCGACCTGGTCTTCGCCGGCAAAAGGCATTTTCGCGAGTTCCTGCAATCCGATGAAGGCATCTCCTCGCGCACGTTGGCCGAGCGGCTGCAGACGCTGCAGGATGAAGGCATCCTCACCCGCAGCGACGATCCCAGCCACGGGCTGAAGGCGATCTACCGGCTGACCGAGGCCGGCATCGACCTCTTGCCGGTGCTGGCCACGCTTGGCGCGTGGGGCAGCAGGCACCGCAAGGCCGACGGTCAACTTGCCCGCATCGCAGAAGAACTGGCGGCCGGGGGCGAGCCGGCGCTGGAACGGATGAAGGCAGCGCTGCGGGCGGAGCATATTGTCTAGGCCTTTCTCCTCCCCTGTGGAAGAAGGACGCATCCTACGGCCCCGCATTGACAACGATCTGCATTTGTTCTCTATTTGTTTCGGTCTATCAGCAATCGCGGATGAGCGGAACAGGATGGAAACGACGGCCACCATCCTGCATGCCGATCTCGACGCCTTCTATGCCTCGGTCGAGCAGTTGCTCGACCCGACATTGCGTGGCAAGCCGATCGCGGTCGGTGGTGGTGTTGTGCTCGCCGCCTCTTACGAAGCGCGCGCTTTTGGCGTGCGCGGCGGCATGCCGGGGCGCAAGGCGCGCGAGCTTTGCCCGCAATTGATCTTCGTCAGCGGCAATTTCAGCCACTACCAGCGGCTGGGCGACGCGGCGATCAAGGTGCTCGACGATTTCACGCCGGTGGTCGAGCGCATCTCCATCGACGAGGCCTTCGCCGATGTCGCCGGCTGCACGCATCTGTTCGGCTCTCCCAGGGAGATCGCGACCGTGATCCGCCGCCGGGTGCGCGCCGAACTCGGCCTGCCGATCTCGATCGGCGTGGCGCGCACCAAGCATTTGGCCAAGATCGCCTCGCAGGTTGCCAAGCCCGACGGGCTGGTGGTGGTCGATCCCGGCACCGAACTTGCCTTCCTGCGCGATTTGCCGGTCGCGCTGATGTGGGGCGTCGGGCCGGTAACCAGGGCGCGGCTGGCCGAGATTGGCGTCGAGACCATCGGCGAGCTGGCCCGGACGCACAGCGGCGCACTGACGCGGCTGCTCGGCCCCGCCGCCGGCGAAAAGCTCGCGGCCCTGTCCTGGAACCGCGATCCCCGCAAGCTGGAGACGAAGCGCCGGGCGCACTCGGCCGGCGCGCAGTCGGCGCTCGGGCAAAAACCGGCCGTGGCGCGGGTGATCGTGCCGACACTGCTGCATCTGGCCGACCGCGTCGCCAGCCGGCTGCGCGCCAGGAACCGCCCCGGCCGCACGGTGACGGTGCGCGTGCGCTTCGCCGATCTCAGCGCTGTCACCCGCTCGATCACGCTGGAGCAGCCGATCTCGGCGACCGCCATGCTGGCCGAGATCGCAGGGGATTTGGTGCGCGGCGTGCTCGCCGATCATCCACGGGAGACCATCTCGCTGCTGGCGATCTCGGTGTCACATCTGGAGGAAAGCGCCGAACTGCAGCTCGACCTGCCGCTCGGCCTCGCCGACGAGAAGCGCCGCCCGGGCAGCCAAAAAGGCCTTGCGCGCTTCGGCGCCGACCGCGCCATCGACAAGATCCGCGAGCGCTTCGGCAAACAGGCGGTCGGCTACGGCACGGTGGCACTGGAAGCGGCTCGCTCGGTGCCCGACGAATTCAGGGAGTTGGCTGAAAAGGAACTGTGAGCGAAGGAGCCTCAGCCCCTCGCCGCTACCTTCCGGGTCCGGAACCAGCTGGCGCGGCGGCGGTCACGGCCGACAGCAATTCGCGCTTCACCAGCACCGGCTTTGATATGTCTTCTTCACGGCAACTCCCCAAGCCCAAGCAGCGTAACATCCGGCAGGGACGGCTTGTCAAGAAGACGCGAAATTCGGTAGTGGTCAGCGAGGTGACACAGGATTTGCCGGCCGGACGCCCAGTAAGGCGAGTGCTGCCTAGTCTAGCCTACCCTTTCAAGTCCCGCCGATAACCGGTCAGGGTCAATGATGCCACGCTTGAAAAGGCACATGATCTTGATCGCGACCTGTTCGCGCTCGTCCTCTCTGACAATTCGATGCTTGGCGCAGTAGTCGTTGAAAACGTTCGCAAGAGCTTCCAGATCGGCGGAATCCGCCACTCCGCATGGCAACATGCCTGCCTCCCTCATAGGGCGAAAGCACGATAGCCGCCCCCACCCGTCCGCTTCGCTCTACTCGGTGCGGACGACATGGAAAAGATACACCCAGAAAAAGTCAGAAACGAGTCAATTCCATGGGACTGAAGTCTGAGGCTCCGCGAGCGTCTGAATTTTCAAACTGACCCACTACCCGAAATTGGGTGGCGGCTCAGTTTGCGGATCGCGGACATCCTTGCAATGATCGAAGCAATGCATGTCATCCGGAAGTGTCCTCGGTTCCGGGATAAGGACAAGCATAAAATCAGAATCTTGTGGCAGGTCGGGCGAATCCTATTCGCCGCGACATGCTGTAAGGAGCGGAGACGCCTTACGGTTTGGGGTCCTACAAAAAGAGAGTTGCCGTGTGACTATCCTTGATAAGGCAAAGCAATGGGCGAGGGCCGTCAAGCGCGATGTGGTAGCCCTGTGGCTGGCCGCCCGCGATCCTCGCGTTCCCTGGTACGCCAAAGTTGCCGCCGGCGCGGTCGCCGCCTACGCGCTCAGTCCTATCGATCTGATACCCGATTTCATTCCCGTACTCGGATATTTGGACGACCTGATCATCGTACCACTTGGGATCCTGCTTGCGGTGAAGTTGATCCCCGCCGATTTGATGGCGGAGTTTCGCGCGGAGGCCATTCGCCGATCCAAACCGACCAGCCGCGGCGCTCTCGCATTCATTGTCGGAATTTGGATTCTGATGGCCGCCGCGCTCATCTGGTTATTCTGGCCGGATCGCTCGGCCTAGATTTCATCGCTCGACCGCCCGGACCACAAATGATGTTGGTGGCCTGTCGAAAGACCCACGTCAAAGCCGCGCGGTGCCGAAAATCCGGTCCCAGAATATCGACGTCACGCCGAAATTGGCGTTATCGTCGATATGATGGTGCACCGCGTGGCGGCGCTTGAGCGTATAGAGATAGCTCGCATGGGCCGGATGCCAGTGATGGATCATGTGGTGGACGCTGATATACCAGAGGTAGCCCAGCATCAACCCGCAGCTCACCGCGCTGGCGGTCGCGAAATCCGAGACCATCCAGACAGGCAGGAACGCCACCAGCGCATGGACGCCAAGGCTGAGCCAGGTGGGCGTGCCCACCGGGCTGCGCTCCTCGACATGGTGGCGGTCGTGCAGGTCCCGGATCCAGGGGACGTGATGCAGCACGAACCGGTGCAGGACGTATTCGATCAGCGTCCAAAGGCCAAGGCAGATCAGCGCCGTGCCGATCCAATCCGGCGCGCTTTCCTCTCCGGCCTCGATCAGCCCGGCCACGCCCAATATGGCGATCACCAGGGGATAGACCACGAAGTCGCTGTAGTAGCCGATCAGACCCAGCTGCATTCAGACGCCTCACCTGACTTTCGACGCCGCCCCAAAAACGATGTTATCAGATTGCCGGACTCGCGCATGAGGTGCAATGCAGATGCGCCTGACATAGCGTCGCAATTTCCCGGTGCAAGGTCGGCAATGATCAACGCAGGATCGGCCGGCTTCGCACCAGTGCCGCAAACGGACGTGCAAACATGGCAAAACGCAGCGCGGGCCTGCTGATCCATCGCCGCGGCGGTGGTGACATCCAGGTGCTGCTGGTCCATCCCGGCGGCCCGTTCTGGGCGAAGAAGGACGATGGCGCCTGGTCGATCCCGAAGGGCCTTGTCGACGAGGGTGAGGACGAACTGGCAGCGGCACGACGCGAGGCCGAGGAAGAGCTCGGTATAAAGGTCGAAGGCCTCTTCGCGCGCCTTGGCGACTACCGGCAACCGGGCGGCAAGATCGTCATGGCGTGGTCCGTCGAGTCCGACATCGATGTGGCCACTATGAAGAGCAACACCTTCACCATGGAATGGCCGCCGAGGTCCGGAAGGATGAAGGAATTCCCGGAGGTCGACAGAGCCGGTTGGTTCACGTTGGCCGAAGCCGAGGTGAAGATCCTGAAGGGCCAGCGCCCGATGCTGACGGATCTGGCAGGGCAGTTAGGGGCGGCCTGATGCGGTCGCGATAAGCTGCCAACCACCCCTAGGAGCGGGAGATTGGCTGTCGTCCTCAAACTTCGTCGCCCCGTCCCAGTGCGCCATCGGCATGCGCGATACGTACCGGCGGAAGTGGCACCGGGCACCGCATCTGCGATGACCGCGCCAGTTACCCTGCCAGTTGCGACACATCGCAAGGCGCTGGGATTGACGTGCACGCCCGCCCACTGCAATCTGCGTTAACCAGCTGTTTACCATGCCGCGGCTGAGATCGGGGGACAGTTTGGAACCGTTCATGGATACGAACCTCCTGAATTGGGACGATCGGGCCGAACTGCACGCGACCGACAGAACCGGCAGCTATCGTATCGAGAACGTGCTGGCTGGTGGATCCAATCTCTATGAGCTGGAAACGCGCGAGATCGGTGACTTCTTCGGCAAGGACATCGTCCATCTGCAGTGCCACATCGGGCTCGACACGATCAGCCTCAGGAATCTCGGCGCGGGCAGTGTGACCGGCCTGGACTTTTCACCAAGGGCGATAGCCGCGGCGCGAGTTTTCGCCTCCAAGGCGGGCAGCGACGTTCGCTTCGTGGAAGCGCCACTATACGAGGCTGTCGAAGCGCTCGACCGGACCTATGACATCGTCTACGTTACCTGGGGATCGGTGAACTGGCTTGACGATGTCTTCCGTTGGGCCCGGGTGGTTGCCGATCTTCTGCGTCCCGGCGGCCGGCTCTATATGGCCGAAGGTCATCCCTTGATGTTCCAGTGCAATCGCAAGGCTGCTGCGCTCGAATTGAAGGACGATTGGCGAACGCCTGTAGCGCGACCGCTCGTCTGGAACGAGAAGCGAACCTACACCGGCGATGAGCGCACCTTGAAGCATCCCCGCTATTATGAATGGATTCATCCGATCAGCGACGTGGTGAACGCCTTGATCGCTGCGGGCCTGACGCTTGATTTCCTCAATGAGCACGACACTGTTTCCTGGCAGCACTTTTCATTCGCGGTAAGGGCCGGCAAGGATATGTACGGCCTTCCCGAAAACGCTCCCAAGATTCCGATGGCCTATTCAATCGGGGCAACCAAGCGCGGCGTCGGGACGTATCGGATCGTCAAGAAGAAGCTCGACAGCCACTAGTTTCGTATTTGGCAGGTTCTGGTGTGCGTTCTCCACGCAGCAGCCTCCGAAGGCGGAAAATTTTTAAAGATTGTGAAGGTCAAAATTAAGTTGTTGCGAACTAATATTCCCTTGATGAGGCTCGACCAGAGGGCCTGAGAAGCACAGGGAACATCGCTTTATTGGCTTTTTTCGCCAGTATGATCGCCCGCGTTAAGGCGGGCGTCTTTTCACCGGCAAGGATTCCGGTGGCGATCGCGGTTGTGGTTATTGCCGTTTGTGCGGCGCTCGCCGACCACCAAAACAAGATCGTTTCGGATCAGGTCGCCCGCGCGGACGTCCTGGCCAAGGTTAATGTCGTTCGCGCCAAGCTCGAAGGGAACATCAACGGCAACCTTCAGCTGGCGCGAGGACTGGTCGCGGCAGTCACGACCGAACCCTACATGGGACAGCAACGTTTCACTGAGCTTGCCAGCAGACTGTTCAACGAAGAGTCCCAGCTTCGCAACATTGCCGGCGCGCCCGACCTGGTCATTTCCTTGATGTATCCGATGGCCGGCAACGAGAAGGCTATCGGCCTCGATTACCGCAATAACGACCAGCAGCGTGCGGCGGCGTTGCGTGCGCGCGACGAGCGCAAGCTCATTCTTGCCGGCCCGGTCGATCTGGCGCAGGGAGGGCAGGCCTTCATCGGCCGATTTCCGGTGTTCGTTAAAAGCGCGGGCAACACCGAACGGTTCTGGGGCATCGTTTCCGCAGTCGTCGACGTGCAGCGCCTCTACCAGGCAAGCGGTCTTCTCGACAAGGAGCTCGGGATCGACATAGCCCTCATCGGCAATGACGCCCTTGGCACTAAAGGGATGCGGTTCTTTGGTGACGAACAGGTTGTCAAAAGCGATCCTGTGACAGCCGACGTTCTTTTTCCATCGGGCTCCTGGCAGATCGCTGCGATTCCCAAGGGCGGTTGGCCCGCCACGCCCGCCAACGCCTGGCGGCTCCGGGCGCTCATGGCGGCAGCAGCGGCGCTGATTTTGATTCCCTTCCTGGCGGCGGGCCGCTTGATCAATGAAAGGCAGCGAAACTACTGGGAACTGAATCGGCTGTCGCGACGGCTGGAACTTGCCCTGGAGGCCTCGGCCATTGGCGTTTGGGAACACGACCTCCAAACCAACCATCTTGCTTGGGACGACCGCGTCAACGAGATATATGGCAGGGAGGCTGATGGCGGACCGCGCGGATATTCCGACTGGGCCGGGGCCATTCATCCCGACGATCTGCCTCAGGCGCTTACAGACTTCGAAAGTGCCGTGACCGGGCGAGGCACATATTCATCGGAATACCGGGTTGTTCGTCCAGACGGCGAAATTCGCCATGTCCGGTCCAGGGCGATGTTTTACGAGACCGCGAACAATTCGCCACGAATGGTGGGGGCCGAATGGGACGTGACATCCGATGTAATGCTGAACACCGATCTGGTTCGCGCAAAACAGCTGGCCGAGTCGAAAAATGGGGAACTCGAAGTTGCCAAGGCGCGCACGGAACATGTCGCCATGCACGATTCGCTGACGGATTTGCCCAATCGGCGCTACCTGGACCAGGTACTGTATGATTACGCGGCAAAGGCCAGGCTGAATGGCGGCCATGCCGCACTGCTTCACGTCGATTTGGACCGCTTCAAGCACATCAACGATACGCTCGGCCACGCAGCGGGCGACGCGATGCTGGTGCATGCGGCATCCGTTCTCAAGTCCAACGTCGGCGACCGAGGTTTCGTCGCTCGGGTTGGAGGAGACGAATTCATCGTGCTCTGCACGATAGACGATGACGATGCCCAGGCGGCCGCGCTCGCGGACCGCATTATCGAAGAGATGCGCAGGCCCGTTTATTACCACGGTCACCAGTGCCGTTTTGGCGTCAGCGTCGGAATTGCAATCGACGATGGTACGAGCGCCGATACCAGACAGCTGCTGGTAAATGCCGATATCGCCCTCTACCGGGCCAAGAGACGTGGCCGCAACCGGCATGAATTCTTCAGCGGCGAGTTGCAAAGTGAAATCGTCAACACGAAGAGAATTGCCGACGAAATTCTCGCCGGCCTCGAACGAAATCAATTTATCGTATTCTACCAGCCTCAATTTAGCGCCAGGACGCGGGAGATCGTGGGAGTTGAAGCGCTGGCGCGATGGAATCACCCTGAGAAGGGCATTCTAACACCCGACGTTTTCCTGAAGACCGCTGAAGAACTGAACGTCGTCTCGATAATAGACCAGAAAATCCTCCAGCAATCGCTTTTGGATTTCGAAGCATGGTCCGCGCAGAAGATTGGCGTTCCGCGCATGTCAGTCAACGTTTCGGCACGGCGCCTTCACGATGAGCAACTCATAGCGAGTTTGCGAGATCTCAACATCAGGAAGGGAACGTTCTCCTTTGAGCTCGTCGAATCCATCTTCCTCGACGACAACGATGACCTGGTCACATGGAACGTCGAGCAGATCAAGCAACTCGGCATCGACATCGAAATCGACGATTTCGGCACCGGCTACGCCTCAATCGTCAGTCTGCTCAAACTGCAACCTCGCCGCCTGAAGATAGACCGCCAGTTGGTCGATCCAATTGTGAATTCGCCCCAGCAGAGGCAAGTCGTGTCTTCGATCATCGAAATCGGCAAATCCCTCGGCATCGAGATCATAGCGGAGGGTGTGGAGACGATGGAGCACGCCCGTCTGCTTAAAGCGCTTGGCTGCGACATTCTGCAAGGCTATGCCTTCGGGCAGCCCTTGGATTCCGACGGACTGAGAAAATTCGTTCGATCTCGTCGGTTGTCCGTCGCCGGCTAATTCCGTTCCAAGTCCTAGGCTTGGAGTGACCTCACCCGAACCGTGCCGCCGTCCACGCCCCGCCGGCCGCGTTCGACTCCACCGCGGCGGCGACGAACTTCACGCCGCGCGCGCCATCGATCACGTCGGGCACCTGCGCCGCGCGCGCCGGATCGACCGCGCCTCCCGAGCGGTGGGCGCGGATGATGTCGGCGGCGTCGCGGTAGAAATTGGCGAAGGCCTCGATATAGCCCTCCGGGTGTGCCGCCGGCATGCGCGACACGCGGCGGGATTCAGCCGTCGAGCCATGGCCGCCGCGCACCAGCGTGCGGGTTTCCTCGCCATGGACGGAAAAGCGCAGTTCCTCCGGCCGCGCGCCCGACCATTCGAGCCCGGCTTTGTCGCCATAGATGCGCACGGAGAGATCGTTGTAGTGGCCGGGCGATGTCTGGCTGGCGAGAATCGTGCCGCGCGCGCCGTCGGTCCAGCGCACCAGCACATGGGCATTGTCGTCCAGCCGGCGTCCGGGCACCGCGGTGAACAGGTCGGCCGACACCGTCTCGGCCTCGCGGCCGGAAATGAAGCTTGCCAGGTTGAAGGCGTGCACGCCGATATCGGCCAGCACCGCTGACTGCCCTGCCCTTGCCGGATCCGTGCGCCACTCCGCCTGCTTCTGGCCGTCGGCGTCGATCGGCTTGGTCAGCCAGTCCTGGATATAAGCGCCATGCACCGATAGGATCCGGCCAAGCTCGCCCGCCATCACCATTTCGCGCGCCTGGCGCACCATGGCGTAGCCGGTGTTGTTGAGCGTGACGACGAAGCGGCGCTTTTTCGCGCGCGCCAGCGCCACCAGGGCTTCGGCGTCACCGAGCGTCGTCGACAGCGGCTTATCGCAGATCACGTCGATGCCGGCCTCGAGAAAGGCGGTGGCGATCGGCGCGTGCAGATGGTTGGGCGTGACGATGACGACCGCCTCGATGCCATCCGGCCGCGCGGCCTCTGCCTTGGCCATGGCGCGGTAATCGGCATAGCTGCGCTCCGGCGCGATGCCGATCTCAGCGGCCGAGGCGGCGGCGTTGTCCGGGTCGGACGACAGCGCTCCGGCAACCAGCACGATCTGGTCGTCGAGGCGCATGGCCAGCCGGTGCACCGCGCCGATAAAGGCATTGCGGCCGCCGCCGACCATGCCGACCCGCAGACGCTGGCGCGTCGATCCATCCGATGTTGCGTAGACCATGTTTTCTCCTCCTGGCTATCCCGTCGAGTTCTACGGCGCCGCCCTCTGTCCTGCCGGACATCTCCCCCTCTTCGGGGGAGATTTGCAGCGTTGATCGCGGCGCCCTTCCTGCAACGCTCATGGTTGGCGAAAGCATAGGCGACGTCCGATCTCCCCCCTTGAGGGGGAGATGTCCGGCAGGACAGAGGGGGCCTCGTAGAGCGCCCACTTTGAACCGTTTACATCCCTCTCCAAGACATCGCTTCGAACAGGATTTCCAATTTCCATATTGTAAAACGATCGTATCGCGCTAGCCTGAATTCATGAGCGGGGCGAGAAAACCATCCGGACGATCGAGTGCCGAGGAGGCCGCGACGCGCAAGCGCGGGCGTTCCCTGGCGGCGCTTGGCTATATACAGCCGCGAAACTATGAGGAGCTGCGCGCCGTGCTGTCTTCCGGCACGGTGCATTTTCCCAAGCGCCTGCGCCAGGTGGCGATCTTCCTGTGGCAGCATCCGAGCGAGGTGGCGTTCGGCACCATCGCCCAGGTGGCGGCGCAGGCCGGCGTGCAGCCCTCGACGCTGGTGCGCTTTGCCCAGATCTTCGGTTATTCCGGCTTTTCCGATTTCCAGGGTCTGTTCAAGGACCACATCAAGGGATCCTGGCCGGAAGGACGCGGCGAGCAGCGCGCCGAGACGGAGCCAAACGCTGCCCTGCATTTCCTGCACGGCATGGTCGCCGCCTCGCAGGCCTCGCTCGGCCGCATCGAAAGCGGCTTCGATGTCGAAAGCTTCGAGAAGATGGTGGGAACGCTGGCACAAGCGGACCTGATCTACGTCATCGGCTCCAAGCGCGCCTTCTCCGTCACCACCTACCTGTCGTTGACGCTTTCGCAGCAAGGCGTACGCAATGTGCTGCTCGACAATGTCGGCTCCACCGCGCTCGACCAGGTCGGCTGCATCGGCAGGCAGGATGCGGTGCTGGCGGTGTCCTTCAGCCCCTACAATTCGATCACGCCCGACCTCGTCGCGGTGGCGCACGAACGCGGCGCCCGCATCGTCACCATCACCGACAGCACCTTCTCGCCGCTGATCCGGCTCTCGGACAGCTGGCTGGAGGTGGTGGAATCCGACTTCGCCGGTTTCCGCTCGCTGGCGGCATCGCTGGCGGTCGGCATGGCGCTGGTCCAAGGCGTCGCCGCGCGCCGCGGCACATGAGGCGCTGCTGGCACAATTGACTACCGGGAATTATCGTTCCATATTTCAAAAAATAGAAACTTTGTTCCGGGAGGAGGAATGGAGACCAGGCTCGACGGCAAGGTGATATTGGTCACCGGGTCGACGCAAGGCATCGGCCGCGCCATTGCCGAGACGCTGGCGCGTTCCGGCGCTGCTGGCCTGCTGATCACGGGGCGCGACAGCAAGCGCGGCAATGCCGTGGCGGCGGAGCTTTCGCGATTGGGTACGCCGACGCTCTTCGTCGCCGCCGACCTGGAGGATCCGGCAACCCCCGCCGCTCTGGCGCAGGCCTGCATCGACCACTTCGGCCGCATCGACGGCCTGGTCAACGCCGCCGGTCTGACCGACCGCGCCTCCTTTCTCGACGCGTCGTTGGACGACTGGGCGGCGCTGTTCGCGGTCAATGCGCGCGCACCCTTCTTCCTGATGCAGGCGGCGATCGGCGACATGAAGAAGCGCGGCCAAAGCGGGGCGATCGTCAACATCCTGTCGATCAACGCCCATTGCGGCTCGCCGGAGCTTGCCGTCTATTCCGCCACCAAGGGCGCGCTGGCGACGCTGACTAAGAATGCCGCCAACGCCCACCGCTTCGACCGCATCCGCGTCAACGGCATCAATGTCGGCTGGACCGACACCCCGGCCGAACGCATCATGCAGGCCGAGACGCTGGGCAACGGCCCGGGCTGGCTCGACGCCGCCAATGCCGCGCAGCCCTTTGGCCGGCTACTCAAGCCGGACGATATCGCCAACCTCGCCGTATTCCTGCTTTCCGACGCGGCCGGGCCGATGACCGGTGCGGTGATCGACCAGGAGCAGTCGGTGATCGGGGCGAACCGGTGAACGCCGCTTCGGCATCGCTGGAAACGCTCGGACCGGCCTTGCTTGGCCGGCTTCCGGCCATTGTCCAGACACCGGCCTATGACCGGGCGTCGCTGTCACCCGGCATGGCGCATCTTGGCGTCGGCGCCTTCCACCGCTGCCATCAAGCCGAATACACCGACGACCTCTTGTCGTTGCAATTCGACCGCTGGGGCATTGTCGGCATCAACATCCGCCCGCCCACCCTCGCCGACACGCTCGGCCGGCAACGCGGCCTCTACACCAGGCTGATCCGCGAGAACGACCATGTCGAGGCGCGTATCATCGGCAGCATCGTGAAGGTGATCGACAGCCAGGACAGCGCCGCACCGGCGCTCACCGCGCTCGCCTCGCCCGACATCGAACTGGTGACGATGACGGTGACGGAAAAAGGCTATTGCCACATCCCGTCGAGCGGTGAACTCGACCTCGGCCATCCCGACATCGTCCATGACCTCGCCAACCCGGACACACCGCGCAGCGTGCCCGGCATCCTCACACGGGCGCTGGAGATGCGCCGGGCCACGCATGGCCGGAAGCTGACACTGCTCTCCTGCGACAACATTCCCACCAACGGCGTCATCCTGGAAAATGTGGTGCGGAGCCTTGCCGAGCGGCGCAGCAATGGTCTGACCGACTGGGTCGCCGCCAACGCCACCTTCCCTTCAGCCATGGTCGACCGCATAGCGCCGGCGGTGACGCAGGACGACCTCGATAGCGTCGAACAGTGGTTCGGCTACCGCGATGCCGCCGTCGCCGTCGGCGAACCGTTCCGGCAATGGGTGATCGAGAAAAAGTTCGCCGGCCGCGTGCCCCGCTGGGACCTGGCCGGCGCGACTTTCGTCGACGATGTCACGCCCTTCGAGCATCTCAAGATGCGGGTGCTGAACGGCGCGCAGACGACGCTCGCCACGCTCGGCGTACTGGCAGGGCTGGAACACACATTCGATGCCATCGCCGACCCGCTGCTGTCGGTCTTCGTCAGGCGCATGCTGGTCGAGGAAACGCTGCCGACGCTGATGCCAGTGCCTGGCATGGAGCCGCTGGCTTATGTCGACCAGAGCCTCGGCCGCTTACGCAACACCGCCATCCGCCACCGCAACCACCAGATCGCCACCGATGGCTCGCAGAAGATCATCCAGCGCCTGCTCAACCCGATCCGCGACCGGCTGAACGAGGGGGCCAGCATCGGCCTTTTGTCGGTGCCGGTCGCCGGCTGGATGGCCTATCTGATCCTGGCCTCGGCCCGCTTCGGCAAACGCTGGCCGGTGTCGGATCCCTATGCCGGCAAGGTCGCGGCAATAGCCGACGCGACGGGCAGCGATGCGCCGGCTCTGGCTTCCGCCATCCTGGCCATCGACACGATTTTCGATCCCGACCTTGCCGCAAACGAGACGTTCCGGCAGGCCGCGGCTTCGGCGCTTGGCGAACTGCTGTCGGACGATCCGATGGCGGCAGTCCGTCACAGTCTCGAACAAGACGAGGTCGCGAGGTTGAAGCGATCCAAACAATCGGCATTATAGGCATCGATCGCGGGTTCGCGGTCAGGGGAGGCATGATGAAACTTGGACTGCTCACCGCACCGTTCGCGGAGACGCCGCTTGGCGAGGTCGCCGGCTGGGCAAGCTCCGTCGGCTTCGAGGCCTTGGAAATCGCCTGCTGGCCGAAAACCTCCGGCGCGACCCGCCGCTATGCCGGCACCAGCCACATCGACGCTGCCGGCACGTCGGCCTCGCAGGCAAAAGAGATTGTCGCCGCGCTGGCGGAAAAGAACATGTCCATCTCCGGCCTCGGCTATTATCCCAACCCGCTGCATCCCGATACCGCGCACCGCGAGGCGGTCATCGGCCACCTCAAAAAGGTCATCGTGCTGGCCGCAAACATGGGTGTCCCAGTGGTCAACACCTTCTGCGGCGGCGATGCGACCAAGACCGTCGACGTCAACTGGCAGGACGCGCTGAAAGTCTGGCCTGAAATCGTCGCCCATGCGCGCGACCACGGGGTAAAACTCGCCTTCGAGAACTGCCCGATGATCTTCAGCTATGACGAATGGCCGGGCGGGCACAACATCGCCTACTCGCCGCAGGTCTGGCGCCGCATCCTGGAGAGCTGGGGCGGCGATGTCGGCATGAATTTCGATCCGTCACACCTGGTCTGGCAGATGATCGACCAAGCCCGCTTCATCAGGGAATTCGGCGCCTACATGCTGCATGTCCACGCCAAGGACCTGATGATTGATCATGATGGTTTGTACGAGCGCGGAATTTTGTCAGCCGGCATAGGCTGGCAGGTGCCGCGCATGCCGGGGCTGGGCGATGTCGACTGGAGCGGCTTCTTCTCCGGCCTCTATCGCGCCGGCTATGAAGGATCGGTCATCATCGAACACGAGGACAGGCGATTTGAAGGCAGCGACGATCAGGTCAAGCGGGGCTTTCTGCTCGCCCGCGACGTGCTGCGTCCCTTTGTCAAGTGACGGGCATAGCGGGCCACTTGACTCTGTTTGTGAGTGGCGCGGCTTAACGGATTAAAACTGAACTGAAAAACAAATGTGGAGGAAGACTGAAATGAAGAAATATCTGACCATCGTCCCGCTGCTTGCCAGCGCGGCCCTGCTGGCCTCGGTGGGTGTGTCGTCCGCCGCCGGCAAATACACGATCGGCATTTCCAACACCGTGCAGGGCAATGGCTGGCGCGAAGAGATGGTGTGCGCCATGAAGGCGCAGGCGCTCGCCTCCGGCGAAGTGACCAAGCTCAACATCGCCCACCGCAACACCGATGCCGCCGGCCAGCTCGAGGACATCCGCAACCTGATCAGCGCCAAGGTCGACGCCATCGTCGTCAACCCCGCCGATCCGGCCGGCATCAAGGCGGGCCTGGAAGAAGCCACCAAGGCCGGCATTGTCGTCGTCGCCGTCGACCAGGCGGTCACCGAACCGTCGGCCTACATCATTTCCAATAACCAGGAACAATATGCCTATCTCGGCGCCAAATGGCTGTTCGGACAGATGGGCGGCAAGGGCGAGGTGTTTTATATGCGCGGCGCAGCCGGTGCGTCCGCCGATAGCGATCGCGACAAAGGCTTCAAGAAGGCGCTGGCCGAATTCCCCGACGTGAAGGTCGCGCAGGAAGTCTTCACCGGCTGGCAGCAGGACCAGGCCAAGCAGCAGATGCTGTCGTTCCTCGCGACGGGCACGCCGTTCAACGGCGTCTGGACCTCCGGCATCGACAACGTCATCGTCGACGCGCTGGTCGAATCGCAGGCGCCGCTGGTGCCCATCGTCGGCGCCGACAATGCCGGTTTCGTCGGCCAGCTGAGCTCGGTCAAGGGCCTCGTCGGCGCTGCCGTCACCAACCCCGGCTCGATCGGCGGTGCGGGTGTAACGCTCGCCCTGCAGATCCTCGACGGCAAGAAGCCGGCCCAGCAGACCGTGCTGGTCGACCCGCAGCTGTGGGACAACGCCACCGACGAAGGCAAGGCCAAGCTGAAGGCCGCCGCCGACCCGTCGCTCAGCCCGGAATGGCCGGTCTCGATCTCGATCCCGGACTGGACGACTTACACCAAGGACCAGATCGTCGCCTGCAAGGGCCCGGGGGAGTAAGCCGGGTTTGAATTACCTGACGAGGACGGCGGGTCGCCTCCTCGTGATGCGAAGGTCAGCGTTCTACGTCGCCCCCCTCTGTCCGGCAGGACAGAGGGGGGCCTCGTAGAGTGCCAACCTGTCAAAAGCAATTGAGCTCCTTCAAACATCTGAACAGCTTCACCGAGAACCACACGATTTGTCCAATCTCCTCCTCGACGCCACGGGCGTCGCCAAGAATTACGGCGCGGTTGCCGCCTTGCGTAACGCGTCGCTCTCCGTCCTGCCGGGCGAGGTGCACGCCTTGATGGGCGCCAATGGCGCCGGCAAGTCGACGCTGGTGAAGATCCTGACCGGCGCCATATCAGCCAATGCGGGCCGCATCCTGATCCGTGGCGAGGCGCGCGACATACGCTCGCCCGCCGCCGCGCGGCGCGCCGGGCTTTTGCCTGTCTACCAGGAGCCGTCGCTGATCCCCGATCTCGACGTGCTGTCCAATCTGCGGCTGACCGGCACGCCGGTCGAGCCGTTCCGCGCCTGGGTGCGCGAGCTCGGCATTCCTGACCTCGACCTGCGCGACACCGCGCGTGACATTCCGCTGGCCGTACTGCGCGTGCTCGACCTCGCCCGTGCGCTGGCCGTCGAGCCCGACGTGCTGCTGCTCGACGAGATGACGGCGGCACTGCCCGCCAACCTTGCCGAAAAAGTGCTGGAGGTGGTGCGCCGCCAGGGCGACGCCGGCCGCGCCGTGATCTTCATCTCGCACCGCTTTGTCGAAATCGCCGCACTATGCGACCGCGCCACGGTGCTGCGCGACGGCGCAACCGTCGGCGTCGTCGACATCGTGCCGGGCGTGGAAGAAAAGATCGTCGAGCTGATGCTCGGCACCCGCATCGTCAAGACCCATGTCGCCGGCCGCAGCGCCAGCGAGAAGGCCCGCCCCCCTGCCCGCCCGCGCATCGCCGTACGCAACCTGCGCGTCGGCACCAAGCTCAGCGACGTCTCCTTCGACCTCGGGGATGGCGAGGTCGCCGGCGTGGTGGCGCTGGAAGGCCAGGGCCAGGACGAGCTGTTCGCCGCCCTTGCCGGCTCGATCAAGCCATCGGGCGGCACGATCGAGGTCGACGGCAGCCCAGTGAAATTCGCCCACCCGATCGACGCCATCCGATCGGGGATCGCCTATGTGCCGGGCGACCGGTCCGAGGCGCTCGCCATGCAGCGCTCGGTGCGCGAGAACATTGCGCTCCCCTTCAGCGCCGCCCTGCGCAACTGGGGACCGATTGCCATGCGCAAGGAGCGCGCCACGGTCCAGAGCTCCATCCAGCGCCTGCAGATCGATACTCGCGCCCAGGGCGAGGTGCAACGCCTCTCCGGCGGCAACCAGCAGAAGGTGACCATCGCCCGCTGGATCGCGGCGGATGCCCGCACCATCCTGTGCTTCGACCCGACACGCGGCATCGATGTCGGCACCAAGCAGGAGATCTATAAGCTGCTGCGCGAGCTCGCCGGCAATGGCAAGTCGGTGCTGTTCTACACCTCCGAACTCGAAGAGGTGCAGCGCGTCTGCGACCGCGTCATCGTCATCTTCGGCGGCCGCCTCGTCGATGTCTTCCCTGTCGAGGAAGCGGATGAACCGGCACTGATGCGCGCCGCCTACGGCCTGCCGCGCGGCGCCAAGGCCGATATCGGCATTTTGGCCGATCCCACCGCCAACACCTCCGATGCGCCGGAAGCGACGCCATGAGCCATTTCCTGCGCCGCCAGGGCTGGGTAACAGGCCTGTTTGCCCTGCTGATCGTTCTGTTCATCGCGACAAAACTGATCCAGCCCGGCTATGGCAGCGGCGATTTCGGCTCGCTGGCGCGGGCCGTGCTACCCTACGCCTTTGCCGTCGCCGCGCAGACCGTTGTCGTCATCGCCGGCGGCATCGACCTCTCGGTCGCCGCCATGATGGCGCTGACCAGCGTCACCGCCGCCTCGATGATGAACGGCGCCTCGGAGGAATACGCCCTGTTCGTGGTGCCCTTCGTGCTCGCCATGGGTTTTGTGCTGGGCGCGCTCAACGGCCTGCTCATCGTCGTCACTCGCGTGCCCGACATTGTCGTTACGCTCGCCATGCTGTTCGTGCTGCAGGGCGCCGCCCTTCTGGTGCTCGGCGCGCCGGGCGGCGCGGCCGCCGAATGGCTGAAGGCGCTGATCTCGGGCACCGTGCCGATACCGGGCCTGCCTGATACCATCGATGCCTGGCTGCCCAAGGCGCTGCTGGTGCTGGTCGTCTGCCTCTGGGTGATCTGGATCCCGCTCCGGCGCTCGCGCCTCGGCCTTTCCATCTATGCCATCGGCTCGAGCGAACTTGCGGCGTTCCGCAGCGGCGTGCCTGTCGCCCGCACCAGGGTCATCGCCTACGCATTGTCGGGCCTGTTCGCGGCCATGGGCGGGCTGGCGCTGACCATGAGCACCGGCATCGGCGCGCCCATCCCCGGCCCCTATCTGCTCGCCAGCGTCGCCGCGGTCGTGTTGGGCGGCGTAGCGCTCGGCGGCGGCAAGGGCGGCCTGCTCGGCCCCATCGTTGCCGTCTTCGTGCTGCGCCTGGTGCGCACCGATCTCACCTTGCTCGCCATCGACCCCAACGTCACCGCCATCATCGAAGGCCTGATCATGGTCGCCGTGGTGATGTTCGGCGCGTTTATTACGATGAGGGAGCGGCAATGATGAGTAGACATGAATTGACGCGCAGCGCTCTAGGGCGCCCCCCTCTGTCCTGCCGGACATCTCGCCCTCAAGGGGGGAGATTGGCAGCTTTGGCGCCTCGCTCATTCTTGCAACGCCGGGGGCGCCGTAGGGCACTACCCTCGCAGAACACCACCCCATCGCGAGCAGGAGCCGCGCCATGAGCACCACCGCGATCACGCCCGTTCCCTTCGGCCGCCGCCTGAAGCGTTTCATGGCCGACCGGCCCCTCATCCCGCTGATCATCCTGCTGGTCATCCTGGTGGTGATCCTGCAGATCCTGCGCCCCGGCATCGTCAACGAGCGCTGGATCGCCAACACCATCAAATTCGCCATACCGCTGGCGATCCTCGCCGGCTGCCAGACCATGACCATGCTGACCGGCGGCATCGACCTTTCGGTCGGCACGGTGGCGACGATGAGCGCCTTCATCATGGCGACGCAAGTGGTGAACCAGGACCCGGCGGTGGCTTTCCTGCTGGCGATGCTGCCGGCGGTGCTGATCGGCCTCGTCAACGGCATCGGCGTCGGCGTGTTCCGCGTTCACCCGCTGATCATGACGCTGGGCACCAGCCTGATCGGCACCGGCTGCCTGCAGGTCTATCAGCGCACGGTGATCGCGTCGGGCGCCAAAATCCCCGACTTCCTCGCCTGGCTCGGCACCGGCGTCACCTCCGGCTTTCCCAACGCCCTGCTGCTGTTCGTGCCGCTGGCCGCCCTCATCGTCTTCACGCTCGCCCGCACCGGTTTCGGCCGCCTGCTCTACGCCGTCGGCGACAATGAGCGCGCGACCCGCCTCTCCGGCGTCCAGTACTGGCAGGTCATAACAGCGCTCTACATCTCCTCCAGCATGCTCGCCGGCATCACCGGCCTGCTCTATATCGGCCTGATCAAGGCCCCTTCGCTCTCGCTCGCCGAGCCGCTGGTGCTGCCTTCGGTGGCGGCGGCCGTCATCGGCGGCACCTCGATCTTCGGCGGCCGCGGCGGCTACACCGGCACCATCATCGGCGCGCTGATCCTCACCGTGCTGACCACGCTGCTCACCATCTTGCAAATGCCGGAAGGTGCGAGGCGGATATTGTTTGGGCTGATCGTGCTGTTCGTGACGGCGGCGTATTTGCGGATTATCGAGGAGCGGTAGCGGGCATATCCGGGCCGCTCGACAATAATCGCCGCAGGCGACAAGGGAGATGCCATCATGGAAAAAATCATCCTGGACTGCGATCCCGGGCACGACGACGCCATCGCTATCCTGCTCGCTGCGGGGAACCCGAATATCGACCTTCTCGGCATCACCACGGTTTCGGGAAACCACAATGTCGAGAACACCACGCGCAATGCCTTGGCCGTATGCACTGCCTACGGCATCAAGGTGCCGGTGGCGAAGGGCTCACCCGGCCCGCTCATCGGCGACCAGGTGCTGGCCGTCGAAATCCATGGCGATACTGGGCTCGACGGCCCCGTCCTGCCGCCCGCCTCGTTCGAACTCGACAAGCGGCATGCCGCCGACTTCATCATCGACACGGTCATGGCGCACGAGCCGAAAACCATCACGCTCGTGCCGGTCGGTCCCTACACCAACATCGCGCTCGCCATCCGCAAGGATCCACGCATGATCGGGCGGGTGAAGCGTGTCGTCGCGATGGGCGGAGCCTACACACGCGGCAACATCACGCCGGCGGCGGAGTTCAACGTCTATGCCGACGCGGAGGCCGCCGACGTCGTGTTCCGCGCCGATTGGGACGTCACCATGGTCGGGCTCGACCTCACGCACCAGGCGCTGGCCACTCCGGACCTGCAAAACAGGGTGCGCGCGGTCGGCGGCCCGATTGCCAGGTTCATCCTCGATATCTGGGAGTTCATAGCGACCACGCATGGAGGCCTCCTGCAGATCGAGTATCCCGCCATCCATGATGCATGCTGCGTCGCGGCCATGATCGACCCGACCGTCTTCACCACCGAGAAGGCCGATATCCGCGTCGAGATTGCCGGCCGGTGGACCAAGGGCATGACGGTCTGCAATTTCGAGAAGATGGGCGGCATGCACCATTTCGGCGGCACGGCAAGCGAGCAGGTCGACTTCCGCCATACCGTGGCGATGAAGCTCGACCATCCGAAATTCTGCGACCTGATCGTCGATGCGCTCGAGCGCCTGACCAAAAGCAAGGCATGACGCCTCGCGTTGCCCGCAGACCTGGGCGGGTGACACGCAGCCCCCCGCGATATTCATAGGGATGAAGTGGCTCCCCAATAGTAAACCCGCCGTGCCATTTGCGGCGACGGCGGGCCGTCCCCTGCCGATCAGGGGCTAACTACCGGCATCACTCGATGATCTGCACGACTCTGCGTGTATCGGGGTCCACCAGGACCGCATGATCTCCGACGACGGTATATTTGTACCTGACGTCGGGGACGTCTATTGTGTGAAGCTCGACAGTGTCGGGGAGAGCGGAGCCGACGTTGAGTTCGACACCGAGCAGGCTGACCGATGCGAGCTTTTGTTTGTGGATGTATTCGCGAACGACCGTCTGCTGCTCAGGCTTGAGAACTACGACGTCTCCCGCGTAGGAAGCGCCAATTCCACCCACAAATGCGACTGCGGCGACTGCGCCGGCAAGATATCTTTTCATGACAAGTCCTTCTTTGTTGTGAATTGAGAAGCGAATGCCAGAACTATTCTGGCCTCTACTGCCGCCGCATCAGCCACCATTGGCCGGTGCTGCGGGCTTCGCCGGCGCTGAAGTGGCCGGGGCTTCCAGCTTTGGCGCTTCAACCTTCACGTTGATGTCCTTTCCGCCGCCATGGATATTGATGACACCGGTAAATATCAGCAGGACCACGATGGCGATGATTGCAAGAACAATAGCGACCGCAGTGCCGCCGCCACCTCCAGAATTAACAACAGTTGGGCCGTCAGCCATGGCTTTCTCCTCTCCTATTCTTGAGTTGTCACCGATGAGCAACGACTTCCGCTGCATTGCGTTCCCCGGCAAGGCTTAGGTCCAGGAAATGATCCGACTGAAGTCTTATGGCGCAACCCAATGTCTTGCCCACACGTTACTATTGCCGGTCGCCCACCCTCACGGATGGAGCTGGACTGCCGGATATTTTGAGAGCGAGGCAAGCAGTGACATCAGCCCAGAGACCGATTACCCGCGACGACAATCACCCCGCAAATGACAATGATGCTCAGGTTCCGGAAATGCCTCCGGTCCCGCACGTCTCTTTGAGTGACGACGCCAATATTGCCGATCTTGTCAGGCGAACCGAGCGCTTGGCCATTGCGGTTGTCGTGGGAATGGCGATCTGCCTGGCCCTTATCCCTGTGATATATGTTGCCCTGACCTACGGAATATAGATCATATAATCCGGCGTCTTCCGCCTTTCGAGGCAGGCGCAATCTCTTCACCACCTGCTGTATCCATGCTTTGCTCCCAATATTTGCGCCTGGCTGCCGGGCATGTTTTCCGCACGCCGTGGTCAACCCGGAGAAGCCTGGACTGAAAAAAGAACCCGCCCGGCGTTAACCGAAGACGGGCGCTCTCCGTTTATCAGTCCAATGAAGCAATCGACGCCTACCGACCTCCAATGGCCGAGAGCGTTCCACCGATGTGATGCTGTTGCGTCGATCTGCTCGGGCGCTCGTGCCGAGGCAGGGCTTGCGCCAATGAGTTTTGCTCTCCTGGGCTTCTGCGAATTCAGTCTTTCTTCCACGCCGCCAGCAGCGGGCCTTTGCTTCCGTAGACCGGGTCCTTGCGCGGCCGGTCGACCCTGGGGATCATCGCCACTGCCTTGGCGTGCTCGGCGGCGGTCGTGCATTCGTCATAGGTGCCGGATGGCGGATAGGCGCCAACCACGAGAAAGTCGTCTGAGGCGGAGATGCGCTGATGCCCGGTGCCGGCTGGCAGAACCGCGACATCGCCGGCCTTCAGCGCCAGCGTTCGTCCCTTCTTGCCGCCGAACCGGACTTTCGCCGTACCGCGCGCCACGCCCAGCACTTCGTGGATGCGCGAATGGTAGTGGACATAGTCGTAGATGCCGTTGCGCCAGCTTTCCCCCCAGCCATTGGCCGAGAAAAGCTCCTCCATGACGGCCGCGGGATCGAAGTCCTCCGGTAGCGTGACGGCACCGCGATAAACCACCAGCGGCCAGGACGGATGGTTGGGCACCAGGCCATCATCCCCAAACCTGAACTCGTTCGATTTTCGTGGCCTGACAAGATCGGCCGCGTGTTGCCTGTCCGGTCTTGCGGCACCGGTCACCTGTTCGGCTGCTTTCTTGATGCTTTGCAGGATGCTCATGACGTCGCCTCGCCTCGGGGAACCCAACGCTGATCAACCTGCGTGGCCGTCGCTTGGTTCCCGGCGCCCGCGAAGCCGGGAACCGATCGCCGCACATCGGACGGACCTGCCGCCTCACCCCGCATGCATCTCATTGCCCATCGCGGCGGCCGGCGAAACCGCATCCGGCAGCAATATGTCGTTGCGGCGTGCGAAGGTGACCAGCGTCGCCCGCACCGTCTCCGGGTCGATCTCACCGGCGATGCCCGCCTTGCAGGCATTGAGGGCGATGGCATGGGCGCCGTTGCGGCTGACGGCGGGCCAGTCCTGCAACAGCACGTAGGCTTCCATCACGCTTTCGATCTTCCTCGGAAAGCCCATTCCGACCAGAAGGGTGACCGGTTCTTCAAACTGCCCGCGATTCATGGCTTGTGGCTCCTTTCGATTGTGCAGGCCCTGCGGCGGACCGAATACCGGAAAGCGCCCGCCGCGGACAGGGTGATTGGCCGCCCTTTGGCGTTCAGCCGCTAGCCGATGTCTCGGACTCCTCCGACACCTGTTTCGCCGCCAGGAACATCAGGGTCGCGGCAGCGGTGCGCCGCTTCCAGCCGGCGGCTTCGGCCATGTCGAGCAGTCCCGCCAGCAGCGGCTTCAGCACGCTGCGGCATTCGGTTTCATAGGCCAGGAACTCCTTTGCCTGATATGTCGGCGCGGGCACGGGCCCAAGGCCAGCCATTGCATCCATGTCTCTCTCCCTCAACTGATGCCCGCTCCCTCGAGGGGAGCGGGCGGACTGACCGGGACCTCAGAAGTCCATCCCGGCGCCGGCGGGCATCGCCGGAGCGGCGGCTTCCTTCTTCGGCTTCTCGGCCACCATCGCCTCGGTGGTCACCAGAAGGCCGGCGACCGACGCGGCATCCTGCAACGCCGTGCGCACCACCTTGGCCGGATCGATCACACCCTGGCCATAGAGATCGCCGAACTCATTGGTCTGGGCGTTCCAGCCCCAGCCGAATTCGCTCTTCTCGCGCAGCTTGCCGACGATGATCGAGCCTTCCGCACCAGCATTTTCGGCAATCTGGCGAACGGGCGTCTCGATGGCGCGGCGCACGATCTCGACGCCGGTCTTCTGGTCGGCATTGTCCGTCTGGACAGCATCGAGCGCCTTGCTGGCCCGAAGCAGCGCGACGCCGCCACCGGGCAGCACGCCTTCTTCGACGGCCGCGCGGGTCGCGTGCAGGGCATCGTCGACGCGGTCCTTGCGCTCCTTGACCTCGACCTCGGTCGAGCCGCCGACGCGGATCACCGCGACACCGCCGGCGAGCTTGGCCAGCCGCTCCTGCAGCTTCTCGCGGTCATAATCGGAGGTGGTCTCCTCGATCTGGGCCTTGATTTGCGCGACGCGGCTCTGGATCTCTTCCTTGCGCCCGACGCCGTCGACGATGGTGGTGTTTTCCTTTTCGATCACCACCTTCTTGGCGCGGCCCAGCATCTCCAGCGTCACATTCTCGAGCTTGATGCCGAGATCTTCCGAAATCGCCGTGCCGCCGGTGAGGATGGCGATATCCTCCAGCATGGCCTTGCGGCGATCGCCGAAGCCCGGCGCCTTGACGGCCGCGACCTTGAGGCCGCCGCGCAGCTTGTTGACGACCAGCGTCGCCAGCGCCTCGCCCTCGACATCCTCGGCGATGATCAGCAGCGGCTTGCCCGACTGCACCACCGCTTCCAGCACCGGAAGCAACGCCTGCAGGTTGGAGAGCTTCTTTTCATGGATCAGCACGTAGGGCTCTTCGAGTTCGACGCGCATCTTGTCCTGGTTGGTGACGAAATAGGGCGAGAGATAGCCGCGGTCGAACTGCATGCCCTCGACGACTTCGAGTTCGGTCTCGGCGGTCTTGGCTTCCTCCACGGTGATGACACCTTCATTGCCGACCTTCTCCATCGCCTCGGCGAGGAAGCGGCCGATCTCGGCGTCGCCATTGGCGGAGATGGTGCCGACCTGTGCGATCTCGTCGTTGTGGGTCACCTTGCGGGCGTTGGCCTTCAACTCGGCCACGACAGCCTCCACCGCCTTGTCGATGCCGCGCTTCAGGTCCATCGGGTTCATGCCCGAGGCAACGGCCTTGGCGCCTTCCTTGACGATCGCCTGAGCCAGAACGGTCGCGGTCGTGGTGCCGTCGCCGGCAATGTCACTGGTCTTGGACGCGACTTCGCGCACCATCTGCGCGCCCATATTCTCGAATTTGTCCTCGAGTTCGATTTCCTTGGCGACGGTGACGCCGTCCTTGGTAATGCGTGGCGCGCCGAACGACTTGTCGATGACGACATTGCGCCCCTTGGGGCCGAGCGTCACCTTCACCGCATTGGCCAGGATATCGACGCCGCGCAACATCTTCTCGCGCGCTTCGGTATGGAATTTTACCTCTTTGGCAGCCATTGGATCACTCCTCTATCTAGGCAGCATTCGTTGACTGGTGGATTTTCGAAGAACCCGTCAGGCGGCCTTCTTCACTTGCGCGGTCTGTTCGATCACGCCCATCACGTCGCTTTCCTTCATGATGAGCAGGTCCTCGCCGTTGAGCTTGATCTCGGTGCCGGACCATTTGCCGAACAGGATACGGTCACCGACCCTGACATCCAGTTCGGTCAGCTTGCCGCTGTCGTCACGCGCGCCGGGACCGACGGCGATGACTTCGCCTTCCTGCGGTTTCTCCTTGGCGGTATCGGGAATGATGATGCCGCCGGAGGTCTTTTCCTCGGCCTCGATGCGGCGGACCAGGATACGGTCATGCAATGGACGGAACGCCATGTCGTTCTCCTCTTGGGACAAACAGGTTTGAGGTTCCTCCGCACCGGACCGGCAATTGGACCGGTGCGGGGTGCGGCGACCCTTTGTCAGGCATCGCGCGCGCATATCGAGCTAGTCTTGCCATTTTTGGGTTTCAAGAGGTCGGCCAAAAAATTTTAGCACTCACCCTGAGAGAGTGCCAACCGGCTGTTATCGCGTGGTTATTCTGCCTCGCGCCGGGAGCTGCCGCTTGAAGTTCCGCCGCGGTCCAACAAAATATCCGCGGCGGCGCGATCGCGGGCGCCGGAACCGCTCGCCCGCTCAGGGAGTTGGTTGAAGACGGCCGCCGAAAGGAGACATGAATGGTTGAAAATGTCAGCAAGGAGTTCCGCCTCCAGATGGAAGGCTATGGCCTGACCACGGCTCAGATTCATTATCATCTGCCCGACCATCCGAGCCTGCTGCAGCTTTATGTCTGGCAGGACTACGACCTGGCGCCGGAGTTCCCCGAACTCAAGGGGTTCCTCTCCTATTGGGAGCGCGAACTCGAGGGACCGCTTCACTCCGTCCGCGTCGCCCACCACCGGCTGATCACCCCATCGGAATGGCGAGCCATCGAGGGCGTCATCACCATCCAGTAAAGCGTCCTCGCACGGCTGACTCTCACCGGAAACAGATAAGCGACCGGCCGGTCTTGCCAGGATGCCTGCATGACGGCCCGAGGTTGAAAACTTCATAGCTCTCTCACAGGGCCAGGCTCCCCTGCTCCGCCTCCTCGGCACTGGGGTCGCCGGGCGCCGTGGCCCAAGCGAGTTCGACCAGCGTCACGGTGCGCCGGCCGGCGCCGTCGAACTGGCAGACGATGAGACCCTGCTCCTCGATATAGGTGAGCAGCCGCCGGGCCCGGCGCATGGAGTGCGAGCCATAGGCGCGGGCGATCGCGCCATCGCTCGGGCACGGCCAGCCCTCCTTCGCCGCGCGCGCGATCATCATGAACACGCCCTGCATGTCCTCCGGCAGCAGAGAGGCGCGCACCGAGACGTCGCGCCACACATCGTCCTCGCTAGTTTCAGACCCCAGCCCGGCACGGGCGCGCGTCAACATGCGGCGGAATGCGGGCAGATCAGGCACGACCGAGGCGAGACCCTCGATGCGGCAGCGTACGACGAACTCCTGGTAGAGCACGCCGATCACGCGGAAGCCTGCGTCAGGTTGTGCAAGAATAGCGCGCAGCACCCGGTCCACGCGCTCGCGCCGCTCCGCCAGATCCTCGGCGCTGATTTGCGGCTCCGCCGGTTCGGGGCGGATGTCGCGCGGCGCCGATTTCGCCGCCATCAGCTGCTCCAGCAGGTCCGGCGACGCCACCCGGCGTGGCGTGCGCATCGTCTCCGGCGGCGGGGCGGCCAGGATGATGGCGCGGGCATCCTCGAGCCCCGCCTCCGGCAGCGGCATCAGCCTGGGCGTGCCGTTGCGCGGGCTGGTGTCGGTCGGGCCGATGCGCAGGCCGAGCGGCCGTCGCGACAGCGCCGGCCCCAGCGCCATGAACTGCCCGCGCTCCAGATCGCGAAAGGCTTCCGCCTGCCGCCGCTCCATGCCCAGGAGATCGGCGGCGCGCGCCATGTCGATATCGAGGAAGGTGCGGCCCATGAGGAAGTTGGAGGCTTCCGCCGCGACGTTCTTGGCGAGCTTGGCCAGCCGCTGCGTGGCGATGATGCCAGCCAGCCCCCGCTTGCGGCCACGGCACATCAGATTGGTCATGGCGCCGAGCGAGAGTTTGCGCGCCTCGTCCGACACCTCGCCGGCCACCGCCGGCGCGAAAAGCTGCGCCTCGTCGACCACCACCAGCATCGGGTACCAGTGGTCGCGCGCGACCTCGAACAGCCCGCCGAGAAAGGCGGCGGCCCGCCGCATCTGGTTCTCGGCATCGAGCCCTTCCAGGTTGAGCACGGTCGAGACGCGATGGATACGCGCCCGCTCGCCGGCCGCCTGCAGCCCGCGCTCGGTATGCTCCTCGGCATCTATGACCAGATGGCCGTAGCGTTCGCCCAGCGAAACGAAGTCGCCTTCGGGGTCGATGATGGTCTGCTGCACCCAAGGCGCGCTCTGCTCCAGGAGCCGCCGCAACAAATGCGACTTGCCGGAGCCCGAATTGCCCTGCACCAGAAGGCGGGTCGCCAGCAATTCCTCGAGATCGAGCTTCGCCGGGTCGCCCGCCGTGGTGTGTCCCATCTCGATCGCAACGGTCATGCCAGACTCATCAGCTCCTTCGCAGACGGGCTTATCAACCCGATCGCGGCCCGTCGAGCGTGGGATGGCCGGCGATTCGCGTTGCGCACAGCCGAGAGAACGACGACGTGGCCGCGATGGACGGCCGAGACCGGCGGCCCGGCTGCCGTTTACAGCCCTGACCTGTGGATAGTAACCACTTGTTCACCATGGGCTGGTGTTCCGATTGCGGACACCAGGCATCCGCCTAACCTGACCCTGCATCGTGCCCCAACGTGATGCACCCAACGCCCCCAAATGGCGGCCGGCGTCTTCAAGTTTCTCTCCAAATGTATACGCCGGTCGCCACCCCTTTCGGTTACAGCCTCGGTGCCGCCTCATGCGGCTCGATCTGTCCTGGGACTGGCGGCAATCGCGGCGCTTCCAGACCCTCGAAGGGATCACGCCAGGCGTCGATGGCTTCAAGCCGCCCGTACCAGCGGGTGAGCGCGGGATAATCACCAAGCGGCAGCCCAGCGACGTCGTTGAACGGCAAGAACGTCGCCATGCGGAAGTCGGCATAGGAGACTGAATTGCCGACCAGCCATGGCTGGTCGGCAAGCACCGCCTCCAGGATCGCGGCGGCCTTGGGGAATTCTGCAAGTCCCTCCGCGACTTTTTCCCGATCGATCGGCCCGATGTGATAGCGCTGCTTGGTGCCGCGCTCGAAATGCACCATGTCGCAGGCCCGCACGAAATTCTCCTTGCCCCAGCTCAGCCAGCGGATCATGTCGGGCTCATCCTCGCCGGTGCGCCAAAAATCCGAACCCATGTCGCGCGACAACCGGCAGGCTATGGCGTCGGCCTCCCAAAGGCTGCCGCCCGGCCACGCCAGTATGGGGAGGGAAAGGTTGGGATTGAGCGGCCGGAATCGCTCCGCTTGCCCCGGCGCGAACGGCGACGCGAATTCGAAGGTCACTTTCGCCCCGAGATGACGCGCCACCGCGACCCCCAGGCGCGGATTGGGGTTGCGGCTGAAGTACAGTTTTGTTTCCACCCCAGCCGGCGTCGGCTCGACCTTGTCCCTCATGAATGCCTCTCCTTGTTCCGGCGACCATCGCCAGATCAAGGACGGATGCGGCTGGTGCAATCCTACAAATCTTACATTTCCCGCGGACCGGGCGGAACGAGCAGCCCATCGAAACAGGAAGGGTCGTGCAAAGTTTGGGTTGACCGCCTCCGACGGCGAGGCGACACTTCATCCCACAGCAAGGCAGGAGGAAAAACGATGGATGAGCCCGACCGCTGGCGCCACATGTCCAGCGCGCCAAAAGACGGCAGCCGGATACTCGTTACGGTCCGCCCGTCCGAACAGGGGCCAGCGGAAGTCGACCTCGCCTACTGGTCACGCGCCGATCAGTTCGGCGAGGAAGGCTGGCGCGCCTCCGATTCCTCGCCCGGCCGCGTCGTCGAATACGCCGAGCCGGAGCTGAAGTGCTGGATGCCGATGCCCTCGGCCAATCTCAGCCGGGGCGCCTCGATGCCGGCGCCATGGGAAGGCGACGACGCGCAACAGCTGGACGGCTCGGGGATTTAACGCCGCTTGGCACGCTCAGAACAAAAAGGAAGCCGTCGCCGGATTCGGCCCGTTGCGGCCGTCGGCCGCATCCATGCCGCCGATCGTCTCCAGGTCCTGCGCGTCCAGTTCGAAATCGAAGACGTCGAAATTGGCCGCGATACGGTCCTGGCGGACCGATTTCGGGATGACGATCAGCCCTTGCTGGAGATGCCAGCGGATCATCGTCTGCGCGGCGGACTTGCCATGTTTGCGGGCAATGCCTGATATGGTCGGATCGCTCAGCAGGCGGCCGCTGCCCAACGGACTCCAGCTTTCCGTATGAATGTCGTGCCGGGTGTGAAACTCCCTGAGCGCGCGCTGCTGGAAGCGCGGATGCAACTCGACCTGGTTGACGACTGGTGTCACGCCCGTCTCGCCGATGATGCGTTCCAGATGATCAGGATTGAAATTCGAGACGCCGATCGACTTGATGCGGCCGGCCTGCTTCAGTTCGACAAGCGTCTTCCACGCCTCGACATATTTGTCCTGGCTGGGCACCGGCCAATGGATCAGGAACAGGTCGAGCTGCTCGACGCCGAGCTTCTGCATCGTGTCGTCGAAGGCACGAAGCGCCGCATCGCGCTGGTGGGCGCCGTTGCGCAGCTTCGAGGTGATGAACAACTCACTTGCCGGCACGCCGGCGGCGCGGATCGCCTCGCCGACGCCTTCCTCGTTCTGATAGCCCTCGGCAGTGTCGATCAGCCGGTAACCGGCCGCGATCGCCCAGCCCACTACCTGCGCGGTGATGTCGTGATCGACTTGCCACACGCCAAGGCCAAGCTGGGGAATGGCGGCGCCGTCGTTCAACGTGATCTGTTCGGGCATGATCTGGTCCTTTTGCGGGGGGATGGTCCAGCCTATCTAGGCCCGACATCGCGCAACGGCCAGTCGATTGGGGAAAATTCGCGGGTGGCTACGACAGCAATGAGTACAACCTGTCCGACATTAGACAAATCTAAATGAGTTCGGCGGCGACAGGCGGTCGTTTCTTGTGGCTACCCGACCAATTCGAGCGGAATGTCTACGCCGATCTGTCCGAGCATACGTCGGAAGGCCGGCAATCCGTAGTTCTCATCCTCTGTCACCAGTCCCTGGATTAATCCGGTGCCTATAGTTCCTTCCCCGATCGCAGCCACGACCCTCTCCGCTGGGTCCAAAAACTGGCATTCCGGACGGGCGGCTTTAAAGAAAGAGCGCAACCACGGCAGATGCGTGCTTGAGAGGGTTAGAACATCGATCGGTGCGTCTTGGCGGAAAATCTCGTCAACGAAGGCCGTCACAGCGGTCTGGGTCTCGGCGGGCGAGAAGAGAAACGAGCCACTCTCGACAAGCTCCACCAAGGGTGAAGCGTTGATCAGGGCGACATTCTCAGGCTTGGCGGCATGCTGTTGAACAAAGCGCTTCAAAGCCTCGCTCTGGATCAGAGAACCAACGCCCATGATGCCGACATGGCCACTGGCTGACGTAGCAAGAGCTTCCTGCAGCGGCGGGAACACGCCGAACAGCTGCACGGAGCTATATTGCCTGATCTGATCCAGCACCATGATGGATGGTGCGTTCGACGCGACAACGATGGCTGATGGGTTGTAGCTCTCCAGAAAGGTGATCGTCTTGCGCATGATAGCAAGGAGCTGTCCACGCCCCTTATTTCCATAGGGAAAGCTCGCACGATCTGCGAAATAGACAATGTCCTGCGCAGGAAGTCGCCTCTGTATCTCGGTCACTATAGCGTAACTGCCGATTCCGGCGTCAAAAACGGCAACAGGGTTGTGCACGGGCAATTCCCATTGAAGTACCAAGTGCCCGAGTGGGCCTCTTGGGTTGAGATTGTCAACCTAGGAAGGAGAAGGAGACATTCCGGATCAGCGCCAGCCCCTCTGAACAGTTCAGTGGCCGCAAAATCCATCGGCCTAGGCTGGGATTAATGTAGCACAACGACGGCGGGAGGTGTCCAGCTACCGGGACAGTGCCGCTCTGTCCTGTCGGAGATCGGATGTCACCGAGGCCGGCGCACCGCCCTCACCACGCCGGCATTTCCGCTGCCGCAGAACAGTCGGTCGGCGCCATCGGATTCCAGCCCCGAGATGCCCATGCCGGCAGGCATGTCGAGCTTCTCCAGGACCTTGCCCGTCCGTGGGTCGACGCGGCGCAGATCGCTTTCGTCGCCCTCCCAGGTGGCGTGCCACAATTCGCCCTCGACCCAGGTCACCCCGGTGACGAAACGGTTGGATTCGATGGTGCGCAGGATCGCCCCGGTCTCGGGATCGATCTGGTGGATCTTGCGCTCCCGGTGCTGCCCGACCCACAGCGTGCCTTCAGCCCAGGTCAAACCGGAATCGCCGCCGTTGCCGGGTGCCGGAATGGTGGAAAGCACCTCGCCCGTGTCGGGATCGATCTTCTGAATGCGGTCCTTGGCGAGCTGGAAGAAATGCCGGCCGTCATAGGCGGTGCCGGCGTGAGCCGCGACATCGATCGAACGCAATGCCTGCCCGCTCTCCGGATCGAAGGCGTTAAGCCTGTCGCCCGAGGCGAACCAGACGTTCTTGCCGTCAAAGCTCACCCCGGCCACCGTCTTGGCACCGGGAAAGGGTCCATATTCCCTCAAAATTTCGGCCGCTGAATGTTTCATCTCTTGATCCTTTAGTGTGGTCGTCATCCCGCTGACCTTTGCGGGCCGGCATCACCTGAATATCAACACACTTAGCCGTTTGGCAGCGGCGCCGGGAGTAACAAGGTGGTCGTGAAACCCGCCACCGGCGGCGTCATCCAGCGGCGCGCCCGGCCTTGGCCGAAGGACTGGACCTTACCGGCCTCGGCAAGCGGATCGAGCGCCCGTTGCACGCTGCGCTGGCCGGTTCCAAGTGCCAGCGCCAGGGCCGAACTCGACCAGGCCTCGCCGTCGGCCAGCAAGGCCAGCACGGCCGCGTGCCGCTCCTCGATCGGCCGCGCCAGCACCATCACCGCGCGCGCCTGGCGCGGCGCCAGCGTGAAGCCATGCTTGGTGGCGCTGATGCCGGCCAGTGCGCGAAGCTCTGCGCGTAGCCGCCCGATCTCGACGCGCAGGCGCGCGCGATGGGATTCATCGGCATGCCTGCCGCCGAAGGCCCGCGCCACGAGGTCGCCCCGCGACACGTCCCCGGGCCAGGCTTCGGCGAGCGTCCGCGCCAAGGCGAACAGCACAGGCCGGCTTGCCAGCGAAACCGTGGTCCGCCCAACCCGCACGGCGTAGCGGAAAGCATCGACGACCAGCGCCGGCGATCCCTGCAACGCCTCGACCTCTTCGAGCAGCAGCGGCTGCTCCCTGCCCTGTGCGATCAATCGCGCCGCGGGTGTCTCCAGTGCCTGCCATGCGCTGTCGACCTCCGCGATGAGGCCGGGAATGCCGGCCTTGCGGGCGGCATGGCGCGCCCACTCCAGCGCCGCGCGTGCCGGCCGGGTCCGCAGGCGCCGCATGGCGATGCCGGCGACGGCGAGCTCGTGCGCGGCCCTGGCCGCCGGCGGAAGCGGCGCCGGGTCGAGCCCGGCCAGCACATGCTCGGCCTCGTCGAGGCGGCCGATCAGGAGCAGGCGGCGCACCTTGAGGTGGCCGGCATGCGCCGCGTTCAACCGGTCGCCGTGCTTTTCCAGCGCCGTGCGGGCCGCGTCGAGCGCCTTGGCCGGCCAACCGAGATCACGCGAGACCAGCGCGATCTCGGCCTCAGCGACGACGCATCTGGCGCGCGCGACCGCCTCTTTCGGGCTGAAGGCGCGCGCGGCCCGCCGCAACAAGAGCTTGGCGCGATCGAAGTCGCCGAGCTGCGCCATGGCGATGCCGCGCAGCGCCAGCGCCGGCGCATCCTCGCGCAGGGCGACGCGGTCGAGCGCCCCAAGCGGATCGCCGGCCGCCAGCGCCAGCGCTGCCGAGGTGATCAGCGAGTCCATTCAAATCCCGTCACACTTGTAACTCCCACCTAGGCACCGAGCCGCCCTAACTTACGTCAGTACCGTCAACCAGCAAGTCGGCCCAGCAAGTCGGCCCAGCAAGTCGGCAATGACGGCACGCATAGGAGACACAAAAGATGCCTGCTTCCACCGACCTCGACCTCGACACGGCCAATGAGACGGCCAAGCACGTAGCACGCCACCCCTGCTGCGCCGGACCGGATCTCTTGGATTCCGCCGCGCCCGCAGCACCCCGACCTGCCCAGCCAACACCACACCGCAACGACGCCACGACTGGCAAAGGAGAAGACCAATGACCATGACGATGAAGACCCCGCCGATCGTTTCACGGCAAGATTGGGAAGCCGCGCACCAAAAGATGCTGGTGAAGGAGAAGGCGACGATGCGCGCCAGGGACGCGCTGTCGGCCGAACGCCGGCGCATGCCATGGACGGAAGTGGACAAGGCTTATGTCTTCGAGGGTCCCGACGGCAAGGTGAGCCTGCTCGACCTTTTCGAAGGCCGCCGCCAGCTGATCGTCTACCGCGCCTTCTTCGAGCCTGGCGTCTATGGCTGGCCGGAGCACGCCTGCCGTGGCTGCTCGCTCGGCGCCGACCAGGTCGGCCACCTCGCCCATCTCAACGCCCGCAACACCACGCTTGCCTATGCCTCGCGCGCGCCGCAGGCCGACATTGTGCGGCTGAAGCAACGGATGGGCTGGGAGATGCCCTGGTACACGATCACCGACAGCTTCGACAAGGATTTCGGCGTCGACGAATGGCACGGCCACAACGTGTTCATTCATGATGGCGACCGCATCTTCCGCACCTATTTCATCAACAACCGCGGCGACGAGGCGTTGGGCACCGTCTGGAGCTATCTCGACGTCACACCGCTCGGCCGCCAGGAGGTCTGGGAAGACTCGCCCGAAGGCTACCCGCAGACCCCGCTCTACAGCTGGTGGAACTGGCACGACAACTACGAAGCCGGAGCCGACCAGAAATGGGCCGAAGTGTCCGCCGCCGGCGAAGCCGCGTTCCGCGACAAGGCCAACCAGTAACCGGCGCAGGCCTGTCCAGCCTGGGTTCCTCTCCCGCCTCCGGCAGGGGCTGAGGAACCCAGGTCCTGACGGCTCGCAACCATCAAGGACAACGACCATGAGCGATATCCAATCCGGCATCGGCAGCGCCACCCCCGAAAATGCCGCCCCTCGTGGCATCGCCGACTGGCTGTGCCTGGCAGCAGCGCCCACCTTCGCACTGATGGCGCTGCTTTCCCGCCTTCAAGGCGGCGATACCGCCATGCCATGCATGGGCGCCTCGCCGCTGGCCGGCCCAATCCTGACCGGAATGCCCGCCATGTATCTGCTGATGAGCGCTTTCCACCTGGCTCCCTGGCTGCGGGTGATCTCCCGCCGGTAGGCGCCCGCTTCCGCCTCACATGGCGATGTCGTTGACCGGCAGCAAGGGCTTGGGAAGGTCGCTCTCGCCGAGCCCGGCGCGCATCTCGATCTCGATGTCGCGGCAGATTTGGGAGATCGGCACATCGTTGGCGTTGCCCTCGAAAGGGTTGGCGCTGCTCTCGCCGACCTGGTCGAGGGACATGTAGGCCCAGCCCAGCAACGTGCTGAACGGGATTGTCAGCCAGATGGCGATCGAGCCGAGCATGCCGTCCGGTTTGCCCATGTCGGCGAACACCGGAACCACGCCGAACGGCAGCAGCGTGCAGAAGATCATCACGAACATGGAACTGACGATGGCGTATTGCCGGGGATAGGGATTGTTCTTGATACGGTCGCAGCGCGCCTGCTGATCGTGGAAGTCGCGGATCAGCTTGGTCAGTTCGACATAGACCTGCGCCGGAACCTTGGCGTCCTTGAGCAGCCCGTTGACCTGGACCGACTGCAATTCGAGCAAGGCAATCGCCGGACGAGGCGATTTCAGGACATCAACGGTCTGGTCGCCCAGCAGCGGGCGCAATTCGTCGGCGATCGAGCCCCCGTCCTCCTGGATGTGGTAACGCCGCCGGTATTCGATATTGGCGGCCTTCCCCATCGATTCCCACGGCATCGGCCGCCGCAGCGCGTATCGCAGCGCCGTCATCCATGCGATGTGGCGGTAGATGAGCTTCCGAGCCGTCGGCGCATCGAGGAAGTCCCGGCAGAAATTGCACCACATCCGGCTGCTGGCCGTGATCTGCGTGAAAGCCTGCAGCGCCTCACCGCTGCGGGTGAGCACCTGCGAATTCTTGAAGCCGGCGACGAGCGATACCGTGGTGCCGAGCACCAGCACCACGGACCATGGCACGGAGAACCCGGCAATGCCCGGAAAGCGGTAGGCCGCCACGGCCAGCCCGCTCACCACCACCATGTAGAGCACGCTGCGCCGCGACCACAGCGCGAAATCGATCACCTTGTAGGAACGGCCTACATACATTGAATGCCCCTCAAATCATTCTGTCGCGCACGGTTGCGCGGCCATTATCCCCGTTCACCCAGCCTTCCCCGCCCCGAACCGCAGGCCGTCCATCAACAGCTTGACTAGCCGGCGCGAGCGGTCGCGCCACTCAGGCGTGTCGGGTGCCGAGTAGATGCCGCCGAGCGCATGCAGCACATCGGAGGCATCGACGTCGCCGCGGATCGTGCCATCGGCCACCGCCGCCTCGACCAGTTGCCGCAAGGCCTGCGAAACCCTACCCGACGTGTCGGAGAACAGCCTCGAATTGGTGGTGAACAGGATGCGCAGGCTGGTCGCCAGGCCGCGCTTGGTGGCGATATAGTCGACGAAGCGGCGCATCCACTCTTCCAGAGCAACATCGGAGGGATGTTTTGCCGCAAGCTCGCCGGCCGCCGCGCATAGCGCCTCCGCCTCGCGGCGGTAGACCACCTCGACCAGATGCTCGCGCGTCGGGAAATGCCGGTAGAGCGTGCCGATGCCGACGCCGGCGCGGCGCGCGATCTCCTCCAGCGAGGCATCGATGCCGCGCTCGGCAAACACGGCCGCCGCGACCTCGGCCAGCCGGTCGCGGTTGCGCTGGGCATCCGCGCGCAGCGGTTTGTCGGCGGCGGCGGGTTTTTGGTCGACAGTTGTGACGGGCTCAAAAGCCAATTTTTTTCTCCACCAGGGATATGGGGGCTTGAACCATGCCCGGCCAGTCCCCACGTAAATAAACGGAGGCGCCTCCGTTTTAGTGGAGCACCTTTATCATATAATCAGGGAGCCCGGTATGTCACGTCTTTCGAAGCCGCAAGCTGCCACCTTCCCTACCCGCGGCGGATTGGCTGCCGCCTGACCTTGTCCTTCCCCTCCCAAGCGCCAGATCATCCCCCTCAGCGTCAAGCAACTGGAGCCAGACGCCCATGACCACCCTTCCCATCTCGCTTACCGTCAATGGACACCGCCACGAACTCGAGGTCGACACCCGCGTCACCTTGCTCGACCTGCTGCGCGAGCGGCTTGAGCTCTCCGGCACCAAGAAAGGCTGCGACCGCGGCCAGTGCGGCGCCTGCACGGTGCTGGTCGACGGCAAGCGCATAAACTCCTGCCTCGCGCTGGCGGTCAGCCATGACGGCGCCGAGGTGCTGACCATCGAAGGCGTCGCCCACGGTGAAGAACTGCATCCGGTGCAGGCCGCCTTCATCGCCCATGACGGTTTCCAGTGCGGCTTCTGCACACCCGGCCAGATCATGAGCACGCTCGGCCTGATCGCCGAAGGACAGGCTGGAGACGATCCCGAGCGTATCCGCGAGGGGCTGAGCGGCAACATCTGCCGCTGCGCGGCCTATGGCGGCATCGTCGAGGCCGTTCTGGAGGCCCGGCAACAACTTGCCGGAACCGACCGGAGGACCGCGGCATGAGAGACTTCGATTTTGTCAGGCCGGCCACCATCTCCGACGCCATAGCGGCGGCGGCCGTACCGGGCTCGGCCTATCTCGCCGGCGGCACCAATCTGCTGGATCTGATGAAGGGCGGCATTACCAGCCCCGAACGGATCGTCGATATTACCCGGCTGCCGGAACTCAATCGCATCGAAACGCTCGATGATGGCGGCCTGCGCATCGGCGCGCTGGTCCGCAATGCCGATCTCGCACACGATCCGGCCTTCGCCAAGGCCTATCCGGCGGTGGCCGAGGCGCTGCTGTCGGGCGCCTCGGCGCAGCTTCGCAACGCCGCCACTGTTGGCGGCAATCTGTTGCAGCGCACGCGGTGCAGTTACTTCTATGACACCGCCAGCGCCTGCAACAGGCGCGAACCCGGTTCCGGCTGCTCGGCCCTTGGCGGCGAGAACCGCCTACATGCCATCCTGGGCTGGAGCGATGCCTGCATCGCCACCCATCCCTCCGACTTCTGCGTGCCCCTGGTGGCGCTGGACGCCGTGGTCGAGATCGAGGGCAAGGAAGGCCGGCGCCATGTGACGCTGGAGGAATTTCACCGACTTCCGGGCGACACCCCGCAGCGCGAGACCGTGCTGGAGCCGGGCGAGCTGATCGTTGCGGTGCGCCTGCCGGCGGAAGCAGCTTCCTTCGCCGCTCACGCCCGCTATCTGAAAGTGCGCGAACGCACCTCCTATGCCTTCGCGGTCGTTTCGGCGGCCGCGGCACTTTTCGTCGATCGCGGCAAGATCCGCGGTGCAAGGCTGGCGCTGGGCGGTGTGGCGGCCAAACCGTGGCGGGCGCGTTCGGCGGAAGCGGTGCTGCTTGGCGCCGATGCCGACGAGGCGAGCTTCGTTCGCGCCGCGGATTCCGCGTTGGCCGACGCCAGCCCCTCCGGCGACAACGCCTTCAAGATCGAGCTTGCCCGCCGCATTGTCGTCAGGGCGCTGATGGCCGCAAAGGCCGGAACACCCGAGCGGATGCCGGCTCTTCCTGCCTCCCCCTTTTCCTCCATTCCCGGAGTGCGCCATGACGCTTGAACTCAGCCTCAACCAGCAACCCGCCCATACGCGGCAGGGCTCCAGCATCGGCCAGCCGCTGACCCGCCGCGACGGATTCTTGAAAGTGACGGGGGCGGCGCGTTACGCCGCCGATAACCACCCGCCCGGCATGCTCTATGCCGTGCTCGCCGTCTCGAGCATCGCGCGCGGCCGGGTCGTGTCGCTGGATATCGAGGCGGCCAAGGCGCATTCGGGCGTGATCGAAGTGATGACGCCACTGAACCGGCCGGCACTCGCCGTCGATCCGGATGCCAAGGACCATCCCTTCATGTTCCGGCTCGACCTGCTGCAGAACGATGGGGTTCGCTATCCCAACCAGAGCATCGCCGTGGTGATCGCGGAGACGCTGGAAGCGGCGACCGAAGGCGCGGCGCTGCTGTCGCCGCGCTATGAAACGCTGCCGGCGCGGGTCGGTCTCGATAGCGGCAAAAGCTTCGTGCCGCGCGGCGTTGGCATCGGCAACCCGGCGGTGCAGGAGAAGGGCGATATCGAGGCCGGCCTCGAATCGGCAAGAACGCGGATCGAGGCGGCTTACGAGACGCCGGCACAGTATCACAACGCCATGGAGCCCCACGCAATCGTCGCTGCCTGGGATGGCGACCAGCTGTCGATCGACACGCCGAGCCAGGGCCTTGCCATGGCGCAAGGGCGCATCGCCGGCCTGTTCGGCATCGCGCCGCGGAACGTCCACATCCGAAGCCCATTCCTGGGTGGCGGTTTCGGCTCCAAGGGCATGATCTCCGGGCCGCAAGTGCTCGGCATCCTGGCGGCGCGTCTCGTCGGCCGCCCGGTCAAGCTGGTGCTGCGGCGCGAGCAGATGTACGGCCCGGTCGGCCATCGCGCACCGACCCGCCAGACATTGCGCATGGGCATGGATGGCGAAGGGCGGCTGACCGCGCTCTCCCATCACGCCAGGACCACATCGAGCACGTTCGACGATTTCTTCGAACCGGCGGCGGACGCCTCGCACACGCTCTATGCCAGTCCGGCCATCGCCACCTCGCACGATGCTGTGCGGCTCGACACCGGCACGCCGCTGTTCATGCGGGCGCCGGGCGAGGCCACCGGATCGATCGCGCTGGAAAGCGCTATAGACGAGGCAGCCCATGCCTGCGGCATGGACCCGCTGGAATTCCGGCTCAGGAACTATGCCGAAGTCGAGCCTATGACGGGCAAGCCGTTCTCCTCAAAGGCCCTGCGCGAATGTTACCAACAGGCGGCCGAAGCGTTTGGCTGGGCGAGCCGCCCGCTGCAGCCGCGGCGGATGCGCGACGCGGACGGCTTCCTTACCGGCTGGGGGATGGGCACGGCGACGTTCCCGGCGCTCATGTTCCAGGCCGAGGCACGCGCAGTGCTGAGGGCCGACGGCAGCGGCTTGATGGAGACCGGCGCTCAGGACATGGGCCAAGGCGCCTGGACGGCCTTTGCCCAGATTGCGGCAGACGGGCTGGGGCTCGACATCGACCAGGTCGATTTCAGGGCCGGCAGTTCCGACCTGCCCAATGCGGGCATCGCCGGCGGTTCGGGCCACACGGCGACGGCCGGCATGGCCATCCACAATGCGGGTGCGGCCGTCATCGCCAGGCTTGCCGATCTCGCCACGGGCAACGAAGCCTCGCCGCTGTTCGGCGCCGGCAATGAAGGTGTCCTGGCGCGCGGCGGACGCCTCTACCGCCGCGATGACGAAAGCCGCAGCGAAAACTATAGCGAGATCCTCGCCCGCGCGGGTCTTGCCGAGATCGAAGGCCATGGCAAAGGCGCACCGGATCCGGCGTCGCAGGAGATCTACGCCAAGCACGCGCATGGGGCCGTGTTCGCCGAGGTGAAGATCGACCCGGATTTAGGCCAGATCCGCGTCACCCGGCTGGTCGGCGCATTCGCCGCCGGACGGGTCATCAATCCGCGGCTGGTGCGCAGCCAGTATTATGGCGGGATGATCTGGGGCGTTTCCTTCGCACTGCATGAGGAAGCCGTCACCGACCGACGCTCCGGCCGGATCCAGAATGCCAACCTCGCCGAATATCATGTCCCGGTGAATGCCGACGTGCCGTCGGTCGAGGCGCTGCTGGTTCACGAGGACGACCCTCATGTGAACGCACTCGGCATCAAGGGCGTCGGTGAAATCGGCATCACCGGCACGGCCGGCGCCGTGGCCAATGCGGTCTGGCACGCGACCGGCATGCGCCCGCGGCGCTTTCCGATCCGGATCGAGGACCTGCTGGGGTGAGGAGCGGTCCGTCCGAAGCAACGGTTGGACCCCCCTAACCTAACTCCAATTCATTCCCCCAAGCGTCAAGCAACTGGAGCCAGACGCCCATGACGAGCAAGACCACAATTCCTGTCCATCTCGATATCAACGGCCAGCGTCACACGCTGGAACTCGAACCGCGTGTCACGCTGCTCGACGCCTTGCGTGACAGGCTCGGCCTGACCGGCACCAAGAAGGGCTGCGACCATGGCCAGTGCGGCGCCTGCACCGTCCATGTCGACGGCGAGCGCGTGCTGGCCTGCCTGACATTGGCCGCACAGGCCGCAGGTCGCACCATCACCACTATAGAGGGGCTTGCACGGGAGGGCGAACTGCATCCCGTGCAGGCTGCCTTCCTCGAACAGGACGCCTTCCAGTGCGGCTATTGCACGCCAGGCCAGATCATGTCGGCGGTGGCCTGCATCCGTGAGGGCCATGCCGGCTCGGACGACGAAATCCGTGAATACATGGCCGGCAATCTCTGCCGCTGCGGCGCCTACCCGCACATCGTCGCCGCCGTGCGCCAGGCAACGCTGGAGGCCGCGTCATGAGGGATTTTTCCTATCTTCGCGCCACTTCGGTCGACGCCGCCCGCCAGGCGGCCGCGCTCCCCGGCGCCATGCTGCTCGCCGGCGGCACCACGCTGATCGACCTCGCCAAATGCGGCGTCACCGAACCCGACACGCTGGTCGACATCACCCATCTCAAGGGACTGGACCGGATCGAGATCGGCGAGCGCGGCGCCATCATCGGCGCGCTCGCCAGGATGGGCCATGTCGCCGACCACGACGACATCAAGAGCCGCTTCCCCGCCATCTCGGAGGCGCTATGGCAAGCGGCCTCGGCGCAGATCCGCAACATGGCGACCATAGGCGGCAATTTGATACAGCGCACGCGCTGCCCCTATTTCCGCGATCCCTCGAACTTTTCGGCCTGCAACAAGCGTGTATCAGGCAGCGGCTGTTCGGCGATCGGCGGCGTCACCAGGGGCCATGCCGTGCTTGGCACCAGCGAGGCCTGCATCGCCATGTACCCAGGCGACCTCGCCACCGTGCTCGTCGCCTTCGACGCAACAGTTCATCTCGGCGATCGGCGCATCCGGGTCGATGACTTTTTCCTGTTGCCCGGCACGACGCCGGACAGGGAACACGCGATCGAGCCGGGGGAGATGATCACCGCCATCGAAATCCCCTCTTCCGCCGCTGCCCACCGCTCGACCTATCTGAAGGTCCGCGACCGGCAATCCTACGAGTTCGCCGCGGCCAGTGCCGCCGTCGGGCTCGAACTGGAATCCGACGGACGCACCATCCGCGACCTGCGCGTGGCGCTCGGTGGCGTCGCCACCAAGCCCTGGCGGGCGCGGGCCGTGGAAGCCGCGCTGAAAGGCAAGGTGCTGGAGCCCGAAGCTGTTCGCGCCGCCAGCCTGCTCGCCGTCGAAGGCGCCGTCGACCAAGGCGCCAACCACTACAAGATCGAGCTCGCGCCGCGCGTCGTCGCACGGGCTATTCTCAAGATGGGAGAAACGGCATGACCGTTCACAACATCAGACATGGCGATGCGTTCGACGGCGGCGCGGACGCGGTCGGCGGCCGGCTATCGCGCGTCGACGGTCCGGCCAAGATCACGGGTGCCGCCAAATACGCCGTCGAGCAGCAGCTCAAAGGCCTCGCCTACGCCGCACTGGTCGAAAGTACCATCGCGTCCGGCAAGGTGCGCGCCATCGACAGCAAGGCGGCCGAGGCGGCACCGGGCGTACTCAAGGTGCTGACCCCGGACACAATCATCAGCCTGAGAACCGCCTCGGACTGGTTCGGCACCCCGCCGCCCGACAAACCCTATTGTCCGCTGGCGCGCGACATCACCTTCTCGGGCCAGCACGTCGCCGCCGTCGTTGCCAAGACTTTCGAGCAGGCGGTCGCCGCGGCGGCGCTGGTCAAGGTCAGCTACGACGAGACGCCGGCAATCGTCGACCTCAGCGACGGCAAGGCCGGTGACGGCATTCCGGTCGATGCCATGACCAAGGAATGGGGCGACGCGTCCGCCGCCTTCGCCTCCGCCCCGGTGCGCATCTGCGCCGCCTATAACACGCCGCGCGAATACCAGGCGCCGATGGAACCGCATGGCCTGATCGCCCGCTGGGAGGGTGACCACCTCACAGTGTGGGAGCCGAGCCAATGGCTGGATGGCATGGCGCGCACCTATGCCGAATGGTTCGCCGTGCCGTTCGAGAATGTGCGGCTGGTGTCGCCCTATGTCGGTGGCGGCTTCGGTTCCAAGGCACTGGCGCTCAGCCATGGCGCGATTGCCGCGAGTGCCGCGAAAATGCTCGGCCGGCCGGTGCGGCTGGTGATGACGCGGCCGCAGACCTTCACCAGCTATGGCGGCCGCGCCGCGACGCGGCAGACGGTGACGATCGGCGCCGACCGTGACGGCATGATCCAGTCGATCGTACATCGCGGCGTCAACGAAACGTCCATCGACGGCATGTGGGTCGAGCCGCTGGGTTCGGTCACCTCGATCATGTACGCGACGCCGAACTTCTCCTCGAAACAGAATGTCGTGCGGGTGAATTCGGTGGTGTCGGGCGCCATGCGCGCACCGGGTGAAAACCCGTCGGCCTTCGGCATCGAAAGCGCCATCGACGAGCTCGCCTACGAGGTCGGCATCGATCCGCTGGAAATCCGGCTGAAGAACTACGCCGAGCAGGACCCGCACGCGAAAAAAGCCTGGTCGACCAGACAGTTGCGCGAAGCTTTTGCAGCAGGCGCCGAACGCTTCGGATGGGCTAGGCGCGCACCTGAGCCGCGCTCGATGCGCGACGGCAACCAGCTGATCGGCTGGGGCGTCGCCGCCGGCACCTATCCGGTGCGGCGCGCCTATGGCGAAGCGATGGTGCGCATTCTGGCCGACGGCTCGGTCGAGGTCGAGAGCTCCTCGATCGACATGGGCCAGGGCACCTACACCATCCTGGCGCAGACCGCCGCCGAAACGGTTGGCGTGAGCGCAGACGACGTCGTGGTGAAGCTCGGCGATTCCCGGTTTCCCCGCGCCGGCGTCACTGGCGGCTCACGGCTGGCCGGCGTGATGACGGGCGCGGTCTACAAGGCGGCGACCTCGGCGCTCGACCAGCTGATCGGCTTGGCCATCAGCGATCCGCGCTCGCCCTTCCACACGCTGCAGGCCAACACTTTGGTCGTCGCCAATGGCCGCATCGGCTCGCCTCGCGGCGACGGTCCCGATGTCTCGATCGCCGAACTGCTCAAAAGCATCGGCCGCGACCGCATCGAGGCGACCGGCGACACCATGCCGGCCAATTCGACGGCAGAGGATCGCTACAAGAACTACACCACCATCGCCATGGCGCTACCGCACACCGAGGGCGACTATTCCCGCCACTCGTGGTGCGCGCATTTCGTCGAGGTGCGCGTCGACGAGGATTTCGGCACGGTGCGCGTATCGCGCGTGGTGTCGGCGTTGGATTCGGGCCGGCTCTACAATCCGAAGCTGGCCGAAAGCCAGTGGAAAGGCGGCATCATCATGGGTATCGGCCAGGCGCTGCTCGAAGAAGGCATCGTCGACCGCCGCCACGGCCGCATCGTCAACAACAACCTCGCCGACTATCTCGTCCCGACCAACGCCGACGTCCCCGACATCGAGGTGATCTCGGTCGGCATCCCCGACCTGCACTCCTCCGTGCTCGGCGGCAAGGGTGTCGGCGAACTGGCGATCGTCGGCATGGCGCCGGCTATTGCCAATGCCGTGTTCCACGCAACGGGCAAGCGGATCCGGGATCTGCCCATCACGTTGGAGAAGCTGATCTGAGGGTGGAACTGCCAATCTCCGCCCTTGACGGGGAGATCAGCTGCTTCACCACTCCAGCCCGAACACCAGCTTGCCGAAATGCAGGCCGCCGGCGGCCATGTGTGTGTAGGCTTCGCTCGCTTGATCAGGTGAAAACACCTTGTCGACAACCGGTTCGATGCTGGCCGCGCCGATGGCACGGGCGGCGTCGAAAAGATCGGATACGGATCCGGTGTTGTTGCCGACCACCTTCAGCGCCTTGATGATGATCGGCAGCAGATTGATCGTGGCTTCCGCACCGGTGACGAAGCCGATGGTGAACAGCGTGCCGCCGGGCGCGGTGGCATTGACGGCACGGGCGAAGGTGGCAGTTCCGCCGGTCTCGACGATGAGGTCGGCGCCGAGGCCGCCGGTCAGCTCCAGCACCTTGACGTCCCAGTCTGATGTCGCGCGGTAATTGATGAGATGATCGGCACCGAGCGCCTTCGCCCGCTCCAGCTTTTCGTCCGACGACGAGGTGATGATGACGGTGGCGCCGGCGGCTTTCGCGAGCTGCAGGGTGAAGATCGAGACGCCGCCAGTGCCAAGCAGCACCACGACCGAGCCCGGCCCGACATTGGCGGCGCGGATGGCGTTCCAGGCGGTGGTGCCGGCGATCGGCAGGGTCGACGCCGCCTCGAAGGAGAGATGCGCCGGGACCGCCACCAGCGAATTGGCCGGCAGCGCCACATATTCGACCAGCGACCCCGGCATCGAGACGCCGCGCATCTGCGTCATCTCGTAAGGCCGGGGCGGCCCACCGATCCAGCGCGGCTTGGCATGCGCGACGACGCGATCGCCGATGGCGGATCTCGTAACGCCCTCGCCCAGCGCGACGATCTCGCCGGCGCTGTCGGCGACGGGGATGAGCGGGAAACTCGGTCCGGGATAATTGCCGCTCGCCACCGCCACATCGACGAAATTGAGGCTCGCCGCACGCTGGCGGATCAGCACCTCGCCGCGCTGCGGTTCGGGGGTTGCAACGGTGGCGGCGCGGAAGGCGTCCAGCCTGGGCTGGCTGAGTTCGATGGCTTTCATGGTTTCACTCCGGTGGACGATTTGTTCGATTGAGTGAACCTATTTGCTGCGCTATCTCTGGATAATCCTTGTTTTTTGCAATTGAGAACTGTGAACGATGCAGCAATCTCACGAACCCGCTGCCCTTGCCGAGATGGCCGCCTTCGCCGCTATCGCCGAGGCGCGCTCCTTCACCCGGGCGGCGGCACGTGTCGGGCGCGACGCGACCATCCTGTCGCGGCGCCTGCAATCGCTGGAGGCGCGGCTTGGGGTGAGGTTGCTCTCGCGCACGACACGCAGCGTGTCGCTGACCGAAGCGGGTGCCGAATTCCTGGTGCGTGTGCGCGCCATCCTCGCATCCGTCGACGAGGCTGAGGCCGTCGCGTCCGCGCATGCCGGGGGCGGCCCGCGCGGCGTGCTCAGGCTGGCGCTGCCCGGCACGTTCGGGCGCATGTGGATCGGGCCGCTGTTGCCTCGGTTCCTCGGCGAATTTCCCGATGTCCGCATCGAGGCCGAATTCTCCAACCGCTTCACCGATCTGGTCGCCGAGAATTTCGATGTGGCCGTGCGACTGGGCAGCCTGGAGGATTCGCGCCTGGTGGCACGCAAGGTGGCGACGCGACGCCGGTTGCTCTGCGCCGCTCCATCCTATCTCGCCCGCAAGGGCAGGCCGGAGACACCCCAGGCGCTGCTCGACCACGCCTGCCTGGGCTTCTCGGGCTTCCAGACCTTTCCAGCCTGGGAGATGACCGACCGCGAGGGCCGCCGCGCACGCATCGAGGTTTCGGGGCCGTTGGTCACCGACGATGCCGAGGTGCTGGTCGACGCCGCCGTGCAAGGCGTCGGCTTGATGATGAGCACTGATTGGCTGGTCGGCCGCGAGCTTGCCGACGGACGGCTGGTGCCCGTGCTGGAGAAGTGGACGCTGGCGGACGAAGGCGCGGTCTACGTCGTCACGCCCTCGGCCAAGGGAAAAGCCGCCAAGACCCGCGCCTTCACAGACTGGATCGGCAAGCGCTTCGCGCCGGAGCCGCCCTGGCGGCGGTGAAGTGAAGTGGCGGGACTGGCGAAGACGGAGATACAGCCAATCTCCCCCACGTGGGGGAGATTAGCAGTTCCGCCGATGCCCCTTCCCTCACTTCCCGTGCCTCAGGAATTGGCTGAGCAAGTCTACCGGCAGCGGGAACACCACCGTGGACGAGCGCTCGCCGGCGATGTCGTGCAAGGCCTCGAAATAGCGCAGCTGCATGGCCTGCGGCTCGGCCGCCAGCATGCGGCCCGCCTCGACCAGTTTTGCCGCCGCCTGCTGCTCGCCTTCGGCATTGATCACCTTGGCGCGCCGCAGCCGCTCGGCCTCGGCCTGTTTGGCGATGGCGCGGACCATGTTCTCGTTGAGGTCGACATGCTTGATCTCGACATTGGACACCTTGATGCCCCACGCATCGGTGCGCTGGTCGAGGATTTCCTGGATGTCGCTGTTCAGCTTGTCGCGCTCGGCCAGCATCTCGTCGAGCTCGTGCTTGCCGAGCACCGATCGCAGCGTGGTCTGCGCCAGCTGGTTGGTGGCGGCCATGTAGTCCTCGACCTGGATGACCGCCCGCTCGGCGTCGACGATGCGGAAATAAAGCACGGCATTGACCTTTACCGAGACGTTGTCGCGCGAAATCACATCCTGCGGCGGCACGTCCTGCACCACCACGCGCAGGTCGACCTTCACCATCTGCTGGACGAAGGGGATCAGAATGATGAGGCCGGGTCCCCTGACCCCGGTGAAGCGGCCGAGCGTGAAGACCACGCCGCGCTGATATTCCCTGAGGATGCGAATAGCCGCGGACAGGAACATGACCACAAGAAGCGCAAGTACCAGGTAGGCCACATAACCGATGTTCATTGCCTTGCTCCATTCCTTCCCGCGTCGCGCCGTCGCACCGTCAGCACGAGGTCGGCGATCTCGGTCACCTCGACGCTGTCGCCGGCCGCGACGGGTTCATCGGCCCTGGCCCGCCAGCGCTCACCCAAGGCCAGCACATGGCCCTCGCCGCCCTGCCAGTCGAGGATCTCGGCCGGCTGGCCGCGCATTGCTTCGCCGCCGACGCGCGGCGGCTTCCGGCGCGCCGCCCAGAGATAGGTGCCGCTCAGCAGCGCCAATCCAAGCGTCAGCGCGGCGGCGGGACCGATGACGGCCCATGACAGGGCAAAGCCCGGCCCCTCGACCCGCAGCAGCATGGCGGCACCGAACAGAAAGGCGGCCACGCCGCCGAGCCCGAGCACGACGGTGGGATTGAAGGCCTCGATGATCAGGAAAACGACGCCGAGCAGCATCAGGGCAAGGCCGGTATAGTTGATCGGCAGGAGATCGAGCGCATAGAGGCCGAGCACGAGACAGGTGGTGCCGATGACGCCAGGCGCGACCGCGCCCGGGCTGGTGAACTCGAAGACGATGCCATAGACGCCGACCAGCATCAGGATGACGGCGGTGTTCGGATCGGTGATGACGGAAAGCAGCTGGATGAACCAGCCCGGCTCCAGCGTCTCGACCGGCAGCCCCTTCGTCGCCAGCACCACTTTCTTGCCCGCCACATCGACGGTGCGCCCATCGGCCAGTTGCAGCAGCTCGGTGGTGTCGCGGGCGACGAGATCGATCACATGTTCCTGTAATGCCGCATTGGCCGAAAGGCTCGCCGCTTCGCGCACGGCCTTCTCGCCCCAGTCGCCGTTGCGCCCGCGCAGTTCGGCAAGAGAGCGGATCAGGGCGACCGCGTCATTGGTCACCTTGGCCATCATCGCGTCGCCCGCAGGCCGCCCGCCGGCTTCCTTCTGGTCGCCCCCGCCCTTCTGGTCACCCACGTCCTTCTGATCGCCCACGTCCTTCTGATCGCCCACGTCCTTCTGATCGCCCTTGTCGCCGCCCGGAAGCGACGGCATGCCGCCAATCTCAATCGGCGTCGCCGCACCAAGATTGGTGCCGGGCGCCATCGCCGCGACATGGGTTGCATAGAGGATATAGGTGCCGGCACTTGCCGCATGGCCGCCGGCCGGCGCGACATAGCCGATGACAGGCACCGGCGACGCCAGGATGTCGGCGATCATCTCGCGCATCGACGTGACCAGCCCGCCCGGCGTGTCGAGCTGCAGGATGAGGACCGCCGCGTCCCGCCTGGCCGCGGCATCGAGCGCTTCCTTGAGCTGCCTGCTGCTTGCCGGCCCGATGGCGCCGTCAATGGCGACGCTCAGCGCAACCCTTTCGCTCCCGGCTGAGGAGAAGGGAAAAAGCACAGCCGCGACGACGAAGGCCGCGGCAAGAAGGGCCACCCGCGCGAAGGTCACGCTCAAAGCTCCATGGACTCAATATGGGTTGTATTCTTGCGAAGTCCATGAAGGCGCCGACGTCGGAGATCGGCGACGACCGAAGAGACGGCCTCTCCTACTCCGGCGACGGCACCGGCGGCTCGGAGGTTAGCGACGTGCCGGCGGCGGCCAAGGGAAAAGCCGCCAAGACCCGCGCCTTCACAGACTGGATCGGCAAGCGCTTCGCGCCGGAGCCGCCCTGGCGGTAAAGCCCCTGACCCGCTGGCGGTAGAGACCGCGCGCTCCGGCTTCAGGGCCCATGGGCCGCCAGCGGCATGCCTATGTCCGACACGAGTTTGACGAGGTCGGCTTGGCGTCTCGTGCCGGTTTTGGCGAAGATTCGATTGAGGTGGGTCTTCAAGGTGTTTTCGCCAATGCCGAGCGCCAACGCGCTCTCCGACGCTGACAATCCGCTGCCGATCCGCAGCAGCACCCGCGCCTCCGAGGGCGTAAGATCGAACAGCGTGGTCAGAACGGCCTCCGGGAGAGGAGAAGCCGATGTCGTCGTCGATATGAACACAGCCGCGCATGCCGGCCGGAAAACCGCGCGCGCCGTTCCTTCAGTCAACGGCAACACATAGGCGACGGCGGGCGGCTGGCCTTGGGCCGAAACCGGCAGCCCTATGCCGCGCGCGCCAAGCGAGGCATCCGCGCTGGCCGCACTGGCGATCGCGTCGAGCAGGGCGCGGGCCACCACCCTATTCTGTGCCTGGAGCAGGCCGTTCCTTGAGAGAATGGGCCCCTGCACCGAAAACATCTGTTCGGCGGCCGCATTCGCATGGAGGATTGCTCCATTGGCGTGGGTGAGCACGACAGGCACAGCCAAATGATCGAGCGCCTGACGATAAAGATCGATGGTGACGCGGCTCTGGTCGAGCAGATCGCCGATCAGCGAAGCGCGGCGCAGATGCGGCGAGAGCAATGCCAGGAACTGCTGCTCTTCGGTCGAAATGCCTCCCCTGCTGGCACGCGTGGTGCAGCCCAGAAGCCCGATTCGGTCCGGCGTATGGACGAATTTGGTGATGCAAGCCTCGCGCAGTCCCTGCGGTTTGGCCCAGTTCTGAAAAAACGGCGTCAGCTGGAGTTCGCTTTCGCTCATGAGCGACAGCGTCGCAACGGGCCGGTCGACATCGCCGACGACCGCTTCCTTCAGTCCGGGAATTCCATCAAAGTCATAGTCTTCCTCGAGGGCCCGCATCCGCATCGGATCCCAAGGCGACTGAGCCGCGAAACGGCCGCTATTATGAGCGGTGCCGGCAAGCGCGATGGTGGTATAGGCCGCGTCGACGGCTTTCGTGACGCGGGTCATGACTCCGGCCCAGCCTTCCGGGTTCAATACGCAATCATAGATATCGCCGATTATCGAACTCAGGACTTCGCTGCTCAGCCTTTCCACCACACCTCCTGGCACATCCCGATCTCGCCTCGGAGGAATTTGTGACATCATACTTTTGGATGACGCAAGTCGCGGCGGCTCTCGACTACAGGTTGAACCTGATCGCTTGAACGCCGGTCGCCACTGTTGCCGGTTATTGTCGCAATGGAAAGCATCGCGTTCGATATTTTTTAAGCCGTGGACAGTTGTCGAGGTTCTCCATTGTCGCGAAAGACGGTGCTTTCATCGGCTCGGTTGCCACCGCATCTTGACGAACGAGAACGATTTTCCCCGTGGCAAGACATCCATGTCGCGGAAACATGGTCGGCCGAATACGGCAGTCCGGAAAACCCGCACTTCGAAGCCACCGCTGTCGGTTCAGCGGTTCTCGGCCAGATGTCCGGACCGGTCAAGCACGCCACAAGCAAAGCGAGCAACATCGCCAATGACGACAAGGACGGCTATTTGCTGCTGATCAACAAGGCCGATACCGTGTTGTCAGGGGTACATGTCGGCCGCGAATATGCCGTCGGTCAGGGAGAGGCCGTGCTTGTCACCGCATCGGAAGCTCTGAAAATGAACGGTGCCGACAGCAATGTCTGGATGAATGTGGTGGTCCCACGCGCGATCCTCCTGCGCGCCTTCCCGCGGATCGATGACAGGTTGGGGCTGAAGATCGGCGCCGACAGCGAAGCCCTCGACCTCCTCAAACGCTATTGCCTGCTTCTTGAAAGCGGCAGCCCGCTTGCCTCGGTGGATTTGATCACGCACGCGACGGACACGATCGTGGATCTGATCGGCCTGGCGACCGGCGCAAAAGGTCGGGCTGCCGAACTGGCCGGACTTCGCGGCCCGCGCGCTGCCAGACTGGAGGCCGTCCTGGCGAGGATCGCCGAGGATTTTATCGATCCCGGCATCTCCGCCCAAAGTGTTGCCCAACAACTCGGCCTGTCGGTGCGCTACGTCCACGACCTCCTTCAGGAGACGGGAATGAGCTTCTCCGAACGCGTTCTCGAACTGCGTCTGCGGAGCGCCCACAGAATGCTCTTGCACAAGCACAGCGACATGCGGGTCAGTGACATCGCCCTGACAAACGGATTCAGCGACGTATCGTACTTCAACCGCTGCTTTCGTCGCCGCTTCGGCCATACGCCGACAGGCGCCAGATAAGTTTTGCGGCTTTCGCCAGCAGTCCGGTATCCGCCCCGTGCGAGGCCGTTCCGCATCGCCCTGCGTGACCGATGACGCCGAACTGCCACAGTGCGCGAAAAAGGCACGGCACCTCACTCCAGTCCAATTCCAGTGCGGCCTTGCCCAAGACAACAGCCGGGCGCCGATGACATGTCAGCCTCAGGGCGAAACGACTGTCATGTCAGGGGATCGAATGCCGCGGAATGGTTTTGTAGGCCGCAAGGCTAGCGCTTTGAAATATCTGGCGCTGACGTCGACGGCGCTGGTCGGCCTTGGCCAGCCGATCCCCGCTTCGGCAGCCGAGATCTGGACCGGCGCCACCTCCACGGATTGGTTTACCGCCGGAAACTGGAACCCCGCCGCTGTTCCGACATCGAGCGACGATGTCATTCTCGATCCGGTGTTCCCGCACCCGACCGTGGTCGATGCGGCGAATGCGGCCGCCCATTATCTGCTTATGGGCACCATTTCGAGTTACTCGGGCTCGCTGACGATCACCAATGGCGGCACGCTTGCCGACACCGCCGGCTATCTCGGCTACATTTCAAACGCGAACGGCACTGTAAAGGTCGTTGGACCAGGCTCCAGTTGGAACAACAGTTCGGACGTTTTCCTTGCCTTGAGCACCGGCAGCACAGGCACCTTGACGATCTCCGGCGGCGGCGCTGTGAGCGACAAAGTGGGTCATGTCGGCTACGGCCTGGGCACCGGCACCGTAACGGTGGACGGCCCGGGCTCGACATGGACTAACAGTGGGGATCTCTACGTCGCCGAATTTGGCACCGGCACGCTGGACATCACCAATGGCGGCGCGGTCAGCAATGCCATGGGCACCATCGGTTGGCATGCTGGCTCCACCGGCACGGTGACGGTTGACGGAGCGGGTTCGACCTGGACCAGCAGTTCGTCGCTCTTCATCGGCCATGCCGGCGCCGGCACTCTGACCATCTCCAACGGCGGCGCTGTAAGCAATTCCCTCGGTTCGATTGGTGAGCAGGCCGGTTCCAGTGGCTCGGCGACTGTCACCGGCGTCGGCTCGTCCTGGACCAATTCCGGCAATCTGCTTGTCGGCTGGGGCGGCGCCGGCACGCTCACGATCCAGAGCGGCGGCGTGGTGAGCAGCGCCAGCGGCCAGATCGGCTCCAAATCCGGCTCGACCGGCGCCGTGACAGTCGCCGGCGCTGGCTCGTCCTGGACCAATTCCGGCGAGCTTTATGTCGGCTGGAACGGCGCCGGCACGCTGACGGTCCAGAACGGTGGCACGGTGAGCAACACCAACGGCTATATCGGTGAAAATTTCAGCCCGGCCGCCGCCGCGACGGTGGACGGCGCGGGCTCGCACTGGACCAATTCCGGCTTTCTCTCCATCGGCAATTACGGTGCCGGCGCGCTGACGATCCAGAACGGCGGCGCGGTGAGCGCCATGGCGGGTTACATCGGCATCAATGCCGATTCGAGTGGCACCCTTACGGTCACCGGAAGCGGATCGACATGGAGCGACACGAGCGGCCTCTACGTTGGGTATGGCGGCACTGGCTTACTGAACATCCAGAACGGCGGCCTTGTCAGCAGCAACATCGGCTTTGTCGGTGCCACAGCGGGCTCGACGGGCGCGGCGACGGTCGATGGCATAGGTTCGATCTGGAGCATCGCGTCGAGCCTGTTTGTCGGCGACGCCGGCACTGGCACGTTGACCATTTCGAATGGCGGCACGGTCAGCAATGGCGCGGGGGCCATTGGCGCGAAAGCAGGCTCGACCGGCATGGTGTTCGTCGATGGCGCGGGTTCGACCTGGACCAATAGCGGCGATATGCAGGTCGGGCTCGATGGTTCCGGCACGTTGAACATTACAAATGGAGGCAGTGTCAGCGATGTCAATGCCGTGCTTGGGTACGGTGCCGGCGTAGGTACCGGTATCGTGGACGGTGCGGGTTCGAATTGGTCCAACAGCGGCTTTCTACAGGTCGGCGCCGGTTCGATCTCCACATTGGCGATCACGAATGGCGGCGTCGTAAGCGCCGGAAGCGGTTCGGTGGATTCTTCGAGCAAGGCAACTGTCGATGGCATCGGCTCGACCTGGATGAACATCGGCGACTTTACCGTGGGCGTTGGCGGAGCAGGCACCGTTTCCGTGTCGGGAGGTGGTGCCCTCAACGACGTGGACGGCACTTTAGGTTACTATCAGGGCTCCAGCGGAACCGCGACGGTGGATGGCGTGGGTTCGAACTGGGCGAATACCGGCAAACTCATTGTCGGCCAATCAGGAACCGGCACGATCGACATCATCAATGGCGGCGCCGTCAGCAACCAGACTGGCTCTGTGGGCTACGACGTCGGGTCCATGGGCACCGTCACGGTCGATGGACCGGGTTCGAGCTGGACCAATTCCGGCGACCTGTTCCTCGGTTTCAAGGGCGCCGGCACTCTCCAGGTCGCCGATGGCGGCCATGTCCTCAACCAGGCCGCGCTCCTCGCGGTGTTCGAAACCGCGACCGCCACCGTGACGGTGGACGGGGCGGGATCCTCCTGGAGCACCGATGACAATCTTATCCTGGGAAGCGCCGGTCACGCGACACTTTCCATCTCCAGCGGCGGTTCAGCGGATGCGGATTCCGTCTTTGTCGGCCAGGCGGCGACAGCCACCGGTGCGGTTACCGTCGACGGCGTGGGCTCGAAATGGACCAACAAGAACGGCATGTATCTTGCCGGTCTCGGAAGCGGCACTCTTGCCGTCACCAATGGCGGCGTCGCCTCCGGCGGCGGCACCTACATGGCGTTCGCCGCCGGTGCCACCAGCCAGGCAACCGTTGATGGCCCGGCCTCGCTCTGGGAGATGCACGGCGACCTGGATATCGGTTTCGGCGGCACGGCTTCGGTGACACTCTCCAACGGCGGCACCGCTCTGGTGGACGGCGTTACCGTGATCGCCAGCCAGGCCGGCTCTGTCGGCGCGCTTAACATCGGCGGCGCGGCGGGCTCCGCGGCGGCGGGTGCCGGCGTCCTCGATTCGGCCACGTTGCAGTTCGGCGCCGGCACCGGCACGCTCAATTTCAACCATACCAGCGCGAACAATGGCTTCGCTTCGGCGATCAGCGGACTGGGGACTATCAACCAGATCGCCGGCACCACCAAATTGACCGGTAATTCCTCCGGCTTCACCGGGACGACGAACGTTCTCGGCGGCGGCCTCTATGTCAACGGCTTGCTCGGCGGCGCGATCAATGTCACCGGCGGCCTGCTTGGCGGGTCGGGCACGGCAGGCAATGTGACCATTGCTTCGGGCGGCACCTTTGCACCGGGCAATTCGATCGGCACGATCAATGTCAGCAACACCACCTTCTCGGCGGGTTCGACCTATGCCGTTGAAGTCGAAAGCGGCGGCACATCCGATCGGATCAACGCCACCGGCACCGTGACGATCGGCGGCGGCACGGTCGACATCATCCCCTATCCGGATTATGCGACCGGCACGACATACACGATCGTCACGGCGGCGGGCGGTGTCACCGGCGCCTTCGACAAGGTCAGTCTTGAAACCGGCGGCTCGATTTTCATCGCGCCGACGCTCACCTATGACGCGAACAATGTCTATCTCAACCTGGCCCGGGCAAGCTTTACCAGTGTCGGCCTGACGCCCAATCAGATCGCCACCGGCGGCGGCGCCGAAAGCCTTGGCAGCGGCAATCCGCTGTTTGATGCCATCTTCGCCCTGCCGAGTGAAGCCGCCGCCCAGGACGCTTTCGACCAGCTTTCGGGCGAAATTCACGCCTCGGCCAAGGGCATGCTGCTCGAGGACAGCCGCTTCGTCCGCGACGCCGCCAGCAATCGCATCAGCGCCGCCTTCAGCGATATTGGTGCGGCAGCGTTGCCGGTCATGGCTTATGGCGAAGGCGGGCCCGAAATGGTCGCCGCTGATACCGACCGCTTCGCCGTCTGGGGCCAGGGCTTCGGCTCCTGGGGCAAGACGAATTCCGACGGCAATGCCGCCGCCTTCGACCGCTCCACCGGCGGCCTGCTGGCCGGCGCCGACACTTTGGTCGGCGGCTGGCGCGTTGGTGCTCTCGGCGGCTACAGCCATTCGTCCTTCGACGCCGACGATCGCAATTCCTCCGGCAAGAGCGACAACTACCATCTCGGTCTCTATGGCGGCACCAATTGGGGCGCCATCGCCTTCCGCGGCGGCGCCGCCTACAGCTGGAGCAGCCTCTCGACCAAGCGCTCCGTCGCCTTCAACGGTTTTGCCGACGCACTGTCGGCCGATTACGATGCCGGCACCGCGCAGGCGTTCGGCGAGCTTGCCTACAAGGTCGATGCCGATCGCTTCCACTTCGAGCCGTTCGCCAATCTCGCCTATGTCAATGTGAGAACCGACGGCTTTAGCGAACAGGGTGGTGCGGCGGCACTGACCAGCGCCGGTTCGAACACCGACGCCACCTTCACCACGCTCGGCATGCGCGGCTCGACCGATTTTGCGCTTGGCGGCGTCAAGACCACGGCGCGCGGCATGCTCGGCTGGCGTCACGCCTTTGGCGACGTCACGCCGACTTCCGCCCTCGCCTTTGCCGGCGGCGATCAATTCACCATCGGCGGCGTGCCGATCGCCAGGGACGCAGCGGTGATCGAGGCCGGCTTCGACATCAACATGTCGGCCAACGCGACGCTCGGCCTGTCCTATACCGGACAGTTCGGCGGCGGCACGGTCGACCAGGGCGCGAAGGCAAACCTCAGCGTCAAATTCTGACGACAACAGGCCGCCGGCTCGGCCAAATTGACGTCGCCGGGCGGTCCTGGCATCCGCCCCTACTCCGGCGAAGGCACCGGCGGCTTCGAGCTCAGCGCGGTGCCGGCGGCGGCCACGATCACGGCGGCGATGCCGGCCAGTTGCGGCATGGTCAGGCTTTCCCGCAGGAATAAAAACCCGGCCAGCGCGCCGAGCCCCGGTTCCAGGCAGGTCAGCGTGCCATAGATTCGCGCCGGCATGCGGGTCAGCGCAACCATTTCCAGGAAGAACGGCAGCGCGCTGGAAAACAGGCCGACGAGCAGTGCGCTGACCAGGATCGATGGCGCGAGCAGCGCCGATCCTGCTTCCGCGATGCCGAAGGGCAGCACCAGCACGGCTGCGATCGCCATGCCATAGGCGGTGGTGCGGGTGCCGAGCTCCGCGCCCGCCTTCTGCGCCAGCATGATATAGAGCGCCCAAAACCCGCCGGCCGCCAGCGCCAGCATCACGCCGATCGGGTCGAGCGGCTTTAGCGAGTGGATGAAGGGCGACAACAGCACGATGCCGGCGACGGCAAGCGCGATCCAGGCAAAGTCGCTGGCCCGCCGCGAGGTCAGCGTCGCCACCAGCAGGGGACCGGAAAACTCCAGCGCCACCGCGACGCCGAGCGGGATCCTGGCAAGCGCTGCGTAGAACAGAAGATTGAGCGCGCATAGCGTCACCCCATAGGCGACGAGCCACGGCAGAGTGGCGCGTGAGGGCCGCATCTGCCAGGGCCTCAGCACCGCGATCAGCATCAGCGCGCCGATGACCAGCCTGAGCGTCGTCGTGCCTTGCGCGCCGATCACCGGGAACAGCGTCTTGGCGAAGGTGGCGCCGATCTGGATCGACACCATGGCGCCCATCAGTGCCGCGACCGGCAAGGGTGCTGCTTCGCGGCTGGCAACCGGCATTGATGTCACTTGTGCTTCATCCTCCATGCCGGCAGGCGCAAACCTGCTGGCAGGAACGCAATAGGCTGAACCGGCCTTGCTGTCGTGAGACAGCGCGGATGCCTCGATGAGGGCACGGTCAAATGGCATGAACCGGCGGGCATCGCCGTCGGACATCACACCCGGTCGTTGCGCGCGTTCGGCAGTCTGGTGATCGCCACAAGGACGAGCAGCGCGGCACTGCCCAGAAGCGCCATCGCTCCGAGCGACCAGGCAATGCCGATATGCACGATGGCGAATGCCAGGGCAAAGGGCGCCACGGCCGAGACGATCAGCCGGGCCGACATGACCCGGCCCTGCAGCCGGCCGTAGCCCTCGCTGCCGAACAATCCAAGCGGCAACGAGCCGGTGACGATGCTGAAAAGCCCGTTGCCCATGCCGAAGACGACGGCGAACGCCATCGCCCCGGCGATTGAAGGCGCGGTGCTATCCAGCACGACCACACCGGTTGTCATCAGGCTGGCCGAGATAGTGGCGAGCATCAGGGGCGACAGCTTGCCGCCGAAGACCATGTTGACGAAGCGGCTCAACACTTGTGACGGCCCAAACAACGTTCCGACGATGGCGGCGGTCGCCCCGAGCCCAAGCCCGGAAAGCAGCGGCACCATATGCACCAGCACGGCGGCGCCGATCAGGTTCTGCAGCGAGAAGGCAATGACCATCAGCGCAAGGCCGAGCGGCCGCGACGAGGCGGGAAGCGACCCCTTGATATGCCGTGGCGGCGCGCTTGCCGCCCGCCTGCCCTTGGCCAGCCCGTGTGAGAGCCAAGCGTGCAGTGGCAGGCAGACAAGCAGGTTCAGCCCTGCGAAGACAAGATAGACGCTCTGCCAGGACATGTGCGCGTGCAAGGCTGACGTGATCGGCCAGAACACGGTCGATGCGAAGCCGGCAATGAGGGTGAGATAGGTGATGCTGCGTTGCGCGGCATGCGGCCTTATCTGCACCAGCAGCGCGAAGGCGGCGCCGTACTGCACCAGGTTCGATGCCACTTCGAGGACGATCAGCGCTGCCACGAAGGCCCCAACGGTGGGAGCGCAGGCGCAGGCGGCCAGTGCCGCCGCTGCAAGGACCGAGCCGGCGGTCATGATTTTTCCGGCGCCAAAATGGTCGATCCAGCGTCCGAGCCATGGCGCCGTCAGGCCGCCAACCAGCAAGGCGGCCGAAAGCGCGCCGAAAATCCATTCGGTCGGCCATCCCAAATCCCTCGCCATGTCGGCGGCAAGAATACTGAAGCTGTAATAGAGCGTGCCGTAGCCGATGATCTGGGTGACCCCAAGGGCGGCAATTGCGGCTGTCGGCGCGCGTTCCGAGGCATCGAGCTCGGAAAGGCCCCGATCACCTGATGCCACGGTCACCGGTGACCACCTCGCCGTCTTCCTTGGTGAAATGGGTCGCCGGATGGTCAAGCAGGTCGAGCACAAGCTCGGACGGCCGGCACAGTCGCGTCCCCCTGGGCGTCTCGACGATCGGCCGGTTGATCAGGATCGGATGCTCCAGCATGGCGTCGAGCAGCTGCTCGTCGGTCCATTTGGGATCAGCCAGGTCCAGCTCGGCATAGGGCGTGCCCTTTTCGCGCAGCAAGGCGCGCACCGGAATTCCCATGGCGGCGATAAGCTGGCGCAGGCGGTCCCGGCTGGGCGGATGTTGCAGATATTCGATGACGACCGGCTCCTCGCCGCTTGCTTTGATCATGGCAAGCGTGTTGCGCGAGGTGCCGCAGTCGGGATTGTGGTAGATGGTGACGGTCATGGCGTGGCCTTGACGGCAAGAGGTTGGATTTCGGATTGCGGCTGCAGCAGCCAAGTCATCAGCGCCAAGGCAATGCCGGCGCCGGCGAACTCGGCGGTGATGAAGCCGGGAAGACTTGCCGGGCTGATTCCGGAATAGGTGTCGGTGAACGCCCTTGCCACCGCGACCGCCGGATTGGCGAAGGACGTCGAGGCGGTGAACCAGTAGGCAGCGGTGATATAAAGGCCGACCAGCCACGGCACGGCCGCGCGTTCGAAGCGCAGGCCCGCGAGGATGACGGCGAGCAGGCCGAAAGTCGCGACGCCTTCCGAAAGCCACCGCGCGGCGCCGGTGCGGCCATGCGTCGACAGCGCCAGCGGCGCCAGCCCGAACATCAGATGCGCGATCATTGTTCCGGCAATGCCGCCGGCAAGCTGGGCCAGTATATACAAGGTGCAATCGCTGGCCGACAGGCGGCGCGACAGAGCGAGGGCGAGCGACACGGCCGGATTGAAATGGGCACCGGATATTGGGCCGAGGATTGTGATCAGCACGACCAGGCTCGCACCGGTTGGCAGCGTGTTGCAGAGAAGTGCCAGTGCGCCGTCGGTCGTCAGCGACTGCGCCATGATGCCTGAACCGACGATCGTAGCCACCAGCAGCGCCGTGCCGAGGCTTTCCGCGACCAGGCGGCGCGGCAGGTCGAATTGGCGCTCGACCGTCATTGAGCCGTCTCTTGCGCATCGGCCGCACAGCAGCCCGGCGCCAGCGCCGGCGCGCAAATCTCCTGCCGTCCGGAGCAGCAATCCTCCATCAAAAAGCGGATGAGCCCGCTCAGCGCTTCATATTCGGCGCTGTAGACCATGGACCGGGAATCGCGGCGCACGCTTACCAGCCCAGCCCGTTCGAGTTCCTTCAGGTGGAAGCTCACATTCGACGCCGAGACCTCGACCTTCTCGGCGATGGCGCCTGCGGCAATACCATCAGGACCCGCGATCACCAGATGCCGCAGGATGCGCAGACGCGTCTCCTGCGAAAGCGCCGCGAAGGCGGACAGGGCTTGACGTTCATCCATATTTCAACAATCCTAGAAATGTTGAAACAAGGATTACCGCACATGCCCGCCTCTGACAATCGGGAATTTGAACTCTCCATCGTCAGTGATCCCGAGGACATCACCATCGCTGGCCTGCTGGGGTTCTTGGCCGGCCACAAGGACAGGCAGCTGGTGTTTTTCTACGATGGCCGGCCGGTGCGGCCCGGCTACCACGTCACCGAGGTGAAGGCGGGCACGTTCGCAGCGCTGGACTGCGGCGCCAATCCGGAAGCCTGGGCCGAGATCTTCGTCCAGCTCTGGGACGTCGACGAGGACCGCACGCATATGCCGGCCGCGAAATTCTCCGCGATCATCCGCAAGGTGACGAAGCATGTCGACCTTGACCCTTCCGCGCGGCTCACCTTCGAGGTCAGCGACGGTGCGCACCCGATCGCGCTTTATCGGGCCGCCCTTCCCCGGCTCGTCGACGGCGCGGTGCATGTCGAGCTTTCGCCCCGGCCGGCAAGCTGCAAGCCGCGCGACCGTTGGCTGGAGGAAGAGCGGAAAGCCAAGGCCTGTTGCGAGCCTTCCGCCGGCTCGCAACCTTGCTGCGGATAGATCACAGCAGGCTGGCCGGTCCAGCGTGGGTGAAGCGCGATTTCAGTATCCAGTCTAGGCTGCGGCGGCAGAGCGCTTGAACACGATTGTGACCCGGGTGCCTTCGTCAGCGCTGGAGGTTACATGGAACTCCGCCTTGGCGTTCTCGCTCAGCGACTGTGCGATGAGCGCGCCGAGCTTGCCTCGCTTGGGCCAGCTTTCGCCGTCCGGCAACCCGATCCCATCATCGGCAACGACGACGCGGCAGCCATCCCCGTTTACGACGCTGTGCAGGGTGATCGTCCCACTGTCGCGCCCGCGAAATGCATGCTTGAGCGCATTGGTCAGCAGTTCGTTGACCACCAAGCCAGTGGGCATGGCAACGTTTACCGAGACCGGATAGGTGTCCACTTTCATGTCGAGGCGAATGCCCTCGACAGCATGCGAGGCCATTACGGCGGACGCGATCTGGCTGAGATAAACGCCGAGATCGACCTCCTCCTTGTGCTCCTCGCCCGACAGGGTCTGATAAAGGATGGCCAGGGCGTCGACGCGGCCGGCCAGTCTTTCGAAGCGGTTGCGGTCCGGCTCGGCCGCGTTGCGCGTTTCGAGGCGGATCAGGGCGGTGATCATCTGCAGATTGTTCTTCACCCGATGCTGCAATTCCCGCAACAGCGTGTCCTTCTCGCGAACGCGCTCTTCGATCGAGCGCGCATCTTCGGTCTCGCCATGGGCCGAGACGTCGACCAGAGCCACCAGCCGGAAGCAGGCTCTGCCATTGTCATCCTCGATGATGTTGGAATAGACGTCGACGATTGCAGGCTTGTCCTCGGCCCGCTCCAGTCGGAAGGTACCGACGAAATCGGTTTCGTCGACCACCGCACTTGATAGCGCGCGATCCTTCTGCTGGTGCAGGCCGATGCCGGAAAGTGCCGCCCAATGCTTCTGGGCGAGCTTGGCCGCCTTCAGACCGGACAGTTTCTCGAACTCCGGATTGGCATAGACGACACGTTCCTGCCCGCTGACATCCGAAACGGCGATTGCAATTGGCACCTGGTCGAGGAACTTCTTGAATTGTTCGCTTTCCAGCGCGCTGGCAAGGTCCGGCGTTTCGAGCAACTGCTCGACCGTCTCCGCCTTATCCGAATTCGATGTCATCTGCTCATCCAGGAATTTCTGCTATCAATATCAGCGAAGTATTGCGCGAGCTATCGCCAAAGCGGCATTGCCACTGGCACAATGAGCAGGCCGGCACCAGCCTGGTCTCACGCAGCGGTCAATACCGAAGACCGGTAGGTGATGAAATACTGGTCGCGATGCGCCTGGCGACCTCGACGGCCGCCGCTTTCGACCGCCCGACATTGAACAGCGCACGCTAAGCGCAAAGCGCTGGGCAACGAGACCTGCGGAGCCGAGCTACGACGTGGCACGCAGGTTCCTGCGGATGGGCCGCCTGCCCGTTGCACGGGCTTTCTCGGCCACCACGGCGGCGATCTCTACCACCTCGCCCTCGCGCGGTCTGCCGTTGGTGGCCTTGTGGAGCCGTTCGTAGGGCAGCAATTCCTTGATCCGGGCATTGAGCGACGCGATTTCGGCCCGCAGATCCTCGCATTCCTGCCGCTGGACATCCCGTTGTATGTCCTCCGACGCCTGCTGCAGCGTGAGCTGCGAAAGAGTGGCGTTCGCCCTGGAAAGGCTCAGCTTGTCGGCTTCGTTCTCATCCGTGAGCGCGGACAGTCTTTCATCGGCGATCTTCTTTTCGGCCACTGCGTCGTCCAGCTCGGTCTTGAGCCTGGCCATCTCGGCGGCGGCCGCACTGTTCTCGTTGGAGGCCCGCTCCAGCCGCGATTCCAGATCTCGTATCTCGGAACGCAATCCGCGCATTTCCGTCTGGGCGCGAGCCCGTTCGGCTTCCCAGTCGCCTTGCATCATGCTGGCCGACTCGGTCTTTTCCGCCAGCTTGGCCTGTGTCGCCTCGAGCGCCTTCTGCAGCCGGATCTCCTCTTTCTCGCTCTTGCCGAGCGCCGCCATCAGTTCTGCAAGCCGCGCCGCTTCGCTGGCGTGGATTGTCGAAAGCTCGTCCAGCCTGTGGCGCGCCTGGGTCTCCCGCTTCAGCACCTTGTCGAGCTCGGCTGACAGGCTGACATGTTTTTCCCGCAGCATCTTGCTCTCGCGCAGGCGCCTGTTGGCTTCGACCGTCCTGGCCGTCAGCCGGTTGGCGATGTCGCCGAATTCCGCGTCGCGTTTGGCGCTGGCATTGGCCGTCTCCGTGAGCTCGAGCCTTACCGCCGCAAGCGTTGCGCGAAGCGTCTCCCGGTCCTGGACCAGGCTTGTCTCGCGCTGCTGCAGCAATTCGCACGCGCCGTCACGCTCGCGCAGCTTTGCCGCCGTGTCGTGCAGCTTGTCCGACAGCGTCCTTTGCTCCGCGACCAGCCCGGCATTCGCGAGCTCCAGCTCGTTGGCGCGAAGAATGTCGGTGTGGAGGATGTTGAGGAATTCGCGCGTCAGATGGTGCGAGGTCGAGATCTCCGACAGTTTGCCGTTGATCTCATCCAGATAATCCCTGGCGTCGTGGAACATCCCTTCGAAGGCATTCAACGCCGCCAGCCGGGTCTGGGCATGGGGGGTCAGTCGTGGCGCGGTTTCGGCAGTTTCGGCATTGCCCGCGTCATCCGGATTGTCCGCGGCATCCGCATAGTCGGCATCGGCTTGTGGTGGCGAGGCATCGGCGCCTGACCCGGCATCGGGGACACCGTCGCCCTTTGGCGGTGACTCGAATTCGCTGTCGAGGCTGGCATCCAGGGCGTCCGCAAGATCGTCCTGCAACTCCTGGAGGGCATTATCTACGTCTTCAGCACGCTTGATCAGGCTCTTGAAGTTCATACGGAACTCCCTCTGTACGCAACCAAAACCGGATATTTAACAAACTGCTAATATGCATCCTTACATCCGCTTATTCCGCAGGGGAAGCCCCCCTTGGAAAATGTAAATTTCCGACATTGGCGATTTGGATGCCGCGAGCAGCCAGTGCCGAGCCTCCGGCGCAGACCGTGGCGTTCGCGACGGTGTGAACGTGGTGTGCAGCCCGATATGCTGCCGGCAAACGGCTTGCAGGTCGAACGGGAGGGCGTGGAGATGTCGATCAAGGTGATCGGAACCGGCTTCGGCCGAACGGGCACGGATTCGATGCGCGAGGCGCTGGCCATTCTCGGCTTCGGCCCCTGTCATCACATGCATGAAGTGAACGGCAACGAGGAGCAGAAACGGATGTGGCGCGCGCTGGCCCAAGGTGCCACGCCGGACTGGAACCAGCTGCTCTCGGGCTATGTCTCCTGTCTGGACTGGCCCTCGGCGTACTACTGGCGCGAACTGATCGAATTCTATCCGAATGCCAGGGTGATCCTGACCTACCGTTCGGCCGAAAGCTGGTGGGAGAGTTTTGAAAAAACGATCGCGGCGGGACTTGAGCAAAGCGTGGATCAGGAATCGCTGGGCCTTGTCCTGATCGCCAGGCAGGTGTTCGGCGGCCGGCCTGGCGATCGAGCGCATGCCATTGCCTGCTACGAGGCCAATGTCCGTGCGGTGTACGCTGGGGTGCCACCGGAGCGGCTGCTGGTCCACGCTCTTGGCGATGGCTGGGAACCGCTGTGCACCCATCTCGGCGTTGCGATACCGGATCAGGACTATCCCAATCGCAACAACGCCGCGGGCTTCAGGTCGAGATTTTCGCTGAACTGATCTGGACGGATACCGGCGGTGCCGGCCCGGCAAAATCCGGGTCCCTCGCCCCTCTGGAGCGGGGCGAGGAAAAGGCGAGGCGTTTTTACCCCGCCATGGCCAGCGGCACGGCGCTCTTGTTGGGGATCTGGATGTCGATTTCCAGCGTCGACATGGTCTCGCCGCGATCCATCGAGACCTGGAGATAATCCTGGTCGATCTGCACATGCCTGGCGATCACAGCCATGATCTCCTCGCGCAGGATGGAGACGAGATCGGGCTGGCCACGGCTGCGGCGCTCATAGGCGAGCAGCACCTGCAGCCGCTCGCGCGCCACCGGCGCGCTGGTGCGCCGCTTGAAGAGGTCGAGGATGCTCATGCGGCCCTCCTTCCGAGCAGACGGTCGAGAAAACCCTTGCGTTCGAAGGGCACCACCACCGGCAAATCTTCGCCTTCCAGCCGCCTTGCCGCTTCGAGATAGGCTTTGGCGGCGTTGTTGAGCGGTTCCGACAGCGTCACCGGCGAACCGAGATTGGAGGCGCGCAGCACATCCTGGCTTTCCGGGATGATGCCGAGCAGCGGTACCGACAGGATTTCCAGCACGTCGTCGATCGAGAGCATTTCGCCGCGCGCGGCCCGCGCCGCGTCATAGCGCGTGACCAGCACGTGCTTGGCGATCTGCTCGCCCTGTTCGGCGCGCATGGTGCGGGCGTCGAGCAGGCCGATGATGCGGTCGGAGTCGCGCACCGACGACACTTCCGGATTGGTGACGATGACCGCCTCGTCGGCGAAGCGCATGGCGAGCTGCGCGCCGCGCTCGATACCGGCCGGGCTGTCGCAGAAGACATAGTCGAAGACCGATCGCAGCTTGTCGATCACTTCGCCGACACCCTGCTCCGTCAGCGCATCCTTGTCGCGCGTCTGCGAGGCCGGCAGCAGGAACAGCGTGTCGACGCGCTTGTCGCGGATCAGCGCCTGCGACAGCTTGGCTTGCCCCTGGATGACATTGACGAGGTCGAACACCACGCGCCGCTCGGCACCCATGATCAGGTCGAGATTGCGCAGGCCGACGTCGAAATCGACCAGCGCCACCTTCTTGCCGGTCTTGGCGACCGCGGCACCCAGCGCGGCCGTCGAGGTGGTCTTGCCGACGCCCCCCTTGCCCGATGTGACGACCACTACCTTGCCCATGGAAAAAGCCTCCGTTGCCTGTTGTCGTTTGTTATGCCGTGCGCCGCACGGTCAGAGCCTGCCATCATGCCATCCCAAACCGGTCTGAAGCTTGCGCGCGCGGCGCATGTCCCGACCGGAACCGTGAAACCCGGCGTCAGCATCGCGCCGCCCTAGTTCAAGGGCACGACGGCGAGCATGTCGCCTTCGAGGAAGGCCTGCACGGCCTTGCCGCGCGAGACGCCTTCCATCTCTTCGGCCGTGGTGTACCAGCCGTCGACCGAGATCAGTTCCGCCTCGTTCCTGCGGCAGAAGATGCGCGCTGACCGATTGCCCTGCGAGCCGGCGATGGCGCGGCCACGCAGCGTGCCATAGACATGGATCGAGCCCGCCGCGATGATCTCCGAACCGGACGCGACCGAGCCGAGCACGATGACATCGCCATGCGGATGGAAGATCGACTGGCCCGAGCGGATCGGCGACTTGACCATCAGCGTGCCGGCCTGGACCGCCTCCACCACGCCGGCTTCCGCCGCCTTGGCAGCCTTGCCCTTGCCGGCCTCGGCCTTGATTTCGACAGGCTTGCCGTCTTCGGGCTTGCCGGCGTCCTTGCCGTGATCCGAAAACACCGTCTCCAGCTTGCCGGCTTCTTCCAACGCCTCCGCCTTGCCCTTGCGGCCGGAAAGCAGACCGTCCGAAGTCGCCTCCTTGGCGCCGGTCAAAAGCGGCGGCAGGTCAAGCCCGAGCGAAGCGCCTTCGAGCTCGATCGCATAGACCCGGATACCGCGCGCACCGAGCGAAGCAACCAGCAGCGCGATATCGGCGACCTCGGGCTTCAGCACGTTCAAATCGAGCACCACGGGGCGCCCGGCAAAATACCCCGGCGAATTGCCGATCCAATGATCCAGCCCCTCCAGCCAAGCGGAAATCGGCGCCTCCGGCGTGAGCGAAAAGGCCACGAACGAACGGGCGCGAAAACGGATGGATTTTGTTTCGACGGGGGCGGCAAAGGTCACGGCCAGCGAATCCTTACTGAGAGGTAAACGCTAGGGGGTTAATGGTTAACGAATGGTTAACGGGGAGGGTGGAGAGAGAGTTGGACCCGAGGTTTCTGACAGCGTGGAGGCAACCATACTGACCGTTTGCCTGGAAACCAAATCTGGCACGCGGGAAGTTGGGGTGCCCCTTCTGGTACATCGGCGGTGCGAAGAGCCTATGTTCAGTATATCGAATGCAATTGCCTATGAGAATCTGATGGTCCAAGCGAAGACCTCCAAGATCTCGCCTATCCGGGACATTCTAGGTCCTTCGCAGTGGATCGATGTGGAAGGGCGCGGACAGGAGAAATGGTGCCAGCGGGAGGGCGAGGTATTGCTGGATATGCTCAGGCAACTCCGCCAACAAGAAATCGCACCTGACTTTTACATTGTGACCCCGTTTGTGGTGGTACAGGATCGCATGCGTGAAATGTTGCGCTCCAGCGGTTTGCTTGACGGATGGGTCGAGAATCCCTTCACCTGGGTGTACGAGCGCGTCGGAACAGTCCACACGGTCCAAGGGCGAGAAGCTGAGGCAATTTTCTTCATCCTTGGAGCACCCAATGCCGAGCAGCGTGGCGCGCGAGGGTGGGCAGGCGGACGACCCAATCTGCTGAACGTCGCCGTCACGCGGGCTAAGGAGGTCGTGTATGTCATTGGGAACCGAGCTCTCTGGAAAAGCGCGGGTGTATTTCAGTCGCTTGATAAATTCTTGTTGTAGTGAATCAAGAAGGCATTGCCGAACAGTTGGCCTGAGCTGTGGTGGCAGGGCCTAGGGCAGATTCGCCATCTCACCCCCGCTTGAAATACTGCACCTCCCGCTCATGCTTCTCCGCCGCCTCCCTCGTATCGAACGTCCCCAAATTCCGCCGCTTCCCCGTCTTCTCGTCCTTCTTCCTTGAATAAAGCCGGTATTTTCCGTCCTTCAGCTTCCTGATCATCGGTCTCTCCCTTGGCGAAGGGCCCGGCGATCGCCGAGCCCTTCCCTTGTCAGTCACGGTGTTCGGGCATGGCTTTCAGCTGGTCCTTGGTCCAGCTGGTCACGGCGTGGACGTCGCCGTCCTCGTCGCGCATGAAATCGAGTTCGTTGGCGGCGACGGCGACCGGTTTGGCGCCGATACCGAGGAAGCCGCCGACGTCGATCACGACCTGGCCGCTGCCATGCATGTGGTCGACGGAGCCGATCTTTTCGTCGTTGGGGCCGTAGATCGTCGCGCCTTCAAGCGTGTCGGGGGTCAGTTCGGCGGGGCGGAGCCTTACGTGGTTTGCGTGGTCCATGAGTGCATCTCCTCTGGGGGTTGGGACAGGGTGAACCTCCGAGGTGGCCAAGGGTTCCGACATTGCCGCGGATGACGGAAGTAGCGGGCGCGCGGATTTTGAGGGCCGGCTCGATGAATCATCTTCTCATCAAGCCGCGCCAACGCATTGTCTCGAAATGCCTCGCGTTCAGCGCCTGCGCTTGGCCTTGAGGTTGCGCGCGGCCTGCTCGATCGCGGCGCGGTCGGTGCCCAGGCGGTCGAGCAGCGCCTGCGCCTCGTCGCCCGATATGCCGGCGCGGATGGCCAGTTCCTCTACCGTCAGCACGTCGGAGCTGGCGATCTCGCCGGTCTGCGGCAGCGCGTCGTCCGCCGTCAGCGGCAGGGCGGCTTCCCTATCGATCTCCATCTCGGCCTGGCGCCAGTGACGGTCATGGTCGCCATGCGCGCCGCCTTCGCGCTGCCAGATCTCGTAGGCGCGATTCCTGATCTTGTCGTCGCGGTCGTCGCTCATATCCATTCCTCCACTCATGTGAGGCATGAACGCCGCGCCGATCCGAACGATCCAAAAAATCTGCGTAATCTCTGGGATCACAAGGCGCTACCTTTCAGCGCGCCCGCCCCGCATCCGGCGGCTATTCGCACTGGCGCCTGGGTCCGCCGGAATAGGGCTGATAGCTGTTGTCCTCGGGCCGGTAGGAGCGATAGCGGCTGAAGCAGGAATCGACATGGTCGGCGGAAAGCCCCGCCGTGGCGACCGAAGCGGCGTCGCCCGTCTCGGCATAGCTGACTTCGGCTGAAGGCTTTGCCCCCTGGTCGGCGCCGGCGTCGAGATAGGGCGATACGCAGGGGCGCAGCCGCCCGCTATAAGACATGTAGCTGTTGTCGTCGGGATGGTAGGAGCGGTAGCGGCTGGCGCACCACTGGAGATGGGACGCCGGCAGGACCGCGTCGCTTGCGGCGGGCTCGATCGAGCCGGTCGCGGCCGGATCGGGTGCCGGCTCCTTGGCGGCGATGTCGGGCGGGGCGGGCTGGTCGGCCGGCAAGCGTTCAAGGTTCTGCGCCGCCTTGTTCACCGGCCGCGCGTTCCTGGTCCAGAGCTCCGCCACGCTGACAGTCGGCCTTGCCTCATGCGCAGGCTTGGCGGCAAGCAGCCAAGCGGCAAAGGCGAGCCCGCTGCCGAAAACCGCCAGCGTCAAAACGAAGCCGCTGACCAGTGCCACGATCGCTTTCACGTCACGCTCCTTCAGCCCCTGCTTATAGAATGCGGAGCATCAAGGCTGGTTCCAGCAAAGTGCGTGTCGCGAGCGTGTCCGGATGAGGCGCGCGGGCTCAGCTCCCCTCAAACCGGCAGCCCCAGGGAAAACTGGTTCTCCACCGCCAGCAGCGCCGCCACCATGTCCTTGTCGCGCCGCCGCTGCTGCAGGTAGCCGGCCAACAACCAGTCCAGCGAGAACCTGCCGGCGCCGACCGCGGCAAGCACGAACATGCCGCCCGCGATGGCCAGATCCTTTTCGAAATGCAGCAGTTCGTTCCGGCTGGCGAAGTCGGTGTGGAACAGGGTTGCCGTCGCCAGGCAAAACAGGCCGAGACCGATGGCGCCCAGCCGCGTCAGCAGGCCTGTTGCGACGGAAAGCCCTGCCCCCAGTTGCAGGGCCACGGTGGCGATGAACAGCGGCAGGCTGACACCGAGCGCCGCCATCGCCTTGGCGGCGCCTTCGAAATGGGTGGCCAGCGTGACGCCCTCATGCAGGAAGATGAGAGAAAGCAGCAGGCGACCGGCGATCAGGGCCGCGTCCCTCAGGTATTGTCTGGTGGCGTGCAGCTTCGCGGCGCGTTCGTTCAGGGTCATGGTCGGGCTCCGATATTTTGGGCACAGGCGCCGCGCGGGGATGGCGCCTGCCGAATGTTATGTTCGAAAGGGCCGGAGCCGGTTCGAGGGAGAGGCGCCGGCTCCGGCAATGGGCGCCAGCCACAAGCGCCCGAACTTTGGTTCATTTCGCGTTGAGGTTGGCGCCAGGGCCCCCTCATCCGGCCGCTGCGCGGCCACCTTCTCCCCGCCGGGGAGAAGAGGCTTGCGCTTGTGCCGGCCCCCTCCCCTCCCCTCGGGGAGAGGTCGGATTGCCCCGAATTGCCCTTCGCAATTCGGTTGGCAATCCGGGTGAGGGGAACTTACTTCGTCACCTTGCTGTCGATGGCCTTTTGCAGGTCGGAAAGCTCCTCGCAGCCGGCCGGGCAGAGTTTCTGCAGCGAGGCCAGTTGCTGATTGGCCTTGGCCATGTCGCCGGTCTCGACATAGAGCTCGCCCAGATATTCGCGGGCCGCCTTGTGGTCGGGCTTCAGCTCCAGCGCCTTGTTGTAGTAGGTCAGCGCGGTGTCGAAGTCGCCGGTCTTGCGCAGTGTGAAGCCGAGCAAATTATAGACGTCGGCCTGCTGATTGTCCTGCGCGAGGTCGCGCAGATCGGCCAGCGCGCCCTTATAGTCCTTGGCGTCGAGCTTGGCCTTGACGGCGGTGAGGTCGGGCGCGTCGGCGCCCTCGATGTCGTCCACCGCAAAGGCAGGCACGATTGTGGCGACGGGAACGACGGTCAGCACGGCAATGGCGCCGAGCAGGCCGAACAGGGCGTTTCTGCCCAAAAGGGATCGTTTCATTGTCTGTCTCGCTTGGTTGAGTGCTGGCGCTCAAATCTGCACGGGAGTGAAGCCATAGGCGCTGCCGTCCTTGACGAAGACGCCGGTGCCCGGGAACGGAAAGTGCGAGCCGGAAATGCGGATGTTGTCCGCGATCACCCGGTCGATGATCTTGTGGCGCGTGGCGATCGCCGTCGGCCCGTCCTGGTCGTAGGCGCCCTGCCATTCCGGGTGCGGCGCCAGCAGCGCCGGCACATACATGGTGTCGGCCGAGATCATCAGCTGCTCCTTGCCGGAGTTGGCGAGGTACACCGAATGACCCGGCGTGTGGCCGGGTGCGGCAATGATCTGGATGCCGGGCACGACCTCGGCGCCGTCCTCGACCAGCTTCCAGTTCTTCCATTTCGGGAAGTTCTCGGCGATGCGCTTGCCCGCCGGCTTGCGACCCTCCGGCAGCTTGGCCAGACGGCTGGGATCGGTCCACCAGTCGTATTCGGTGGCGTTGACGATCAGCTCGGCATTGGGGAACACCGGCGTGTTGGTGCCCTTCTCCATCAGGCCCCAGACATGGTCGGGATGGAAATGCGAGATCATGATAGTGTCGATCGCCTTGTAGTCGAGGCCGGCGGCGGCCATGTTGGCCGGCAGATGCGTGGCGTTGGCCTGCCATTGGCCGACGCCCGAGCCCGCATCCATCATGATCAGCCTGCCGCCCATCTTGAGCACGGCGACGGTGAGCGGAATGGGCATGAAGTCGGTGGTCAGCCCGGCCTTGGCGAGTGCCGCCTTGGTGTCGTCGACCGAGACATCCCTGATGAAGGCCGGGTCATGCGGCTTCTTCCAGATGCCGTCATAGATGGCAGTGACCTCGATGTCGCCGACCGTGTATTTGTAGAAGCCGACGGTGGGCTCCACCGGCGTCTGTGCGAAGGCGGGCCGGGTGAATTCCAGCTTGCCGGCAAGGCCGAAAGCGGCAGCGGCGGCGGCGGATTGAAGCACTGTGCGGCGTGTCATGCTGAACATGGTGATCTCCTCTGTTGAGTTGTGGCTACTTTTTCGAAGGAATGACGGAGGACCGCCGGCCCTCCGTCGCTGACCGCGGATCGGAGCGGCACCGTCGGGATCCGGCGCCGACCATGAACTCAGCGGCCCCAGATGCCTTGGCCGGGTTCCTCCGCATCAGATTTCATCGTCGCCTGCACGCCGTGGCGGACCATGTCCGGCTTGGTGGTAGAGGCGGTGTAGGTGTTGTCGACCGTCACGGCGGCCGGTGTGAGGGCGCTCGTGCCGAAATGGTCGCTGCCGGCAAAGGCAGAACTCGAGGCGAGCAACATCGCAGCCACGCTGAGGGCGAGCTTGGTCATTTCGGTAAATCCTTGTTTCGTTTTCCAGGGGTCGCGGCCGCAAGATTGCCCCGCTTGCAGAGAAGACTCGGAAGGGCTCCGCTTTATTCCCGGGGCGGTGAGATTTTTTGGAACGGCCGAAACCGGCGGCAGCGGCCATGCGGAAGGGCGCACCCAGACACAATCCAGAAATAAGTTTCAACAGTTCGGAAAAACTGGCGAAAAGATCGGATGGCATAAGCATTTCTCAACGGCGAGAAATCTGGCCGCCGCACAGGCATACGGGGTTTGGGTACGGGCGATGCAACGAGGTTCGAACGGATGGATGGGTGCCCTGCCCGGCATGTCGCTCGTCGACGGCAGCGCCCAGGATGCGCACGCCTCCGCCCCGAGCCGATGCTCCCGAACATGTGAAGACGGAGCGGCTGGTTCTGTGATAACCGCCCGGCCAAAGAGGACCCGGCGGTCAGCGATCGCCGGCCGGGATTCCGGAATCTTCCATTTTGGAAGGTTCGGTCATTCCAGCTCCATCAACAACGACCAAATTGCAGCGGCGGCGCAGCCGATAATGCCTGCTCGAGCGGCGGCATGATCGATATGTGCCTGTGAAAGCTTCGCCAGGACGAGAAAGTTTGGAAATGGACCACGGTATCGAAATCGCCGAACTGGACAGGGAAGCGGCAAGATCGGGCGGAGAGCCCGAGACCAGCCCCCACAGCGCCGATGCACTTGCAGGACTTGCCTCCATCGCACACAGCCAGGTCCTGGTGGGTGCCGATTTTTCCCGGGCAGGTCAGCCGGGCGAGCGGCTCGACAAGGTCTTCGAGCAACTCGCCGAAACATTCGCCACGCTGCCGGCGGTGATTTCCGAGGGCCGCGGCTGGACCTATCAGGAGCTGGACAGGCGCGCCAACCAGTTCGCCCGCCTGCTGGTCAAGCGCGGCGTGCGGCCGGGCGACCGGGTCGGCCTCATTCTCGACCGGTCCGCGGAAACCTATGTGGCCCTGCTCGCCGTGGTCAAGGCGGGCGCCGCCTTCGTGCCGCTGGCGACCGCCTTTCCTGAAGAGCGCATGGCGCTCATCATCGAAGACGCCAGCGTCAGCCTGATCGTCACCATCGCCACCTATGCATCGCGGGCCGACCAGCTGCCGGTTCCGCATCTGTTGATCGACAGCGCCGCCGCCGAGATATCAGCCCAGTCCGACGCGCCGCTGAAGCCGCACAAGGCGCCGGCCGCCACTGCGATCGAAGACATCTGCTACATCCTCTATACGTCGGGCACGACCGGCAGGCCCAAAGGCGTGGCCATCCGCCACCAGAGTTTTGTCAACTTTATCCGCGTCGCCGCCGCGTCTTACGGCTACCGGCCGGGCGATCGCGTCTACCAGGGCATGACCATCGCCTTCGACTTTTCCTCCGAGGAGATCTGGGTGCCGTTCGTCGCCGGCGCGACCGTCGTGCCCGCACCGGGCCAGATGCCTCTGGTAGGCGAAGAGCTCGCCGATTTCCTGCGCCATCACGACATCACCTGCATGGCCTGCAGCCCGACGCTTCTGTCGTCCATGACATCGGACGTGCCCAGCCTGCGCACTTTGCTGGTGGGCGGCGAGGCCTGCCCCCACAATCTGGTGGTGCGCTGGTCGAAGCCCGGCCGGCAGATCCTCAATACCTATGGCCCGACCGAGGCGACCGTCACGGCAACCATGGGTGCGCTGACGCCGGACCGGCCGGTGACGATCGGCGCGCCGCTGCCCACCTATTCCATCGTCATTCTCGACCCTTCGCTGCCGCAACTTGCCGAGCCTGGTGAACTGGGCGAGATCGGCATTGCCGGCATCGGGCTGGCGGTCGGCTATCTCAACAGGCTAGACCTGACCGAACAGAAGTTCATCGCCGATTTCCTCGGCCTGCCGAACAACCCGTCCAAGCGCATCTACCGCACCGGCGACCTTGGCCGGATCAACGACGCCGGCGAGATCGAGTATGCCGGGCGCATCGACACCCAGGTGAAGATCCGCGGCTATCGCATTGAACTCGGCGAGATCGAGGCCGTGCTGCTGGACCAGCCTGAAATCGCGCAGGCCGCCGTCACCACCTGGGAGATCGAGCCCGGCCGCGTCGAGCTCGTTGCCTATTACGCGCCCAAGGCCGGCCAGCCGGCGCTCTCGCGCGCCGACATCGCCCAGACGATGAAGCGGCGGCTGCCGGACTACATGGTGCCCTCCTATCTCGAGGAACTGCCGGCGATCCCGATGACGGTCTCCAACAAGGTCGATCTTCGCCAGCTTCCCAAACCGACGACCGTCCGGCTTTCGGCCGACCGCGCCATGGTGCCGCCCGGCAACGACGACGAGCGTTTCCTGGCCGACGCGCTATGCGCCGTGCTGAGATTCGACGACGTGTCCGTCGAGGACAATTTCTTCGACGATCTCGGCGCCAACTCGCTGCTCATGGCGCATTTCTGTGCCCGCGTGCGCACCCGCAAGGAATGGGCGACGACGTCCATGCGCGACATCTATCTCTATCCAACCGTGGCGCGCCTGGCCAAGCACCTGAGCGTGGCGGAAGAGATGACGACGGCCACCAACGAGCCTGTTCTCACCCGCCAAGCGTCCAACCTCGTCTACTGGACCTGCGGCGCGGCGCAGTTGCTGTTTTACGCGCTTTACAGCTTCGTGGCGCTGTGGGCGGTCAATGACGGCCTCAACTGGGTCTACGACACGCTCGACGACCCGCTGCAGCTATATGTCAGGTGCGTGGTGCTCTCGGCCGGCGTGTTCTTCGGCATGTCGGGCTTCGCCGTTGCCGCCAAATGGGTGCTGGTCGGCCGCTGGAAGGCGGAAGCGTTCCCGATCTGGGGCCTGCGCTACTATCGCTTCTGGGTGGTCAAGACGTTGATCCGCACGGCACCTGTCGTGCTGTTCCGCGGAAGCCCGCTCTACAGCCTGTACCTGCAGCTTCTGGGAACCAGGATCGGCAAGAACGTGGTCATCGAATCCCGCGCCGTGCCCGTGTGCACGGACCTGATTTCGATCGGCGACCGTACGATCCTGCGCAAGGAATCGCTGATCCTCGGCTATCGTGCCCAGGCCGGCTATATTCACACCGGGCCGCTGACCATCGGCCGCGACGCCTTCGTCGGCGTCGGCTGCACGCTCGACATCGACACCGCGATCGGCGATGGCGGGCAGCTCGGCCATTCGTCCTCGCTGCAGCGCGGGCAAAGCATCCCGGACGGCGAACACTGGCATGGATCGCCGGCGGTGCCGACCACGGCGGACTATTGCAAGGTGCGCAACGTCAACCCTCCCCGCATCCGGCGCTTCCTCTACGAGGCCGTGCAGCTGATAGGGCTGTTTGCCATCGTCACCCCGCTGCCGCTTTTGTTCCACAGCTATTGGGAGAATATCGGCGACGACTATCAGGAGACGATCGGCATCGTGGCGATCGGCACCACGGTCACGCTTTTCGGCTACATCGCCTCGGCCTTCCTCGCCGCCACGGTGGTGCCGCGCCTGTTCAGCCTGATCCTGAAACCCGGCCGCACCTACACGCTTTACGGCTTCCGCTACTGGCTGCAGGCGGTCGCCGAGTTCTCGAGCAACTCACGCGTGCTCGGGCTGCTGTTCGGCGACAGCTCGGCCATCGTCCACTACATGAGCGCCATCGGCTGGAACCTCAACAAGGTGGTGCAGACCGGCTCTAATTTCGGCTCCAACCAGCAGCATGAAAACCCGCTGCTGTGCGAGATCGGCACCGAGACCATGGTATCGGACGGGCTTTTCATGATCAACATGCACAAGTCCGCCTCCGCGTTCCGGCTCGAGCCGACGCGGATCGGCGAGCGCAACTATCTCGGCAACAATATCTACTATCCGCCAGATGGACGCACGGGCGACAACGTCCTGCTCGGCACCAAGGTGATGGTCCCGATTGACGGGCCGTTGCGCGAGAATGTCGGCCTTCTGGGCTCGCCGCCCTTTGAAATCCCGCGCATGGTGAACCGCGACAAGGAACTCATCGCCGGCATCGACGAGGCGGACCGGCGCCAGCGCATCCCGCTCAAGAACCGTCACAATCTGGTGACGATCCTCCTGTTCATGGCCACGCAATGGGTCATGCTGTTCGCCACGCTGGCGATCTGGGACCGGGCGCTGAACTATTATACCGAATGGGCGGAAATCGCCCTCTTCGCGGCGGTGCTTCTGACCTCGGCGATCACCATTCCGTTCTACATCTTCGTCGAGCGGGCAAGCCTTGGTTTCCGCAAGCTGAAGCCGCGGATAACGACGATCTACGACGTCACCTTCTGGCGCCATGAGCGCCACTGGAAGTTGGCGGATTCGCCTATCGTGCGCCTGTTCGCCGGCACGCCCTTCCGGCCGATGATCCTGCGCATGCTGGGCGTCAAGGTGGGCAAGCGCGTCTATGACGGCGGCGCCAACCTGACCGAGCGTTCGCTGGTGGAGATTGGCGACGATGTCACGCTCAACGAGGGCTGCGTCATCCAGGCCCATTCGCTGGAGGAAGGCGCGTTCAAGTCCGATTTCATCCGCATCGGCGATGGCTGCACGCTCGGGCCGTCCGCCTTTGTCCATTACGGCGTTGTGATGGGCAAGGGATCGATGGTCGATGCCGATTCCTTCGTGATGAAGGGCGAAGAGCTGGAGCCAAACTCCATCTGGCGCGGCAACCCGGCCAAGCTGCACCGGTTCGTCGAGCCGATCAACGAGGACTCCAGGGCATCTGCGTCTTGAAGGGCGGCGCGCCTGGCACAGTGGACATCCGTATCGCTCCCGTGACCAGGGCCAATCGCGCTTTGGTCACCACGTTGCAGCTGGCGCCGGAGCAGATGGATTTCGTCGCCAGCAATGCGGATTCCCTGCGCGAAGCCATATCCGATCGGGACGCGCGGCCGCGCGCGGTGACGGCCGGGGGCCGGCTTGTCGGATTCCTGATGTACGAGGCGCCGCGGGACGACGACGAGGCGCGCATCTACCGCTTCATGATCGACCGCGCCTGGCAGGGCCGGGGCTACGGCAAGGCCGCGCTGCGGGCGGTGCTGGAGGAAATCCGCGGGCTCGGCCACATCAGGCACGTGTCGATATGCTACGAACCGGAGAACGAGGCGGCACGGCGGCTCTATCGCAGCGCCGGTTTCGTCGAGGAGGGGCTCGATAAGGACGGCGAAATGATCGCCGATCTCGTCCTCCCGGCCGGCGACCGATGACGCCATCAGCCGATCCGTCCGAGGAAATTGCCCTGGCGCGCGCCATGGCCGCCATGGCCCCGGCCGGGTTCCGCACCGGCTGCCGGATCATCCGCGACGGCGACGAAGCCCATCTGTTGCCGGCGGAGGCAGGCTCGATCCCCGCCCGCCAGCCGGCCATGCGGCGGGCCAGCGGCGCGGCGCGCTGGATCGCGCACCGGCTGCTGGCGGACGTCGGCTTCGACGGTTTCGCCCTCTTGCGCACGCCATCAGGTGCACCCGCATGGCCGGAGGGGATAACGGGCTCGCTGGCGCATGATGACGACGTGGCGGTGGCGGCGGTCGCGCCCGTTGCCGGCATAGGCTCGCTCGGCATCGATGTCGAGCCGGCGCTGCCCCTGCCAAACGACATTTTCTCGCTCGTAGCCATTCCCGCCGACCGGATGGGTGCAGCCGACCGGCAGCTCGCCGGCCGCATCCTCTTCGCCGCCAAGGAAGCGGTCTACAAGGCTGCCTATCCGCTGGATCGCGAAGTGCTGGGCTATGAGGACATCGCCGTGGACCTCGAAACCGGCCACGCGACAACGAGGATGGGCCGCAAGGTCAGCATCGCATACTGCATCACCCCGCGCGTGGTCGTGCTGGCGTTTATTGCAGAATAGACATCGGCCTATTCGCTAACCACCTCCCGATAGGTCCTCACCTCCCCATCCAGCCCGCGTATCCGCCAGCTCTGCCCGTGTTGCCCCTCGACATGGCAAGGTCCGAGCGGCACCTTGCCTCCCCCATCCGGCAGGTCGATGACATAGACCGGATTGCAGATACCCGACAGGCGGGACCGCAGCGCTTCCACCAGCGCATGGCCGTCGGCGATCGTGGTGCGGCGGTGCGCCATGCCGCGCGCCAGGTCGCCATGGTGCAGGTAATAGGGTTTTATCCCCAGCCGGTACATCAGCTCGCGGCAGAGCTCTTCCAGCACCTCGACCGTATCGTTGACGCCCTTGAGCAGAACGCTCTGGTTAAGCAGCACGAAGCCCGCCTGCCGCAAGGTGCGGCAAGCCGCCTCAGTCGCGGATGTGATCTCGCGCGCGTGGTTGAAGTGGGTGACCACCGTCACCATCAGCCGGCCCTGCAGTGCCGCCACGAGCCCTGGCGTGATGCGCGAAGGCAACGCCACCGGCACACGCGTGTGGATGCGCAAGAGCCGCACATGGGGGATGGTCTCGATGCGGGCACGGATTTCGGCAAGCGCCGCATCGAGCAGCGACAGCGGATCGCCGCCGGTCAGGATCACCTCGCGGATTTCGGGGTGGCCGGCGATATAGGCCAGCGCCGGCTCCAGCGCCTCGCGCGTATAGCCCCGCCCGATCGAGGTCAGCGATTCCTTGCGGAAGCAGAACCGGCAATAGACCGCGCATTGATAGGTCGGGAATAAAAGCACCCGGTCGGCATGGCGATGCGTCAGCCTGGGCACCGGACTGAATTCATGGTCGGCGATCGGGTCGCCAAGCTCGCCCTCCGTCTCGTCCAATTCCCCAGGCGACGGGATCACCTGCGCCCGGATCGGATCGGCGGGATCGTTCCAGTCGATCAGGTCGAGATAGCTCTTTGGCGCGCGCACCTTGTGGAGCGCGGCGGCGGCTTGCACGGCTTCGCGCTCGGCCGGCGAGAGCGGCAAGGAGGAGAGGTCGCGCACATGGCGTACGCCGGCGCGGACGTCGTCCTGCCAGGCGGTGTCGGCGGCGCGGGTTGCATCTTTGAGGTTGGGCATTGGGCGTCTCGGGCTGTTCGGGCGGACCTATCGGCCGGATGGGCTGTCGGGTCAACCACTGTCGCAACGCCAACCATGTCCGCCGCGCTCTACGGCGCCACCTTTGCCTTCACAACCTCCGCCCCCTTAGCCCGCCATCGCCGCAAAAGCGCTTTCAATGGTCTCAAACCTCAGCTCCGGGTAGAGCGTCCCGGCTTCAGGCGTGGCCGTCTCCAGCGCGGTCTCGCCTCGGATCCAGAACGCGCGCAGCAATCCAAGGCCGGGAACCGCCGCGATCAGCGCCTCAAGCTCCTCGGCGCTCATCTGCTTGATGTGCGGCGAGCGGCCGCTCACCCGGCGCCACAGCTCGATCATCGCACTCTGTGTGATCTTGTTCTGAGCGATGCGGATTTCGCTGCGAACGGCGTCGGGATCCTCCAGCGCACGCAAGGTGACCGCCGCGATATCCTTCTCGCTGACAAACGTCGCCGGCACATTGCCGTCGCCATAGAGCGTCACCTCGTCGGGCGGCAGCGGCGACGAGCCGAAGCGCGTGAGGTCGCCCAGTGTCGCCACCCAGGTCGAGAAGAAGCCGTTGGTGTAGATCACCGTATAGGGCAGGTCGGCCTCCCTGACCGCGTCGAAGACGGCCCGCTTGATGTCGAGCGGTTCGATCGAGCCGGGTGCGGCGGCGGCAAAGTCGAGGCCGAAACCGGCGGACGGCACATAGCGGGAGACGCCGGCATCCCTGACGGCGCGCACCAGCGTCATCTCGCTGGCCGACCCGACATGCACCGAACTGATGACGCGATCGACCTTGCCGACAGCGCGCACAAGGCTGTCATAGTCATCGAGATCGCCGACATGCACCGTGGCGCCGAGCTCCTTCAGCGGGTGCATCCGCGCTTCATTGGCCGATGTGGCGGGCCGGACGAGGACATGGAGGCTGTCGCCATTGCGCGCGCTGGCCTTCGCCATCTCGCTGCCGAGAAGCCCGGTCGCGCCGATGATCAGGGTGCTGGTCATATCGCCCTCCCATTGCCGAGAATGGAACCGTCCCAGTCGCGTTCGAGGCCGATGTCATGCAAACGGCGATCGGAAAGCCGGGAGATCTGGCGCAGCGTGCGGCGGCGCTCGAACGCTGCCGCGCCTCGCGTGGCAAGGCCGCTCATCGCGGCCCCGATGGGTCGAAGGGTCAAGGTCATAATCCGTCTCCTGTGTTTCACTGGGCGCAAGCCTGCCGATGTCGCCCGGGCGGGGCGAGCATGACGGTTGCTCACACTTGTCTGGTCAATTCAGCGCATCGATGAACCGGAAGTCCGGTATGGATGCTTGGGACGCCTGAATATTGGGTCATTCGCGGCTGGACGACAAACGACTCTTTGTGCAGGATTTGTGAGCAACGCTCACAGGTCGAACCATGCCGCGCAGATTGCCGCCCCTCACTGCTTTGCCCGCCTTCGACGCGGCCGCGAGACATTTGAGTTTCTCCAAGGCCGCCGAAGAGCTCAACCTCACCCATGGCGCGGTCAGCCGCGCCATTCGCAACATCGAGGACAGGCTGGGCATCCAGCTCTTCGATCGCGGCACGCGCTCCGTGCGCCTCACCGCTGTCGGCGCGGCCTATGCGGCGGAGGTCGGCAAGGCGCTCGACAAGATCGCCGCCGCCACCATCGCCGCCACGCCCGACCGCTCGACCCGCATCCTCAACGTCAGCACGTCGGATGGTTTCGCCGGGCGCTGGCTGGTGCCGAGGCTGCATCGCTTTCATCGCGCCAATCCCGACATCGACGTGCGGCTGGCGACCTCGGGCGTGCTGGCCGATTTCGTCAGCGACGGCATCGACATATCCATCCGCTACGGCCGTGGCGGCTATACCGGGGTTACGGCGGAATTCCTCGCCGATGAAGAGGTCTTCCCCGTCTGCAGTCCCGAACTCCTGGAAGGCGACCATCCGCTGCGGCAGCCCGGGGATTTGAGGCATCACAAGCTGATCCACGACGCCTTCCGCATCGACTGGGCGACATGGCTTGAACAGGCAGGCGTCGAAGGCATCGACCCCAAGCGCGGCGTGCGCTTCGATTCCGCCACCTTCGCCGTCGAGGCCGCGGTGCATGGCGAAGGCGTGTTGCTCGGCCGCAGCGCGCTGGTTTCGGCCGACCTCGCGGCAGGCCGGCTGGTACGGCCCTTCGACCTCGCGTTGAAATCAGCGGCCAGCTACTACGTCGTCTATCCCGAAGGAGCGCTGCGCGAGAAGAAGATCAGGGCCTTCCGCGACTGGCTGTTCGCCGAGATCGCGGTCGACTGGGTCGGCGCGAAGAAGAGCGGCTGATCCGAACGCTCACCTTCCCTCTCTTACCGGCGAGATATCGCCGTCCGTTCGGAGCGGAGGCTACGCAACCAGTCAGTCCGACGGCTCGTCAGGCAGCTTGGGCATCACGATCTGGATGGGACGGCTGCCGATCGGCGCTCCGGTCCCGCGATCGATGCTGACCGGGTCGATTTCGGTTCCTGTCTCGGCGTCGAAGAACCGGGTGAAATTGCCACCGCCCCGGTGCCTTGCCCCCCATGCGGCGAGCGAAAACAGCACGGGAAGCAAATCCTGACCCGCCTGGGTCAGCACATATTCATCGCGTGGCGGCCGCTCTGAATATCGCCGTTTCTCCAGCAGCCCTTCCTCCGTCAGGGTTGCCAGCCGGCTGGTCAGCATCGTCGGGGCGATGCCGAGGTTCTTGCGAAATTCGTCGAAACGGCTGAGCCCCGCATGGGCGTCGCGCATGATCAGCATGCTCCACGTGTCGCCCACCGAGCCGAGGCTGCGGGCGATCAAACAGGGCTGGTTGGAAAGATTCTTCACGTCGATACCATTTTGATAGTGACTTACTACTGATTTGATAGTATCTGATCCCGCCAGGCCGTTCCACCGAAAAGTGAAGGTGACGGCCGGACATCGCGCCGCTGGAGTCCCCAAATGAAGTTCTATCTGTGCAAGTACATCCCGCCCCGCACCGACTTTCTCGCGACCATGACCGGCGACGAGCGGGAATGGATGAAGCAGCATGGCGCATTTCTGGACGAATTGCTCGATCGCGGACTGATCGTCGCCCATGGTCCGGTGATGGATCCAGGCGGCGGCTATGGCCTGTCGCTCTACCGGATCGCCGAGGACCAGGACATCCAGGCGATAACCTCGCAAGACCCCATCGTGAGGAATGGCGCCGGCCATTACGAACATCACCCCATGCTTCACCTGAGCGTGCGCGGCTGACAGGTCCGTCAGCACAAGCGCCATGACCATGCATCTCGAAGGATATTGAAATGAACACCAAAAATCGCGGCGTCGCCGTCATCACCGGGGCAGCCGGCGGTATCGGACTTGCAACGGCCAAGGCCCTTCTGTCGGCCGGCTACCGCGTCTTCGGCACGAGCCGGAAAGCCACAACCGGGTCGCCGGCCGGGATCACCATGCTGAGCTGCGACGTGACCGATGCGGACTCCGTCGCACGCATGGTGTCGGAGGTCGTAAGCCAGGCCGGGCGCATAGACCTGCTCGTCAACAATGCCGGCAATGCACTGATCGCGGGCGCGGAAGAATCGTCGGTCGAACAGGCAAAGGCCCTTTTCGACGTCAACGTCTTCGGTCTCATCCGCGTCATAAACGAGGTACTGCCGATCATGCGGCGCCAGGGTAGCGGCCGGATCGTCAACATCAGCTCGGTCGTCGGCTTTGTCCCCAGCCCGTTCAGCGCGCTCTACACATCCACAAAACATGCCGTCGAGGGCTATTCCGAATCGCTGGATCATGAGGTCCGTCCCTTCGGTGTTCGCGTCCTGCTGGTCGAACCGGCCTTCACCCGCACCGCTCTCGATCACAATGCGACGAAGCCGGACAGGATGATGAGTGTCTATGATCAGGCGCGGGCAACGGCGACCGCGGTCTGGAACAGTGCGATCGAAGCCGGCGATGCTCCCGAGATCGTCGGCCAGGCGGTCGTCACCGCGGCCACCGCGACATCGCCGAAGCTGCGCTATCCCGCCAGCAAGCAGGCGCGCCGACTGTACCTGCTGCGACGGTTCGTTCCCGCGAATGCTTTCGACAAAAGCCTTCGAAAACAGATGAACCTGCCGGCGTGACAAACGCCACCATTCGGCGGGCCAGTTTCGAGACGCCGCCCTGAACGAAGCGAGACAGGTGGACAGCCAAGAGCTGCCCACCCGGCCCCCGCCACCATACCCCCACGAACAGGGCGGACGTTGGTGTGCGCGGCCACCAGTCGTCATATGACGGGTATCGCGTTCGGAACCTATTCCTTGGCGCGAAAAGCTTCCGGCACGATGAAAACCTCGTCGGCGCGGCCATAGCCGCCGTCAGCGACTTCCTCCACCAGCACCATCGTGTAGGGCCGCACGCCCTCGCCGAAAAAATCGACGAACATGGCTGTGGTCCGATGGATGAGGTCTTCCTTCTGCGCCTTGGAGAGCGCCGCCTGCGGCATCTTGATATTGGCGAATGGCATGATCTTTTCCTTGTTTCTGGAGGTTGGTTTCGGGTTTGGGATGGAGCAGGTCGGCAGGCAGCAGCTGCCCGCCGCCTCAGATCACGCCGCCATTGGCGCGGATGATTTGTCCGTTGATCCAGCCGCTGTCCGGCCCGGCCAGGAACGAGACCACGCCGGCAATGTCGTCGGGCTGGCCGAGCCTGCCGAGCGGGATCATTTTGGCGGTGGCCTCGATCTGCGCCGCGCTCTTGCCGTCCGTGAACAAAGCCGTCTCGACCGGCCCGGGCGCCACCGCGTTGACGGTGATGGCGCGCGCGCCAAGCTCCTTAGCCAGGACGTGCGTCATCGCCTCGACGGCCGCTTTGGTGGCGGCATAGACGCCGTAACCCGGCTGGTAGAGGCCGACGACGCTGCTCGAGAAACTGACGATGCGGCCGCCATCGCGAAGGCGTTTTGCGCCTTCGCGCATGCCACGGAACACGCCGCCGAGATTGATCGCGACCTGGGTGTCGAAGAAGGCGTCATCGGCCTGCGCGATCGGCGAAAGCTTCATGATGCCGGCATTGTTGATAAGGATGTCGATGCCGCCGAACGCCTTCTCGCCGGCATCGAAAAGGCTGGCGATGCCGGCCGGATCGGCGATGTCGGCCTGCACGGCGATCGCCTTGCCGCCATCGGCTTCGATGGCGCGCACCAGCGCCTCGGCCTCCGCCTGTCCTCGCGCATAATTGACGACGACGGCGATACCGTCGCGGGCGAGCCGCCGCGCGATCGCCGCGCCGATGCCCTTGGAGGCGCCGGTCACGATCGCCGCCCTGGCTTGGCCCGTGCTTGTTTGGTCAGATGTCATGGAAGTCTCTCCTTCTGTTGGTGAGACGGATATAGGCGAGGCCTACTTCCGGATAATCAGCCATCTCTTGACATCACTATTCGGAAACTGCGAACAAAGGCCCATGGATCGGCTCGACACAATGCGGCTCTTCGTTCGTGTGCTGGAACGGCGCAGCTTCACCGCTGCCGCCGCCGATCTCGGCCTGCCGCGCTCAACCGCGACGGAAGCGGTCCGGCGGCTGGAAGAGCACCTTGGCGCCCGGCTGCTGGAGCGCACGACGCGCCAGGTGAACGCCACGCAGGACGGCGAGGCCTATTACCGGCGCTGCCTGTCGATCCTGGCCGAGATCGAGGATGCCGAGGCCGCCTTCCGCGACGCCGAGCCGTTCGGCCTGCTGCGCATCGACGCCAGCACGCTGCTCACCCGCACCTTCCTGTTGCCGCGCCTGCCGGAATTCCTCGCCCGCTTTCCCCGCATCGACCTGCAGATCGGCCAGAGCGACCGGCTGGTCGATCTCGTGCGCGAGGGTGTCGACTGCGTGATCCGCGTCGGCGAGCTGCCCGACAGTGGCATGATCATGCGGCGCCTTGGCATGATCCGCGAGATGACCTGCGCCAGCCCCGCCTATCTCTCTCGCCACGGCGCGCCCGCCTCCCCCGATGCGCTGGATGGCCATCAGGCGGTGCGCTTCGTCTCCTCGCGCACCGGCGAAGTGCTGCCCTTCGAATTCACCGTCGGCGGCAAGACGCGCGAGGTCAGGCTGCCCGGCCGCGTCGCCGCCAACAATTCCGACACCGCCGCCGACTTGGCGCGGCTCGGCCTCGGCCTCATCCAGGCGCCGCGCTATCGCTTCGAGAAGGACCTTGCCGACGGCACGCTGGTCGAAGTGCTGGCCGAGTACCCGCCTTCGCCCACGCCATTGTCGGCGCTCTACCCGCAGAACCGGCAGCTCTCGCCGCGCCTGCGCGTTTTCCTCGACTGGGCGGCAGGCATCTTCGCCGAGGCGAGCCTTTAGACGTCCATCGTTGCCCATTGGCGCCACCTGATGTCAATGTCGCCGCGACGGCGCGCCATGGGACATGGAGCGCCGTCAGGGAGGATTTTCATGACCACGACAAAGACCGGCTTGCCGCGCTATGACGATGCCGTTGCGGGCTTTCGTATAGAGGATGAGATCGCCAGACTGCAGGGCGACCCTGCGACCGGCATCAACGCCTATGTGGAATGCTGCGGCCGGCACACCGGCGCGTTTCGGCACTCTGCTGAAGCAGAGGGCGTCGGCCCCGGCGATGTCGTGGCCGGCATGCTGCCGCGCATTCCCGAACTGGTGGCGCTGATCCTCGGCGCCTGGCGCATCGGCGCCGTCTACCAGCCGCTGTTCACCGCCTTCGGCCCGAAGGCGATCGAGCATCGCCTGGGCTACAGCGGCGCAAAGCTGGTGGTCACCAATCCCGCCAATCGCGGCAAGCTCGACGAGGTCGCGAACCCTCCGCAAATCGCCACCATCCTCGCGGTGGCGATGCGTTGGTTGAAGGCGACATCGATTTCCGCGCCACCCATGGGCTGAAATCAATCCGCCAGACCGAACCTCTCCCGCCGTCTCAGTTAAGGTGATCGCCGGAAACCCTAATCCAATAAATCATTGTGTTGAAAGCGTTTCGCTGATTAGCTGTCCTGCATATGGCCGGGACAATTGGCAATGTTGTCCGGAGAGGACCGCGATGCCGGTACTTGAGGTTCGCCACGTCTCCAAGAATTTTGGGGCCATCCAGGCCCTGACGGACGTTAGCTTCCAAGTGGAGCGAGGCGAAGTCGTGGGGCTGATGGGGGACAACGGTGCCGGCAAGTCAACGATAGTCAAAACGGTGGCCGGGAATTTCCCGCCGAACGACGGCGAAATTGTCGTGGACGGCGAGGTTTGTCACTTCCATAAACCCGTCCAAGCGCGGGCCAAAGGTATCGAAGTCGTCTATCAGGATCTTGCGCTCGCCGACAATTTGACGGCCGCGCAGAACGTCTTTCTTGGCCGCGAGATGAAGAAGGGCTTCTGGCCAATCAAGGTGCTCGATAAACAGGCGATGATCGAGCGTTCGGCATCGCTGTTCAAGGAACTGAAATCGGAAACCCGGCCGAGCGACCTCGTCAGGAAGATGTCGGGTGGACAGCGTCAGGCGGTAGCCATCGCGCGGACCCGGCTTTCAAACGCCAAGCTGGTGCTGATGGACGAACCGACCGCCGCTATTTCGGTGCGTCAGGTGGCGGAAGTGCTTGAATTGATCCGACGCCTCAAAGCGCAAGGGGTTGGCGTCATGTTGATCAGCCATCGCATGCCTGACGTTTTCGCTGTCTCAGATCGTATCATTGTGCTCAGGCGGGGTTCGAAGGTTGCCGACAAGCATGCCGGCGACACATCACCCGAGGAAATCACTGGACTAATAACGGGGGCCATCCGTGGCGAATAGTGCTCGGGAGTCAGTTAGTGTCAGGGAGTCTGCCCGGGAAACCAGCCGACCGGGCATGTCTGAGTTCGTCCCGACCAAGGAAAAGACCGCGCTCCAAAGTGTGATGTCAAGTCAGCCCTTCTGGGTGACGATCGCGCTCATTGCACTCGTCACCTGGATGACTGCCATGGAACCGAGCTTCGGGACTTCCGAAAACGCCGCCAACGTCACGCGCAACTTCGCACCTTTCGGCATCATGGCGCTCGGCATGACGGTGGTGATCATTACTGGTGGCATCGATCTGTCGGTCGGCTCGATCATGGGCCTCGTGGTCATTGTCGCCGGCCTGTTTCTGACCTGGCACTATCCCTGGTACGTGGCCTTCGCCATCGGCCTTTTCGCCGGTATGGCTTGCGGCGCGGTCAATGGTTTCTTCGTCGCTTATGTCGGAATGCCATCCTTCGTGGTCACCCTCGGCATGCTGTCCGCGGCGCGCTCGCTCGCGGTCGTATTCTCGGCCAACCAAATGCTCTACCAATTCGGGCCCGATGCTCCAATCGTGAAAGCGATCGGTCAGTGGAGATGGCCGCTGCATGGGCCCGAGCACTGGGCACCGCACTGGATACCAGAACTCTCATCGCAATTCTGGACCATGGTGGTTCTGGCCCTCATCGTCGGCTTCGTGTTCAATTTTACTGCCTGGGCCCGGCATCTCTTCGCCATCGGCGGCAATGAGGACGCGGCACGGCTTACCGGCGTTCCGGTCGACTGGATCAAATTCGAGGCCTACGTCTTCTCGGCTTTCACCGCCTCGCTCGCCTCCCTCCTGCTCCTCGGCTACAACGGCTCAGCCATCAACGCCATGGGCCAGGGGTACGAGCTGCGCGTGATCGCCGCGACAGTCATTGGCGGCGCCAGCCTCATGGGCGGCGCCGGCACGGCCTTCGGCGCGATCATCGGTTCAGCCTTCCTCGAAGTGATCAGGAACGCTCTGCTGATGGCCGGCATCGATTCAAATTGGCAGGGTGCCTTCGTCGGCGCCTTCATCGTTCTTGCGGTTCTCCTGGGCATGCAGACCGGCGGCAAATCCATTCTCGCCAAGTCGCTGGCCGTCTTGATTCCCAAGAAAAGCCGTTAGAAACCCGCCGGCGGGAGGCCTGCGGGACATCCAGCTAGGAGGAGAACGTGACATGAAAAAACATCTGCTGACGGCGGCCGTGGCGCTTGGCGCAATGGTGCTCGCCGTTTCCGGCGCCCAGGCGAAATATACGTTCGCCCTGGTACCGAAGAACATGAACAATCCCTTTTTCGACCAGGCACGCGACGGCTGCAAGAAGGCCGAAGCTGAATCGAAGGGCGCCGTGGAGTGCATGTATATAGGCCCCGGCGAGCATGGCGGCGGCGACGAGCAGGTTCAGATCGTGCAGGATCTCGTAGCCAAGAAGGTGGACGGCATCGCCGTGTCGCCATCGAATGCCGCGGCGATGGCGGTTGCGCTGCAGGCCGCCAAGGAAGCCGGTATCCCGGTGCTCACCTGGGATTCCGACCTCCTGCCCGAGAACAAGGATCTTCGCGCCGCCTATATCGGCACCCATAATTATGAGATCGGTGTGAACCTTGCCAAGCTGGCCATGCAGGTCAAGCCCAAGGGGGGCACGATCTGCATCCAATCGGGCGGCGCGGCGGCGGCCAACCACAATGAACGCATGCAGGGCATTCGCGATACGCTTTCGGGCACCAAATCGGCCGCCTCGCCCGGGGACCGGCTAACCGGCCAGAACGGCTGGACCGAAATCGAAGGCTGTCCGCTCTATACCAACGATGATTTTCCTCTTTCGGTGCAGCAGTTTGAAGACATCATGGCGAAGAACCCGAATCTCGACGCGTTCATCCCAACCGGTGGTTTCCCGCAGTTCATCCCCGACGCCAACCGTGCTGCGGTCGCACCGTACAAAGACAAGATCGCCAAGAAGGAACTGGCGCTGGTCGTTGCCGATACCTTGCCCACGCAAATTGAACAAATGAAGGAAGGATACTCCCTCGGGCAGGTTGGCCAGCGCCCGTTCGAAATGGGCTACAAGACGATGATGGCACTGAAGGATATGAAGGACGGCAAGGCTCCGCCGGCTGACCCGACCTACACGGGCCTCGACGTTTGTACTCCACAGACAGCGGATACCTGCGTCGCCAAATAGTGCTTTTGCCTAAGGGCGGGAGGAAACTCCCGCCCCTTGCTACAGGAACCTCTATGTCGCAATTGTTCTCGCTCAAGGGCCGTGTCGCATTGGTGACGGGCGCTTCGCGTGGTCTCGGCTTCGCCATGGCCAAGGCACTTGCCGAGAACGGCGCGACGGTGATCGTCAATGCCCGCGACATCCACGCCCTGTCAGCAGCGGCCGAAAGGATCGGTGCCGAAGCCCTGCCGTTCGATGTCACTGATGCGGCGATCTCGAAGGCATCGCTCGAAGGAATGGTCGAACGCCATGGCCGTCTGGATATTCTGATCAACAACGCTGGCATCCAGCATCGCAGGCCGTTGGTGGAATGGGAGGACGAGGATTTCGACAGAGTGATTGCCGTCAATCTTTCGTCCTGCTTTCGAATGATACGCGACGCCGTGCGCTTGATGCTGCCCAACAAGTTTGGGCGTATCATAAACACCGGATCGGTTGCAGGGATCCTTGGCCGTCCCACCATTCATGCCTATGTTGCCGCGAAGGCGGGCCTGCATGGATTGACACGCTCCACTGCAGCTGAGATGGGCCGTCACGGCATCACGATCAACGCGATCGCGCCCGGGTATTTCGCAACGGAACTCAACACCGCGCTAATGAACGACGAAGCCTTCACCAAATGGGTCGAAGCGCGGACCCCTGCAGGCCGCTGGGCCCGGGCTGAGGAACTCGGTGGAGCCGCGGTGTTTCTCGCCTCAGATGCTGCCGCCTACGTCAATGGACATGTATTGGCCGTCGACGGCGGTCTATCGGTTTCGCTCTGAACCGCTAGCTGCTTTCACCATCTGTCGGGGCGTGTGCCAGGGCGATAAAGATCGCCTGCCACCAAAAATTGCCGAAGCCCTCGAACATTCGAACACGATCTCGAACACCATTCCCTCGACCTGGCCGAGATCGAGGCCCCAACGGCGATAGAAGCAGTTGTCGTCGAAGGACGGGAACGGGTCCCCTTTCGCCAGGATCAGTTCGGGCGACTTCACCCAATGCAGGCTCTCGCGGAAGAGCAGGATGTCGGTGGGCCGGACCTCATGCTGGAACACCTGGATGATGGCTGCATCGAGCGCCCCCCAACAGGAAACTTCCGAGACCGCAAAGAGCGCCGCATCATCATGATTGCGATCGGAAGGAACAATGCGGAAAGGGCCTCGTTGGTGGGGTGCCACGTTTGCTTGTAGGTTGCTGCCGATGAAACTCGAGGACGAAGCCCGCCACAAATCCGAAGATGTGGACAATGCAGTCCTCACAGACGTCGTGCTTGCCTTGCAGCGGCGGGTCGAGGTGAACCACGATTTCGATATCCCTTATCTTGCCGGTTACAGCGAGGATGGGCGAACCGTCTATATCGACCGGCACTTACCGCGCACCATGGCGTCGCAAGGCCGGGCGGTAAGGCTTGCGCCCTTTTTGGTCACGCATGAAGTGGTCGAGAAATCGCTCTTGGACAAATTGCGACTTCACTATCTGCATGCCCACCAAATAGCGCTGCGGGCGGAGCGAGATGCCGTCCGCGCAGCCCGTGTTTCATGGCAGGCCTACCAGGCCCTGATGAAGAGCAACGAGAAGCCCATCGACGAGGAGAAGGTGAAGGCCGTCCCTCACGACCTCGACCTGACGCCCTATCGAGATTTGAAAGATTTCCCAGTGCTGGACCGGTTGGTCAAAGCAGCCCAGGGATCGAAAGACGGGGGCAGATCGCAGCCACCCGCGAGGAACCGCGCCAGATAATGAGCGGGTGAATGGGGAGGGCTTGACCTCCTTCCCTGTCAAGGCGTCTGACAGGGGTCGTCGAGCTGACCAACGGCTCGATCCTAGCTACCGATAGTAGTGCCTGTGATGTCGCCTGTGGTGGTGATGCCGGTGCGGGTAATAGTACCGGTGATAATACCTGTGGTGGTATCGGAAGTACGGCCGATATGGCTGGTAATACGAGCCATAGTATGGGCCGTAGTATGGGCCGTAATACGGGTTGTAATAGGGCCGGTAGGGGAATGGCGGGCCTCCGAAACCCCCAAAAAAACCACCGAACGGTGAGAACAGAAATTGCGCCTTGGTTGGTGAAGTCACAGCGGCTGTGGCAGCAAGCGCGAGCACAGATGCCAATATCAGCTTTCTCACGGTTACCTCCATTAGTTCGAGTTTAAATAACGCGAACGCCGGCTGACTCGTTCCTTGCGTTCCGCAACCCATCCCAGCCGCTGCCGTGTGAGATTCAAAAGGCCGCCACCGCAGGAAGCGGACTGTTGCGTCGGATTGACCGAGGCGGCGCGGGCAAGGCGTTGAGGCGCCACGCTCCCGTTTCGCCGACAGCTCGGATCAGCGATTGACATCGCGCATGTCATGGATGCGGCGCAAAGCAGACGTCCAGCACCGATCGGCTCATGGAGGGACAAGAACGCCCACGCCTCTCCGCCATCCCCCTCACACCGCGATCTGCAGCGTCCCGTGGCGCCTCACCTCGGCCTCGATCTCCTTCACCAGCGTCTCCAGCGCGGGGTTGCGGGCGTTGCGGGCGCGGCGGATGACGTAGGCGAGGTCCGGAGGCTTGGGGAACTGCTTGTCGGCGATCTCCATGCCGGGCTGCAGGTGCCGCTGGCTGAGCAGCGCGACGCCGAGCCCGGAGGTCACGCCGGCGATGATGCCGGCCGCGCTCGAACATTCGAACACGATCTCGAACACCGTTCCCTCGTCCTGGCCGAGATCGAGGCCCCAACGGCGATAGAAGCAGTTGTCGTCGAAGGACAGGAACGGGACCGGCTCCCCCTTCGCCAGGATCAGTTCGGGCGACTTCACCCAATGCAGGCTCTCGCGGAAGAGCAGGATGTCGGTGGGGCGGACCTCGTGCTGGAACACCTGGATAATGGCCGCGTCGAGCGCCCCCTCGCCCAGCAGCTTCTGCAAGGCCAGGCTCATGCGCACTTGCGTGCGCACGCTCACCTCAGGGTAGAGCCGGCGAAACCGGCCAAGAATGCGCGACAGGTCCGTGCAGGTCGTATCCTCGGTCATCCCCAACGCGATCTTTCCTTGCAGCGTGCTTTTCGACAGGCTCAGGATCGCCTCGTCATGGATGCCCAGGATGCGCCTGGCATAGCCCAGCAGATCCTGCCCTGAACTGGTGAACATCGGCGCATTGGCCTTGCGGCTGAGGATTTCGCAGTCGAGGCTCGCTTCCAGCCGCCTGATCTTGTGGCTGACGGCCGACTGCGACAGGCCCAGCACCTCGGCCGCGCGGGTGACGCCGCCATGTTTCTCGATCGCCACCATCGCCCGCAAGGCATCGACATCCAGGCGGCGGCTCATCACTCCAGCCATGACAATCCTCGTTTGAAACGAAAGCGGCGCTCCCAAATCCTCGCGCAGAACCTGTTCGCAGGCAAATTGAAATGCCAGATTTAGTGGCAATTTCATGGATGCATCGAAATTTGTCATGTGCAAACGCGTGCGCACCGCCATAAGTCTGCCCCGGCACGCATTCAACCCCGCACCCATTCAACGCCCGCACCCATTCAACGAATGACCGCATGACGCTCCCGAAACATCAGCCCCATCGCCTGGCCTGGCCGCTTATGGCGGCCGCGCTGGTCGTCAGCTGGAGTTCCGGCTTCGTCGGCATCCGCTACGCCAGCGAGAGTGCCGACGTCATGCTGGTGCTGTTCTGGCGGACCTTGATGTCGGGACTGATCCTTCTGCCCTTCGCGCTCATGGTCGGGCCGCGCATCGGCGCACGCGCCCTGATGCGGCAGATGGCGTTCGGCGTGGCGATGATGTTCCTCTATCTCGGCGGCTTCGCGCTTGCCATCGGCCAGCGCGTACCGACCGGCCTGGTCGCGCTGATCTCCGACCTCGTCCCCCTCGCCATCGCGGCACTGTCGCAGCCCATCCTGGGCCACCGGCTGACATCGAGGCAATGGACCGGAACGGCGCTAGGGGCGCTGGGTGTGCTGATCGTCTCGCTCAACAGCCTCAGCCTCGGGACAGCGCCGGCCTGGGCATATATTGTGACCATCGCGTCCATGATGGTCTTCGCCCTGGTGACCGTGCTGCAGAAACGGATGGGGACGATCGACATGCCCATCCACCAGAGCCTGTGCATCCAATGCATGACGGCGGCGATGCTTTTTGCCGCCTGCGCCGGCTGGAATGGCGGGCTGATGCCGCCGCTTGATGGCCGGTTCGAGTTCGGCATCGCCTGGCTGGTGCTGTTTTCGACCTTCTTCTGCTACGGCGTCTACTATGTGAGCCTGCGCCTCCACAGCGCCGCGCAGGTCAGCAGCGTGATCTATCTCAGCCCGCCGGTGACGATGCTCTGGGCCTGGCTGCTGTTCGGCGAGCCGCTTTCTGCGGCGATGTTCCTCGGCCTGGCGGTGACGCTGTTCGGCGTCTGGCTGACGTCGCCGCGCGGCACGGTATCCAAGGGCGAGACAAGTCTAGGCCCGATCGGGCAACCGGCCGATTGATCGTGATCCCGCACCAAACCGACCATGGACCCTAAGGGAGTGAACCTCATGAAGCTGACTGATTTCAAGGCGCTGACCTTCGACTGCTACGGCACCCTCATAGACTGGGAATCCGGCATGATCGAAGCCCTGAAGCCGCTGACCGGACGGGTTGGCCGCGGCCTTGGCCGCGACGAGATCCTGCAGGCGCACGCAAGGCACGAATCCAGCCAGCAGAACTGGACGCCGCAGAAACGCTACCGAGACCTTCTGGCTGTCGTCTACAAAAGGCTCGCCGAGGAATGGGGCGTCTTGGCCACGCCGGAGGAATGCATCGCCTATGGCCTAAGCGTGAAGGACTGGCCGGCCTTTGCCGACACAGCCGCCGCCCTGCAATACCTCAAGAAGCACTACAGGCTGATCATCCTCTCCAACGTCGACAATACGAGCTTCTCCTTCAGCAACAGGAAGCTCGGCGTCGATTTCGATGCGATCTACACGGCGGAGGACATCGGCTCCTACAAGCCGTCGCCCCGGAATTTCGACTATATGCTTGAAAAGCTTGCGACGCTCGGGATTGGCGACAAGGAGGTCCTGCACACGGCCGAAAGCCTGTTCCACGACCACACCGTCGCCAACCAGCTGGGCCTCGCATCGTGCTGGATCCACCGCCGGCACGCCGATCAGGGTTTTGGCGCCACGATGCATCCCGGCGACATACCGAAGGTGGACTTCCGCTTCGACAGCATGGCCGACCTCGTGGAGGCGCATAGGGAGGAATTGCGCGCCTGATGGCGGGGTCGCCGGGCATCCCGTGCGCTGAAATCAGAACTCGCCTGACGGCCTTCAAGTCTTTTTACGGGCGGCGCCGCGCTTGTCGGCCCGCCCGCCGGAACCCCACAAGGCGCGGCCGAGCAAGCCCCTGCGCCTGCGCGGGACAAGATCGATATCGCTGACGAGCTTGGCGCCGCCTTTGCGCCGCTCGAGCGTGATCTTGCGGCTGTGGAACGCCTCCAGCTCGGCCCGGTGCGCCACGCTCAAGATGGTCACATTTGGCAATTCCTGGATGATGGTCTCCATCATCCTGTCCTGGCTCTTCTCGTCGAGTGCCGCCGTTGCCTCATCCAGCACGATGATGTCGGGCGCGTGCAGGAGGAGCCGCGCGAAAGCCAGCCGCTGCTTCTCGCCGCCCGACAGGGTCTGGTCCCATGGCGCCTCTTCGTCGATCCGGTCGCCGAGATAAGCGAGCCCCACCTTGTCGAGGGCGGCCCTGATCTGTGGAACCGTCCAGTCATCGGCGGCACCTGGATAGGCGGCCGCCCGGCGCAGCGTGCCCGAGGGAATGTAGGGGCGCTGCGGCAGCATGAACAAGCGCTTGCCGGGGTGGAAATCGACGCTGCCGCCACCCCACGGCCACAGCCCCGCTATCGCCCGCACCAGCGTGCTCTTGCCCGTACCGGATTCGCCGGCCACCAGCAGCCGCTCGCCCGGTTGGATCACGACCTCGGTTTCCTTGACCACGGCGGTGCCGTCATCGAGCGACACGGAGAGATTGTTGAGGCTGAGCATAGTATCGTCCTTGGTCTGGCCGCGAGTGATGCGCCCGAGCGCGTCGCTCTCTTCCGCGCGCTCGAGCCCGTCGAGCGACATCATCAGCGAGGCAATGCGCCGTGCCGAGGCGTTCCAGTCGGCGAGACGCGGATAGTTGTCGACCAGCCATCCGAACGCGCCCTGCACGATTGCAAAGGCCGATGCCGCCTGCATGACCTGCCCGAGCGACATCGAGCCCTCGAGGAATTTTGGCGCGCACAAAAGCACCGGCACCACGGGCGCGAACAGGCTCGATCCCTGCGAGACCAGCGCCGTGCGCATGTGCTGGCCCGCAAGCATCGCCCACCGCTTCAGCACGCCGGCGAAGGTCCTGTCGATGCCGCTGCGTTCCTCCTGCTCGCCGCCGAGCAGGGCGATGCTCTCACCATTTTCGCGCACACGCATCAGCGTGTAGCGAAATTCCGCTTCCGCCTGGTTCTTCTGCTCGGAGAGTTCGACGAAATGCCGGCCGATGACCACCATCGAGGTGGAAGTGATGGCCGCATAGATGACCGCGGTGACGACGAGGAAGCCTGGAATGGTGATGTTGGCGCCGCCGATCGGCAGCGTCAGCGCGCCGCCGATCGTCCACAGCACGACGATGAAGGTCGAGGCCGCCAGGAAGGCGTTGAGCACGCCGGAGACGAAATCGACGGGCGATTCGGTGGCGATCCGCAGATCGTCGGCGATGCGGGCCTCCGGGTTCTGGTGATCGCCGCTGACGAGATTGAGCTGGTAGTAGCGACCATTGGTGAGCCAGCGGCCGATGACCGATGTGGTGAGCCAGGAGCGCCAGCGGCGCTGGATGGTCATGCGCAGATAAACCTGCGCGACGACGAGGCTGACGCTTCCAAGCACCAGCGGCACGAACACGGCGCTCAGGAAATAGACGATCGGTGCATTGCGCTGTTCGATGGCGTCGAAGATCGAGCGGTTCCAGACATTGATCCCGTACTGGAAGCCGACATTGACGCAGATCATAATCAGGAGTCCGATCGTGAATGGCCAGGCGAGCTTGTCGCCGCGCCGGCTCCAATAACCGCGCGCGCTGATCCAGAAACGCTTCAGCAGATATTTCTTGCGCGCCTGCTCGGCCTGTTCGGGGCTCAGTTGCGGATCGGGTTCCCCCGCCGCTGGTGGCGGTGCGGCCTCGCCCACGACCTCGGAGGCGGCCTCGACATCGGGTGCCTTCTCCCGGCGGGGCTTGCTGGCACCGTTTGGCTTGGCGCCGCCGGCCGGCTTCGGTTTGGGTTTGATGTCTGCCACAACGGCCATAACGGCGTGGAAATCGGAAGGTTTCATTGTCCTTCTCCATATGACGGCCTCCCACTGTGGGAAGGCTGTCCTGGTGCCCCGATATCTGCAACGCCTCGCCAGACTTCACCGCCGCACAATCGCCACCAAGCCACGCGAAGAGCTTGTAAAAACGGAGGTTCCACGATGCGTCTGGTCTGGACTTTGGTGTTCGCGCTGGCGAGCGGTGCGGCCTGTGCCGCTTCGCCGGAGGACGACTACATCGCCGCGCGCGACAAGGCGATATCAGCCATCGCCGCGATGGAAAGCGCGAACGCTCCCGTCGAGACACTCGATGCTGCCAGTGAAAAGGCCCGTGCCGATCTCGAGCAGCGCCTTTCGGCGCTTCTCGGACCTTTCACGGTCAAGGGTTTTCCGGCGGCCGGCACGATCAACATCGAAAGCCTCAGTTCCTCCGATGTCGGCTTTGGCATGCTGGACGGGCTGCGCCACGGCACTGAGGACGGCCCCAGCATCGTGGTATCGACGCGCGGGCTGGTCGAGCGCTGGCTCCAATCGCGCGCCGCCGAGACGGACGCCGATCTCAAACTGCCCACCAGCTTCGACGCGGCGCTGAAGCTCGATGCCTTCTACACCCAGGCCATCGGCAGCGACGCCGCTTTCACAGGCACGCTCGACTTCACCCTGAAGACGCCCGATGGCGCCGACATGGCGATTGCCCGCCTCGGCGGCTGGGCACAGGATGTCGGGCCGAACTACGACCAGGAGGTCGTCGTCACGCTCGTTAGGGGCAACAGCGTCATGATCGCCGAGGCGCCCGCGACGCCCCCCGTCCCGAAGATCGCGGCCTGCGACGCGGTCTGGACCGCCGCCGACGCCGCCGCCCAGAAACTGGTCAAGCAAGCCACCGGCGACGGCGACGACAATACATCCGATGCCGCCGACGCCGCCTGGGCAAAAGGCGACAGCGACTTCCGCGCTTGCATGGCCAAGAACCTGCCCGACAACCCCGTCTTCCCCGCGCTGCTTGCCCAGGCGCAGACGCTTGCCGACCACATGGCGGGCAAGTAGGGCGCGGAAGCTGCCAATCTCCCCCACGGGGGGAGATCGGCTATTTCGTTGTCAGCGCCGTTTCCACCCCCTTGCGGCCCCCGCACCCCATGACGATATTGTCGGCGCGCTGGCCTTGCTGAACGCGGTTGCCAGCACGGTTGAAAATGGTTGAAAGGAAGTCCTGAACGCGCCATGGCGCGGCGGGCGGATGAACAGCGTGGGAAACTCGGCAATGACGACAGACACAAAAGCGACGGAAACCAAGGCATTCGAGGCGGATGTTTCGCGGCTGCTGCACATGATGGTGCACTCGGTCTATTCCGATAAGGACGTCTTCCTGCGTGAACTGATTTCCAACGCCGCCGACGCCTGCGAAAAGCTGCGCTTCGAGGCCGTCAGCCATCCGGAGTTGCTGGCCGACGATCCGAAACCCCGCATCTCGATATCGGCCGACGCCGACAGCAAGCTGATCACCGTCGAGGACAACGGCATCGGCATGAGCCGCGACGACATGACGGAGGCGCTGGGCACGATCGCGCGCTCGGGCACGCGCGCCTTCATCGAGCGCGTCGATGCGGGCAATGCCAGCGAAGACACGCAGCTCATCGGCCAGTTCGGCGTCGGCTTCTACTCCGCCTTCATGGTGGCGACCCGCGTCGATGTCATCAGCCGCCTGGCGGGGAGCGCCGGGGCCTGGCGCTGGTCGTCCGATGGCAAGGGTTCCTACGAGATCGCGCCCGCCCCGCTCGAAGCGGCACCCAAACGCGGCACCCGCGTCGTGCTGCATCTGATGGACGATGCTGTGTCCTACACCGGATCCTACCGGCTCGAGCAACTGGCGAAATCGCAGTCGGGCCACGTGCCGGTGCCGATCACGCTCACCGAGAAACCCGGCGCCGAGGCGCGCGACATTGCCGATGGCACGGCCCTTTGGGTCAGGCCGAAAAGCGAGATCAAGCCCGAGGAATACACCGATTTCTACCGCGGCCTCTCCGGCCAGTATGACGAGCCGGCCGCCACCATCCATTTCCGCGCCGAAGGCCGGCAGGAATACAGCGTACTGGCCTTCGTGCCCGGCTCGCGTCCCTTCGATCTCTTCGACCAGGACCGCAAGGGCCGTATGAAACTCTATGTGCGCCGCGTCTTCATCACCGACGAGGCCGATTTGTTGCCGCGCTACCTGCGCTTCATGCGCGGGCTGGTCGATTCCGCCGACCTGCCGCTCAACGTCTCGCGCGAGATGATCCAGGAAAGCCCGCTGCTGACCGCGATCCGCAAGGGCCTGACCAACCGCGTGCTCGGCGATCTCGCCAAGCTGGCGGAGAACGAGGCCGAGGCTTATGCCAAAATCTGGGAGAATTTCGGCGTCGTCCTCAAGGAAGGGCTCTACGAGGACCATGAGCGGCGCGAGCAGCTCTTGAAGCTCGCCCGCTTCCGTTCGACCACCTCGGGCGAAAATTGGCGCGGCCTTGCCGATTATGTCTCGGCGATGAAGGAAGGCCAGAAGGCGATTTTCTTCATGGCCGGCGACGACCGTGCGCGGCTCGAAGCCTCGCCGCAGCTCGAAGGTTTTAGGGCACGCGGCATAGAGGTGCTGCTGCTCACCGACCCCGTCGACAGTTTCTGGACGTCGATGGCGCCGGAGTTCGACGGCAAGCCGTTCAAGTCGGTGACGCAGGGCGGGGCGGAGCTTTCCGACATCTCCTTGCTCGATGATGCGAAGAAGCCGGACAGGGCGGCGACGCCCGAAGTCGATGGCTTCCTGGCCTTCGTCAAGGCGGCGCTTGGCGATGCCGTGTCGGATGTGAAGCCTTCCGACCGCCTGACCGAAAGCGCGGTGTGCCTGGTGGCGCCCGAACATGGTCCGGACCGGCAGTTCGAGCGGCTGCTCAACGCCGCCGGCCGCCTCGACAAGACGGCCAAACCGATCCTCGAAATCAACCCCCGCCACGAGCGCGTCCTGGCGCTCGCCGGCCTCGGCGACGACGAACAGGCCTTCAAGGACGATGCCGCCCACCTTCTCTATGACGAGGCGCGCGTGCTCGACGGCGACAAGCCTGCCGACGCCAGGGCATTCTCGGAGCGTCTGGCCCGGCTGATCGCGCGCGGCATCTCGAAGGGCTGAGGCCAGTCGGCGCCTCGGCCGGAACAGGCAAAGACCTGGGCGCCGCCGGGCGCCCAGGCCTTTTGTTGGGAGGCCAGGCCTTTTGTTGGGAGGGAGGCCGGTTCAGTTCCCGCCGACGCTGGCGGCTGCGTCCTTGATCAGCTTGGCGACGGATGCGGGATCGGAAACGTAGACCGCGTGGCTGCCGGGCACTTCCACCGTCGTCGCGCCGGCCCGATTTGCCATTTGGCGCTGTGCTGGCGGCGGGATCATATGGTCGTCGGTAGCGACGAGATACCAGCTCGGCTTCACCCTCCAGGCCGGCTTGGTGACCTTGCCTTCGAGTGCGGCCACGGCCCACGGCACCTGCGAGTCCGCCATGAAGGAGGCGAGCGAAGGACGGACGTCGGCGGCGAACGAGGCGGCGAACTTGGCCTTGTCGAGCATCAGGAAGCCGTCGACGGGCGGCAGGATCGGCGGCACCGCGGCGCCGGGAGGCGGGTTGGCGATGAGGGTCGAGACCGACTCGCCGGCATCGGCGGCGAAGGCCGCGATGTAGACGACGGCTGAAACCTTGGGATCGGTGCCGGCTTCCGACACCACGACGCCGCCATAGGAGTGGCCGACCAGGATGACGTTGCCGGAAGCGGCGGCGATGGCGCGCTTGGTGAAAGCGACGTCGTCGGCGAGCGAGGTGGTCGGGTTCTGGACGATGGTGACGTCGTAGCCGTCCTCCTTGAGCTGGTTATGGACCCCTTCCCAGCCGGAGCCGTCGACAAAGCCGCCATGGACGAGGACGACCGAATTTGCCGCGGTGTTGGACATTTGAGTTCTCCTTTTCAAATCGTTGTTTGCGTTGGTTGCAGGAGGACTATGCGCCGGGTCCGCCGCGCTCGCTTTGAGGTGACCTTCAGGACCTCTTGATTTTGTCTTGAGAGGGCTTTGATTTTGCGCCCACGACACGTCTACAGTGTCCAGGTCAGCGTTTCCGCCCCATCTGGAGCCAGCAATTTGCCGTATCTTTTCGAGGACTTCGCTCTGGACGGCGACCGGCGCGAACTACGCAGGGGCAACGAGCTGGTCCCGGTCGAGCCGCAGGTGTTCGACCTCCTGCAATATCTGATCCGCAATCGCGAGCGGGTGGTCAGCAAGGACGATCTGGTCGATGCGGTCTGGCAGGGACGCATCGTCTCCGACGCCACGCTTGCCAGCCGTGTCAATGCCGCCCGCGGCGCCCTTCAGGACAATGGCGAGCAGCAGCGCCTCGTCCGTACCATCCTGCGCCGGGGCTTTCGTTTCGTCGGCACCGTACGCGAGGAAGCCGGCGCCGAGGCGGCAGCGCCGGTGGGGACACCCAAGCCTGGCCTCGGCATTCCCGCCCGCCCCTCCATCGCCGTTCTGCCTTTCGTGAACATGAGCGGCGACGCGGATCAGGACTATTTTGCCGACGGTATGGTCGAGGACATCGTCACCGGCCTGTCGCGCATCCGCTGGCTGTTCGTCATCGCGCGGAATTCGAGCTTCACCTACAAGGGCCGCGCCGTCGACGTGAAGCAGGTCGGGCGCGAACTCGGCGTGCGCTATGTGCTGGAAGGCTCGGTCCGCAAGGTGGGCAGCCGCGTGCGCATCACAGGGCAGCTGATCGACGTCGAGGATGGCAGCCATCTGTGGGCCGAACGCTACGATCGCGAGCTGACCGACGTGTTCGCGCTGCAGGACGAGATCACCATCAGCGTGGTCGCGGCCATCGAGCCCAATCTGCGCCGTGCCGAGATCGAGCGCGTCAAGCGCCAGCGCCCCGACAGCCTCGACGCCTACGACCTTTTTCTGCGCGCTCTGCCCGATGTCTACACCTTCATGCCCCAGGGCGCGGCCAAGGGACTGCCTCTGCTCGACCAGGCATTGGCCATGGAGCCGAGTTATGCGCTCGCCCACGGCTTTGCCGCCTGGGCGCATCAAACCCTTTTCATCCGCGGCGGCATGCTGGCGGAGCATCGCCAGAAGGCGTCGCACCATGCCCATGCGGCGATCGAGCACGGCTCGGGCGACGCGATGGCGCTGGCCTTGGCCGGCTTCACAATCGGCCTGGTCGAGCATGACCGCGGGCTGGCCAACGAGATGTTCGCGCAGGCCCTGTCGCTTAGCGCCTCTTGCGCCTTCGTTTACACTTTTGGCTGCGTGCCGGTGGCCTATGGCGGCGATGCGGCACGCGCCATCGACTGGTGCGAGCAGGCGATGCGGCTCTCCCCGCTCGACGCCATGAGCTGCGTGCCGCAAGGCATCATCGGCTTCGGCAATTTTCTGTCCGGCCGGCACGAACAGGCCATCGCGGCCGGCCGGCGGGCGGTGGAGCTGAACCCTGGTTTCAGCATCCTGCATGGCTGGCTGGCCGCGCCGCTGGCGAGGCTCGGACGGATCGAGGAGGCAAGAGCGTCGGCCGCACGGCTCATGGCGCTCGATCCGCATTTCACCATCGGCCGCTGGGCCACCGCCGTCGGAATCGCGCCTGGCATAATCAACGATGTCACCGACGCCCTGCGCGTGGCCGGCCTGCCGGCCTAGAAGACGGCTGCCGCCGGCAAACGCATCGGATAGATGCCCGGCCGCGGTATTGCGTTCGCCGATAATTATTCTGGCCCATCGGGCCGACATGCTGAAGTTCACTGGCTCAATCGCCGACTGTGGACATCGCGCCTCCAATCCCTCAATCTTGGCCCGGGAACAAAACAGGCGCTTCAAAGAAAGCGCTCCGGGTGCTCATGAAACGACGATGGACATTGTATGATCCACGGCTGGCCTGGATGCTCGTCGCACCGGTGCTCCTGCTGCTGATCTTCTTCCTGGTGCTGCCGATCGCCGTGATGGGCGCCTACACCTTCTTCACCTTCGTCACCGCCGGCGTGGAAACGAGCGCGTTGACGACCGCGAACTGGCATGAATTCCTCACCGACAGCTACTATCACGGCTTCCTTCTGAAGACCTTGAGAGTCGGGGCCATGACGGCGCTGCTTTGCGGCGTGCTCGGCTATTTTCCCGCCTATTTCATCTGGGCCACGAGCTTCAAGCACAAATGGCTGCTGTTGCTTTTGCTGATCGTGCCGTTCTGGATCAGCTTCACCATCCGCACCTTCTCCTGGATCAACATCCTGGGCGAACAGGGCGTCATCAATGTCGCGCTGCTCAAAATGGGCATCATCAACGAGCCGTTGCCGATGCTCTATAACGAGGGCGCGGTCATCCTGGGCATGCTGCATTTTCTGCTGCCCTACATGATCCTCAACGTCTATGTCAGCCTGGAGAGCATTGATCGCACGTTGATTTCGGCGGCCCGCTCGATGGGCTGCACGAGCGCGCAGGCGTTCCGAGAGGTCACGCTGCCGCTGTCGCTGCCAGGCCTTGCGGCGGGCCTGCTGCTCTGCTTCGTGCTGGCCGCCGGCAGCTATGTGACGCCGCAGCTTCTCGGCTCGGGCCGCGACGCGCTGTTCGGCAACCTGATCTACGACACCATCATGGGCGAGCTGAACTGGCCGATGGGCGCCACGCTTTCGATCGTGCTGTTCGTCGTGCTCGGCTTCTTCGCCGCCGTCTACACGCGCTACATGGGCATGTCGCAGATCGTCAAAGGGCTTGGCGGATGATGGGGCTTGGCGGATGAGAGGAACACGGCGCAAGCAGGAAGGCAGATGGGCCTGGCGGCTGACCGGCTTCGTCACGGTCTGCGTCTACATCTTCATGTTCGCGCCGATCGTGGCGACGGTGATCCTGTCGTTCAACGCCTCGATGTTCGGCGGCTTCCCGATGACCGGCTTCAGCCTGCAATGGTACGGCAAGCTGATGGCCAACGAGGCGGTGCTGGCCGCCTTTCGCACGTCCTTGTGGATCGCCTTGGTCACCGCGATCGTCACCACCGCCGTCGGCGTCACCACGGCATTTGCCTTGGTGCGCTTCGATTTTCGCGGCAAGCAGGCGCTGAGCACGCTGGTGATCCTCCCGGCGCTGGTGCCCGAAACCATCCTCGGCGTCGGCCTGCTGGTGCTGATCAAGGCGGTCGACCAGCCGAGGACCATGCTGCTCCTGGTGCTCGGTCATATCCTGCTTGCCGTGCCCTATGTGGTGCTGATCGCGCAGGCGCGCATGATCGGCATCCGGCGCGTCTATGAGGAGGCGGCGCTGTCGCTCGGCGCCTCGCGCTTTTCGTCCTTCCGCGAGATCACGCTGCCGCTGCTCATTCCGGCCGTGGTGGGCGGCGCGCTGCTCGCCTTCACCATCTCGTTCGACAACACCTCGGCCAGCCTGTTCTGGCGGCCGGCCGGCGTCGAGACCATGCCCACCCAGATCCTTTCCATGCTCAAGATCTCGATCAGTCCGGAAATCAACGCACTCGGCACCGTGATGATCCTTGTGACCGTCGGCATCCCGCTGATTGGCGGCCTGATCCTGCAAAGCCTGACAAAACTGAGAAGACGTGGCGAACCAAAGGAGGAAACACAATGAAACTCACCACCACGAAGCGGCTGGAACGGCTGCACGACCGATACGCCAATGGCGACCTGAGCCGCCGCACTTTCCTGACACTGACCGCCGCCGCGGCGGCATCGGCGGGCCTTTCCATACCGTGGATGGGCCGGGCGCTCGCCGCGGTCCAGGAGGTTCGCTTCGACGGCTGGGGCGGCACGGTGCAGGACGCGATCGACAAGTTCGCCTTCCAGCCCTACACGACCAAGACCAAGATCAAGGTGGTCCAGGGCACGTTCGGCGACGAGGACGAGATCATCACCAAGATCAAGACCGCCAAGCCCGGCGACTACCAGGTCATCCATTCCTCGGGCGTCAACTACTACATCAAATATGTGAACGCCGGCCTGACCTCGGAGATCAACGAGGCCAACATTCCCAACATGGCGAATGTGCTGCAGCCGATGATCGAGCCGTTCCGCAAGCTGACGCCAAAGCTTTCGGCCATACCCTACGACTATGGCACGACGGGTATCGCCTACAACACCAAGGTGATCTCGCCGGAGGAAGCCAAGGAAAAAGGCGCGGCCCTGCTTCTCGACAAGAAATATGCCGGCAAGGTCGGCGGCTATTCCGACATGACGACGCGCGTCTGGTATGCGGCGCTTGCCACCGGGCAGGATCCCAATAACCTCAAGGACATGGATGCCATCTGGGCCAAGGTGCGCGAGACGCGCGACCTCGCCAAGAAGTTCTGGAGCTCCGGCGCGGAGCTGATGGACCTGCTTTCCAAGGGCGAGATCGTGGTGACCGATGCGTGGTCGGGACGGGTCGCCGCGCTGCAGGACCAGGGCCATCCGATCGGCTATCTCGACCCGGCCGGCTCCTATGCCTGGATGGAGGACATGCTGATCCTCAAGGGCTCGCCCATGGCCGAGTGCGAGGAGCTCATCAACTTCATGCTCGACCCGGCGACCTCGATCGCGGTGGCCGAGGGCCAGAGCTATCCGCCGTCGCTCGACCCGAACAAGGTCAAGCTGACCGAGAAGATCGAGAAACTGCCGGCGTTCGACAAGACCGGCACCATGAAATCGCTGACCTTCGCCGATCCGACCTACTGGGCGACCAACGAGGACGCCTGGACCAAGCAGTGGAACAGGATCTCCAAAGGTGCCTGAAAGCCAGGGCACGACACTCCATCCCCGGCCTGTCCTGGCCGGGGCAGCCGGCGCGAGCGCGGCCGCCGAGGCGAACAGCCCGGCGGTCGAGTTCCGCGATATCGACATCGCCTACGGCAAGTTCGTCGCCGTGCGCGATTTCTCGCTCTCGATCCGCAAGGGCAGCTTCGTCACCTTGCTCGGGCCCTCGGGCTGCGGCAAGACCACGATCCTGCGCTCCATAGCCGGCCTGGTTGATATTTCGGGCGGCCAGATCATGATCGACGGGCGGCGGGTCGACGACGTCCCGATCTACAAGCGCAACATCGGGCTGGTCTTCCAGAGCTACGCGCTGTTCCCGCACAAGAACGTGTTCGACAACGTCGCCTTCGGCCTGAAGTACCGCAACGTGCCAAAGCCAGAGATCGCCCGCAGGGTCGGCAAGGCGCTCGAAATGGTGCGGCTGCCGGGCAGCGAGAAGAAGCTGCCGTCGCAGCTGTCGGGCGGGCAGCAGCAGCGCATCGCGCTTGCCCGCGCCATCGTCTTCGAGCCGCAGGTGCTGCTGCTGGACGAACCGCTATCGGCGCTGGACGCCAACATGCGCGAGGAGATGCGCGTCGAGATCAAGAAGATCCAGAAGGAAACGGGCATCACCGCCATCTTCGTCACGCACGACCAGGAAGAAGCGCTCTCCATGTCGGATCGCATCGTGGTGATGAACGCCGGCGCGGTGGAACAGATCGGCACTCCGGAGGAGGTCTATGAGACGCCGGCCACGGCCTTCGTCGCCGACTTCCTCGGCAAGGCCAACATGCTTGCCGGGACCGTGAGCAGGTCCGGCCAAGCGGTGGTGCTTGCCACCGGCCAGACCATCAACGTGGCTTGTCCAAGGCCGCTTGGCGACGGCAGCAAGGTCACCGTCGTGGTGCGGCCGCAGAAATTTTCGGTCGGTGCTGGAACGAGCGTCAACCGGCTCACTGGTCGTGTCGTCTCGGCCTCGTATCTGGGCGGCAGCGCAATCTACGAGATCGACATCGGCGGCAAGACCAGCCTCCGCGCCAACGCGCCGATCAATGGCCGCGTCCTTCGCGAAGGCGAGACGGCCGACCTCGGATTCGATCCCGAGGGCTGCGTTCTGCTCGACGAGGACGGCCAGCGGATTTCATAGGCGCCGCACGTAGCGGACTTCATTGTATCGTCGCGCCGCCGGGCCTGCGGTTGGGATGCCTGAGATAGGTTGGCGTGGTGCCGGTCTGCTGGCGGAACACGCGGCTGAAATGGCCGGCATTGGTAAAGCCGCAGCGGTAGGCGATTTCGCCGATCTGCAGGTCGCTGCCTTCGAGCAGCGACTTCGCATGGTGCACTCGTAACGCGAGATATGCCGCCATCGGGCCGATGCCCAGTTCCAGCCCGAAGAGCCGTTCGAGCTGGCGCCGCGAGCAGTTCAGGCGGGTCGCGATCTCGGCGACCGACAGCGTCTCCTGGAGGTTGCTCTCCATCAACAGCAAAGCGCGCTTCACCGCCCGGCTCGACGCCTCCGGAAACAGGTCGCCGACGGGCTGCACATCCCTGCTGCTTCTGATCCGGTCGAGCACCAGGATCTTGGCGGCCTTTTCCGCCGCCTTCCGGCCGATGAACTCGGACACGAAATGGCCTGCAAGGTCGGCGGCACCCGTGCCGCCCGCGCATGTCGAGCGGCCACGGTCGACGGTAAACAGGCTGTCGGCATGGGCGTTGACCTCCGGGAACCGGCTGCGGAAATCCTTGATGTGGAACCAGCTGACGGCGGCGCTATAGCCATCGAGCAGGCCGTAGCGCGCCAGCACGAAGCTGCCCGTGCAGAGCGCCGTCAGCGGCACGCCCTTCCCTGCGGCCCGCAACAGGAAAGCCTCCTTTTCGGAACTCAGGCTGCGGTTGGTGTCGAGCAGGCCGCCGACCACGACGACATTATCGAAATCCTCGGGATTGCCGATCCCCCCGGTCGGCAGCAGTTCGACGCCGCAACTTGCCCGGATCGGCAGACCGCGTTCGCCGACGATCTCCCAGTCGAACTCTATCCTGCGGCTGCGATCGCCCTCATCGCCCGCCAGCCGCAGCGTGTCGATGAACAGCGACAGCGGCGACAGCGTGAAGTCGCGCACCAGGAGAAACGCAAACCGCCTAGCCATTGTTGTTCGGAACCGCCTTGTCTCAAGCTTATTCGCCAGCACAATATGCTGGAACACCGGACGATGTGTTTGCCAAAAGCGGCACCGGACTTCTTGCTTATCGACGGCGGCCCAGTCCAGGGCGCCCTCGCCCAACACATGCCATCACGGCCTCGAGGGTAATAGGATCGCCCGCCGACTCCGACCAAGTGCAATTCCAACGGTCGATCAGGCGTCGATGGGACGAAGAGAGCTGTGGTCAGCGCCTCGGGAATTTCAATTTCGCAACGATCTGACCTGTCGTTGTGGGCAAGCGCTCCTTGCGAAATCCTGACGCAATATTGGAACCACCCTGCGGTTCGTTGGACCACCTGTCCAGGGCCGCTTGCATGGAGGTTGCCCAGATGAAGTCAATTGTCCTCCGCCTGCGCATGCCTAGGGAACTGTTCGACCCTGATTTCGGTTGTCCGCTGTGCGAACTGTGCTTCCACGAAAGCACTCGATGAGCGAAAACGAAACATGGCGGACAAGAAGCGCGGCTCCATTCGGAAGATCCTGAGCGGCATCGCGGCGAAAATTGCCACCGCCCCTGATCGCACGGCCGAGCAAGGCACGGGCACCGCGTCAATGGTCGCCGAATGGCTGCTGCCGCCAGCGGCGACGCTTGGGTCTTCCTTGCGCCTGAAGGGGATAGAACGCGAAGTTCGGGCCCGCCTGCCGTGGACGGTGCGGAAATTTGCCAAGGCCGAGACGGGCCGCGTCGTCTTGCGCATGATGCGAACCGACGCGGATGCGTTCAAGACCGCCTCGGCAACCATCTCCAGGACGCTGGAGGGAATCGAGGCACTGCCCGTGCTTCCGCGAGAGGCAGAGGACATCCTCACCATCTCCTCCCGAGAGCGGCACAAATGGCTCAGGGATGGTCGCCTGAAAAGCATTGGCACGCGTACCGTGAAGATGCGCGGGCGATCCAAGGCTGTGACCTTCCACGTCTTCGATCCACGCCACATCGAGGACGTTCTCGATCGTGACCTGGCGACCGCCTGGCGGGAGGAGGATGCGCTGGAAGTGTCCGAGAACAGACGGCGCGGGGCCGGCAAGGCCGCACTGACGCGGGCAGGCAAGCGGACGGGCAACGCCCGCAAGACCAGAAATGCGGGAAAGGACGATGCGCCAAAGCTCGAAGGTTGGGACACATTCGAGGCGGACGGATTGCTACGTTAGAGCAACTCCCAGGAAAAGCGTGTAACGGTTTTTCGTCGAGGGTCGCATCCGCAACCGTTCCCGGCTATGGATATTTCGCCGGGGTTGGACTGGCAGGGCTCAAATCACCTTGCAATTCCTTCGGAAGGGGTAGGCTCGAACACTGCAGATGCACGTCGCGGGCGAGCAGCTTTCGTTGCTTCTGCTCGTGCTCCTTGGTCGCCGCTATGATCCCCAACCCGTAGGGGCCAAGTGCGACGAATTCCCAACCCGGGTGCTGTTTTTCGCGGACCGCGTAGTCCGAAGCCGCCGCCCGGGCTTGCTGGCATTGCGGCGTCGCCCATTTCTGGTCCTGCTGCGAAAGCGAGGCTCCATAGTCGACTGGAGACGCCGCGCATCCAGCCATTGTCGCGGCCAATGCGGACATTACAAGCCCCGTCGCAATTCTCATACCGAACCCCTTTGCCAACCGCCGTGGAGCGGACACCGACGTCTCCATCCCACAAGAAGACCGCCGCGACCAGAGAGCCTGGCCTCTTTTCGTGGCGGGCTTCCCGCCGCCAGATTCAGACCGCCGCTTGGAACCAATGATGAGCGAGACTGTTCAGTTGTAACTTTGATGCCACGCCGACCATTCTTGCCGACGGCCACCTTCAGGAGTTCCCATCATGACTATTTCGTCCGGATTTCGTTCAATCGCCGTAGCCGCGATCGCCACGGTAGGCGTCAGCCTTGCCAGCGCCGCGCATGCCGACAGCGGCACGATCCGCTTCTCCGTCTACAAGGCGGCTTTCTTCGTCGGCGGCTCCGGTGGCGAGGGCACGCTGACCTTCCATGGCCGGAAATATCCGATCTCGATCGGCGGCGTCTCGGGCGGCCTCGCCTTCGGCGTTTCCAAGACCTATTTCCAGGGCACCGTGCGCCACATCAGGCGCGCCCGGGACGTGGCTGGCGTATATGGCGCGGCCGGCGGCGGCGGCACGCTCGGCAGAGGCGCTCAGGTGATCGTGATGACCAACGACAAGGGCGCCCAACTCCAACTCACGGGCAGACAGGTGGGCCTGCAGGTGAACGCGGATCTCAGCGGCATGAGCATCTCGCTGAGGTAGGCGCCTCACCCCTCGGAGCGGTTCCCGGAGAAGTGTGAAGCGGTTTCCCGTCCCGTTCGGGAGGCCTTTGCACGGAACCGGGTTGGTGATTCCGTGCGTAAGGAATGAAGAGGGATGATTCGGATGGTCGATCGTT